>NZ_JABSST010000045.1:12482-28805 GCF_013213975.1 Winogradskyella sp.
TGTTAAAAGTATTTTATAGGTCTTTGAGCCCAATGATTGCTGGATTTTAGTCGTTTGTATATGGGTTTTCGCAATCGTTGTAGTTGTAGGTATTTTGTATAGGTCTCGTAATAATTATTTAAACAAAATTGCATTAATTTTAAGAAATTGATAATATCTATCTAACTTTTTTATTAGAAATCAAATATTAACTTAAATAAAAAACGAATATGAAAAAATTTACTCTTTTACTTTTATTATTAAGCACAACGCTTATTTATGGGCAATCCTTACCAGTGGACTTTGAGGATACTACAACCGTGCCAGCCTTTGGTTTTGGAGGTCTCGGATTTGGTAATGTGGTAAATCCAGACCCTACAGCGCCTAATACGTCTGGACGTGTATTAGAGATTAATAAACCAGATGCAGCAGATTGGTTTGCTGGTTTCGGTTTCCAGACACCTGGAGCACCATTAATAGATTTAGGATTAGGAACAGAGGTAACTTTTAAATTCTGGACTCCTGTAGCTAATACTCCAGTAAGAGTAAGACTTCAGGCAGATTTAGCTCCAGCTAATGAGGCATTTGATTTCGATTTAGTTGTTGCTACTCCAAATGCTTGGCAAGAAATAACAGTGGATTTTGCTGGTCTTCCGGGAGTGGACGGTAACGAACAATTTGCAGAGTTCGTAATATTTCCTAATTACGACCCAGCATGTGTTGGAGCTAACCCTGCATGTACCACGGTTGGATCTGGTAATGGTGCACTTTATTTCTTAGATGATGTTGCACAGACCATAACGTTTGATCCAAATACCGACGCTTCATTATCCGATCTTACCGTTGATGGAACTACAATAGATGGATTTAATTCTGGATTAACGACTTACACAGTTAGTTTACTAAATGGAACTACTACGGCACCAACTGTTGGTGGGACTGCATCTCAAGCAGGAATGGGATCATCTGCTGTAAGTATAACTCAAGCAATGGGTGTTCCTGGATCTGCTACACTAGATGTTACTGCTCCTGATGGAACAACAATGCAGACATATACTGTAAACTTTGAAGAATTACCACCAGCTGCACCTGTACCAACTCAAGATGCTTCTGATGTAATTTCGGTTATAAGTAACAATACAACATATACAGACATAGGTACAAACTTCATTGAACAATTTGGATCTACTGCTACTGAGGTTGATTTAGATTTAAGTGGATCACCTGATGCATTTACCTTTACTGGTGGTGCAGGTGGTCAATTAAATTATTTTGCAGGATCAAATTTCTTTGATATTACTTCGGCTGGAGTATTACATTTCGATTTTTACGCAGAATCTTTAACTGCTGGGGATAATATCCTCGTAGTATTAGTAGGAAATGGCGCGCCAGGAAATCAAGATTTTAGAGTGATTTTAGATGAAACACAAGTCGGAACTTGGCAATCTATTGATATTGGCCTAGCAGGTGCTGGTTCTGGTGAGACTAATGTTTTTGTAGGAGCTGATAATAGCAACTTTAATGAAGTAGGACTTATCCAATTCTTGACAGATCAATTAGGTAGTACACTTCCAGGTACAACTATTTATATTGGGAATGTTTATTTCTATGGTGGATCTTTATCAACAACTGATTTTGCGTTAGGTAACGAATTCGCTGTAGCTCCAAATCCAACTAAGGATGTATGGAACATAAAAGCTGCTAATAACCAAGAAGTAACTTCAATTGAAGTTTACGATATTTTAGGTAAAAAAGTTATGTCATTAACGCCTAATTCAAACGAGGTAGTTTTAGACGGTTCTGGTCTAAACGATGGAATTTACTTAGCTATGATGTCGACAGTAAATGGTTCTAAAACTATCAAATTAGTTAAGAATTAGAACAACAGTGATAAAAATTGATTAATTAAAAGCGTGTTTATTCATAAGCACGCTTTTTTTATTTCTTAACTTTCTATATTGTAAACTAGTAGAGAAATTAACGAAAACCAAGTTCAATAATTTGCGAAAGAATTTAATTTACATTTTTGTAATCCTTCTGGTCATTGCTTGTTCTGAGGGAAATAAGAGCAATCAAATCAATGATGATGGTGAAACACCAAATGCACTCATCAATGAAACAAGTCCTTACTTACTTCAGCATGCGTATAATCCAGTGGATTGGAGAGCATGGAATGATGAAACCTTAGCCTTAGCTAAAACCGAGAACAAACTTATAGTTATTTCAGTAGGTTATTCAGCATGTCACTGGTGCCATGTAATGGAAGAGGAAAGTTTTGAAAATGATTCTGTTGCCATGATAATGAATGAGAATTTTATCAATATCAAAGTAGACAGAGAAGAACGACCAGATGTAGATCAAGTTTACATGAATGCTGTTCAATTAATGACAGGTGGAGGTGGATGGCCATTAAATTGTATTACACTACCTGATGGCAGACCTGTATTTGGTGGTACATATTTTACTAAAAACCAGTGGACTAAGATATTAGAAGACATGTCTAGTCTTTATAAAAACAATCCTGAAAAGGTAATTTCTTATGCCGAAAAGCTCACAGAGGGTGTAAAAAATTCAGATTTAATAACTGTAAATAACGCAACAGTAGAATTTAAGCGAGAAGAGTTAAAGAATGCTGTCAACGAACTTGAAAAATCTTTAGATTTTGAACTGGGTGGGCAAAAAGAGGCACCTAAATTTCCAATGCCAAGCCATTTAAACTTTTTGTTACGATACAGTTTTCAGAATAATAAACAAGCGTTACAGAATTATGTCTTCAGATCCCTTAATGCAATGGCAAATGGAGGTATTTATGATCAGGTTGCTGGTGGCTTTTCACGATACTCTGTAGATGATAGATGGCATGTTCCCCATTTTGAAAAAATGCTCTATGATAATGCACAATTGGTGAGTTTATATTCGCAAGCATATGCTTTGACAAAAAATATTGAATATAAACGCGTCATCGAAAAGACTCTTGTTTTTGTAAATACCGAATTAAAAACTAAAGAAGGAGCCTTTTATTCTTCATTGGATGCGGATAGCTTTAATGGTAATAACGAAATGGAAGAAGGTGCTTATTATGTTTGGACTATAAAAGAACTGCAATCACTATTAAAAGAAGACTTCCAATTATTTAAAGCCTATTATAATGTAAATTCAGTTGGTAAATGGGAAAAGGATTTATATATACTATACAAGACTAGATCTTCAGGTGAATTTGCAAAATCCAATAACTTAACTTTAGAAGAACTAAATTCGAAAATAATGTCTTGGACAACCATTTTGAAAGAGGCGCGAGCTAAGCGAAGTAAACCAAGATTGGATAATAAAGTATTAACATCTTGGAATGCTTTAATGCTTAAAGCTTATGTAGACGCTTATAATGCTATTGGTAGAGATGATTATTTGCAAAATGCAGTAACTATTGCACAATTTATTTTAGACAAACAATTGATGGGTTCTGGTGAGCTATTTCACAGCTATAAAAATGGAAAAAGTACAATAGAAGGGTTTTCTGAAGATTACGCCCATACAATAGCTGCATTTATAGATTTATATCAGGCAACTTTTGACGAAAAGTGGCTTAACCAAGCTAAGAATTTAATGGAGTACGCAATTGAATATTTTATGAGTAAGGAAAGTGGTATGTTCTATTTTACTTCAAATAATGCATCAAAATTAATTACTCGTAAGACTGAGGTCTTTGATAATGTAATTGCATCGTCAAATTCTGTTTTGGCAGATTGTTTATTCAAACTTGGACACTACTTTTCTGATACTAAATATACAGATTTAGCGAGTCAAATGTTACGAAATGTAAATGATGCAATGTTAAAATCTCCTTCTGCTTATACTAATTGGTTAGCTTTATATCTCAATTACTCAAATCCGTATTATGAGGTAGCCATCAGTGGTGATGGAGCATTTGAAACCTATAAAGAACTTAAGCAGCATTATTTGCCTAATATTTTAATTTCTGGGTCAAGTAAAGAAAGTAGCTTACCTTTGTTAGAGAATAAGTACAATGAATCTGAGACATTGATATATGTTTGTGTTAATGGAACGTGTAAACTTCCTGTTAATACTGTAGATAGAGCTTTAAGTCAGATCGCAAAATAAAACACTATGACTACCCTTAAAGAACTTGCTAAACTTTTAAATATTTCAGTCTCTACGGTATCAAAGGCTTTAAACGACAGTCATGAGATAAGTGAGAATACGAAGCGTCGCGTTAATGAACTGGCTGAGAAATTAAATTATAAGCCTAATAGAATTGCGCAACAGCTTAAAAATAATAAGACCAAGACTATTGGTGTAATTCTACCAACAGTAACTAATCCATTTTTTGCTGAGGTTTTACATGGCATTGAGAAAACAGCTACCGAGAACGATTATGATATCATTGTATGTTTATCTAATGAATCGCTCGACAAAGAAAAGCGTAGTCTAGAATTACTTTCAAATGGAAGTGTGGACGGCTTTTTAATTACCGTGGCTAGAGAAAGTCAAGTCAAAGAAAAAACAGATCACATTGCAGAGGTACTCAATACTAAAATTCCTGTTTTGATGTTTGACAGGGTTGTGAATGAAATATCTTGTGATAAGGTAATTGTTAACGATTTTCAATTGGTTTATGATGCAACGCAATACCTCATCAAGAGGGAGAGGCGAAAGAATATATTATTGGTGAGTAATATTGAAGAGCTAAGCGTTGGTAAACTCAGAATTAGAGGTTATCGCAAGGCTTTGGAAGAAGCTGGCCTCGAGTCAAATATTTTAAAACTAGACAACGTTAAAGATGTTGATAAGACCATATACGAATATCTAAAAGGGCATCCTGAGACCGATGGTATCATTTCTATTGATCATATTACTGGAATCATAGCCATTAATATGGCTAAAAATCTCAATAAGGCCATTCCTAAAGATTTATCTGTTATTGGTTTTGGTTATGAACATACAAACTTGCTTTCAAGCCCAAAAATTTCAATTGTTCATCAAAACGCTTACAATATTGGGGAAATGTCAGTGAAGCTACTTATTGATAATTTAACTAATGAGAATCACGAATTACAAACCATTGTAGTGCCTAGTGAGTTAAAGTTAAGTGAATCTACACAATAAAAAAAAGCCCAACAAACGTCGAGCTCTTAAATCGTTATAACGAATTCGTTTCTTAGTTTCCGCCTTTTACTTTTTCAGCGGCTTTATCAACAGCCTCACCTGCGGCTTCTTTGGCCGCATCAACAGCGTTATCAACAGCCTCACCAGCTGCATTTGCAGCATCGTTAGCTGCCTCAGTGGCAGTATCAACGGCACTATCAACTGCCTCACCAGCAGCATCTGCAGCCTCACTAGCTGCTTCAGTTGTAGCATCAACAGCATCTTCTGCCGCTTCAGCAGCGCTATCAGCAGCATCATTTACAGCCTCAGCTGCATTTTCAACTGTATCTTCAGTCTTTTCTTTGGTTTCTCTACATGAGTTTAATGATAACCCTAGAAATGCAACTAGAGCTAAACTTAACAATACTTTTTTCATTTGAATAGTTTTAGTGTTAATAGTTGTTAATGCACTAAATTAACAAATTAAGTGAGATTTTAGTATAATTTCACAATTAAATGCAGTACTCTTATACTATATGCGTATCCTATTTAAGATTTGGGTGACGGCTCCTTTATTTTCTTCTACAAAAGCTTTATTTAAAATTCCCTTCTCTTCTCTTAATGTTTCATTTGAAATGTAGGCTTGCAGTGATTTTTCAAAAGCTTTAGAGGAAGCTACTGACAACACACCGCCAATATTTATGAGTGTTTTAGCTTCGGGAAATTTTGAATAGTTTTTTCCAATTATTATTGGAATTCCGAATGTAGCTGGTTCTAAAATATTATGGAGACCTGTTGTTCCGGCAGCACCACCAACATAAGCAATATCGGCATAAGCATAAACTTTACTCAAGTAGCCTATGGTATCTAAGATAAAAACTTTGAATGCCGAAAGATCCTTACCTTTCATATTGCTAAAGCAGACAACATCTTTTTTTATTTGAGATCTTAACGATGTGATGTAATTAGGTTTGATGTTGTGCGGAGCAATAATGTACTTAGTATTATCCTTGGAACAATTAATAAAGTCGAGATATAATTTATCATCTGCAGGCCAGGTACTTCCCAAAACAACACATGTTTCGTTGTTTTTAAATGTCTCTATAAATGGAACAGTATTGTCAAGGCTAAGTTGATTATAAACACGATCAAAGCGTGTATCTCCAGAAACAGACACATTGTTAATGTTAATACTTTTTAAAAGTCTTTGGGAGTTACTGTCTTGGGTAAATATATAATTAAATCCTTCTAAAGCAGATTTCATGAACTTTCCGTACCATTTGAAAAAACTTTGAGACTTTCTAAAAACGGCAGAGACGAGTATAGCATTGAAGTTTCTTTTTTTAATTTCATTTAAAAAATTTGGCCAGATTTCATATTTAATAAAAATGGTAAAATCAGGATTTACAACGTCCAGAAAGGCTTTTGCGTTTTTAATAGTATCGATTGGGAGGTATACAACAACATCAGCTATTTTTGAATTCTTTCTTACTTCATATCCAGATGGTGAAAAAAAAGACAGGACGACTTTGTAATCAGGATATTTTTGTTTAAGTGCATCAAAGACCGGCAATCCCTGTTCGTATTCTCCTAGAGAGGCGCAATGGAACCAAAAGGTTTTATCTGTGGGTTGAATGTTACGTTTTAACGTTAAAAACGTATTTTTTCTTCCATTAACTCCAAGCTTGAGCTTTGAATTAAAAAGCGCCATAATTTTAATAGCAATATCTAAAAACTGAATTCCTATGGAATATAATAACCTCAAGACAATAGATTTGTGCTAAAATACAGTTCTTTCAACTAATTGCATTGCCTTAGCGATTACATTTTTGTATTTTCGCTATCGACCTTAGGCTATAGGTCTTCACAATTAAACTTCTAGGATGAGAAAAATTCAAATGGTTGACCTACAGAGTCAATACTCAAAAATCAAAGCTGTTGTAGATCCTTCTATTCAAGAGGTAATGGATAGTGCAGCATTTATAAATGGACCAAAGGTTCGTCAATTTCAAAGCAATTTAGAAAATTATTTAGACGTCAAACATGTGATTCCATGCGCCAATGGAACAGATGCTTTACAGATTGCAATGATGGGGCTAGGTTTAAAGCCTGGGGATGAGGTAATAACAGCCGATTTTACGTTTGCTGCAACGGTAGAAGTTATTGCCTTATTGCAATTAACACCTGTATTAGTGGACGTTGACCCAGTGACGTTTAATATTGATATAGAAGCTATTGAAAAAGCCATAACGTCAAAAACTAAAGCCATTGTACCAGTACATTTGTTTGGGTTGGCTGCTGAAATGGATGCTATAATGGCCATCGCCAAAAAGCATAATTTATATGTTATAGAAGATAATGCTCAAGGGATAGGTGCAGACTATACGCATACTGACGGCAGCAAAACTAAAACAGGAGCGATTGGACATGTTGCTTCAACATCATTTTTTCCATCAAAGAACTTAGGTTGTTACGGAGATGGTGGTGCTATATTTACCAATGATGATGATTTGGCACATACTATCCGCGGAATAGTAAATCACGGTATGTACAAACGCTATCATCATGACGTGGTTGGGGTAAATTCGAGATTAGATTCTATTCAGGCTGCTGTCTTAGATGCCAAATTACCACACTTAGATGATTATAATAAGGCCAGAAGAGCTGCGGCAGCAAAGTATACGAGCGCTTTTAAAGATCATCCAAAAATCGTAACTCCAACTGGTAGAACTCAATGTGAGGGTATTTGTGATACTTGCGATTGTCATGTTTTTCATCAGTATACTTTAAACTTGATTGGAGTTGATAGAAATGAGCTTGTAGCTCATTTACAGGAAAACAATATTCCGTGCGGTGTGTATTATCCGATTCCCCTTCACTTGCAAAAGGCTTATCAAGATGAACGTTATAATGAAGATGATTTTAGAATAACAAATCAATTGGTAGAGTCTGTGATTTCTCTTCCTATGCATACAGAACTTGATGATGAGCAAATTGACTTTATTACATCAACGGTACTCAATTTTATAAATAAAGAGCAGTAATTAATGAAAGTATTAGTGACAGGAGGTCTTGGCTTTATAGGGTCTCATACGGTTGTAGAATTGCAGAATGAAGGGTTCGAAGTTGTTATTATCGATGATTTAAGTAATTCTTCTTTAGATGTGTTAGGTGGTATTGAAGAAATCACGGGTAAAAAGCCAGTTTTTCAAAAATTAGATCTTAAGATAAAACAAGACGTAATAGATTTTTTTGAAAAGCATAAAAATTTGGCTGGTGTTATTCACTTTGCAGCCAATAAAGCCGTTGGTGAAAGTGTCAATAATCCTTTAATGTATTATGAAAATAATATTGGGACACTTGTATATATGTTGCAAAGACTAACTAAGTTAAAGCAGCAGAATTTCATATTCAGTTCGTCCTGTACTGTTTATGGTCAAGCAGAAGAATTACCGATTACCGAAAATGCACCTGTTCAATCAGCAGAATCCCCATACGGTAATACCAAGCAAGTAGGGGAAGAAATCATTAGAGATACCTGCAAGGTAAATGAAAAACTTAATGCTATAGCTTTACGTTATTTTAATCCTATCGGTGCACATTCAACCGCTCAAATAGGAGAATTACCAATCGGTGTTCCTCAAAATTTAGTACCATATATAACTCAAACAGCAATAGGTCTAAGAGAACAGCTATCTGTTTTTGGTGGTGATTATCCAACACCAGATGGAACTTGCATAAGAGATTATATTCATGTTGTTGATTTAGCTAAAGCCCATGTAGTGGCCCTGAAACGTCTTATTGAAAATAAGAATGATTCAAACTATGAAATTTTTAATCTTGGTACAGGAAAAGGAAGTTCAGTTTTGGAAGTGATTAATTCATTTGAAAAAGTTTCAGGAAAAAAATTGAACTACAAGATTGTAGGGAGAAGGGATGGTGATGTTATTGCTGCTTATGCAGAGACTTCTAAGGCCAATGACGTTTTAGGTTGGAAAACGGAGTTAACTTTGGACGATGCAATGGACTCTGCTTGGAAATGGGAGCAAAAAATAAGAGGTTAGGAAAATTATAAAGAATTTTTCATTTAATTCTTAACCAATCACCTCGGTTGATTTCTTTTTGCTAAAAAGTCCACTGAAAAGTAGTATGAGCATTCCTGTTGTAACAGAAACATCTGCTATATTAAATATTCCGGTTTTAAATACTCCTCCAAGATTGATAAAGAAGAAATCGGTAACTTCGCCTCTTGTAATTCGATCAAAAACATTAGCAATTCCACCTCCTACAATACAACAAAATGCAATCAGACTCATTCTATCGAGTTCTTTATTTTTAATGATATAATAAATTACATAACCTAAGACTATTGTTGGTAATATTAAAAGCAAAATGAGCTTTAATGTTGGATGCATGTCACTTCCCATTCCAAGAAAAGCACCTTGATTTTCGACATACTGCATAATAAATTTTTCGCCAATCAAGCTTTTGGTTTCACCATAGTCAAAATTTGCTCTAACCCATACTTTAGAAATTTGGTCAATAGCAATATTGAAAACAATCAGTAAAACGATAAATAGGTTTCTTTTCAAAGTGGAGTGGAATTAAGCGTTAATTTCAAACGTTGCTGAAGCAGTTTCTGATTCTCTATTGATTTTTTTAACTAATCCTTGTAAAACCTTACCTGGACCAACTTCTGTAAAATGAACTGCTCCATCTGCAATCATTTGCTGAACAGATTGTGTCCAGCGCACAGGAGCGGTAAGTTGAGAAATTAAATTAGCCTTAATTTCATTTTCATCAGTAACTGCAGCGGCTGTTACATTTTGATAAATTGGGCAGTTAGGTTTGCTAAAGGTTGTGTTTTCAATTGCTGCAGCTAATTCTTCACGAGCGGGTTCCATCATTGGAGAATGAAATGCTCCCCCAACAGGAAGGACTAGGGCACGACGTGCACCTTCTTCTTTAAGCGTTTCGCAAGCTTTATTAACAGCCTCAATTTCGCCTGAAATTACCAACTGACCTGGGCAATTATAATTAGCAGCTACTACAACTCCTTCGGTCATTGCGCATACTTTCTCTACAACATCATCCTCTAATCCCAATACAGCTGCCATAGTGCTCGGTTGCAACTCACAAGCTTTTTGCATGGCTTGTGCACGCTGCGATACAAGTTTTAAGCCGTCTTCAAACGTTAAAGCTCCAGCAGCCACTAAAGCAGAAAATTCTCCAAGGGAGTGTCCAGCAACCATATCTGGTTTAAAACTATCACCTAAGGTTTTTGCTAGAATTACAGAATGTAAAAAGATGGCCGGTTGCGTTACTTTGGTTTGTTTCAAATCTTCAGCTGAACCTTCAAACATGACATCAGTAATTGAAAATCCTAAAATAGTATTAGCTTTTTCAAATAATTCTTGGGCTAACGGTGAGTTTTCATAGAGGTCTAATCCCATTCCTGAAAATTGTGCGCCTTGTCCTGGAAAAATATATGCGTTCATTTGATTTAACATTATAGTGCTGCAAAAATAGGAATAATATTAATTAGGTCTAATAAAAATACATTAAGGCCAAAATATTGACTTAGGCTATGAAAGGTAGCATCCAGAAGTCTGTCATTCTTCTGAACTTAAACTCTTAATATTATCCTTATACACTCTATCAATAAGAAAGTGCCTAGGATCTATAACACCTTTTACAGGTAAAGAATCTAACTCAACAGTTATCGGTGACTCTTTCTTATCACACTTTACGCGTTGTTGCGCTTAAAGTTGCTTTTGATCATCATTATCCATAAGGCATCCTATATCTGTCCAATTCTATATTGGTTTTTTTGGTTTCATTACCAATACTATCAGATTAAACTTTAGCGCTTTCAATTGTAAGCTATACTTGGTATTTACCATTATTAGGAGTCTTGTAAGACACCTTTTTAAATCGGTTGTCGTAAAGTGTGATTTCTTTTAACCAATCGTTGATAATATACTAAAGAGTGAGGAACCTGTGGTTCTAAATGCTTTAAGAAATCTAAAGAGGTTGGATATGGTGATTATTTATAACGGGACTTTTTCAGGATATTTTTTATTGCAGGATTAATCTTTGCTTCACCTATATAATCTTGTAGTGCTTATAAGATAACACTACCTTTTCCATAATGGATATAGCCAGATCCTAAAACCAGAAATCTATTTTCTTAAATAGGTCATAAATGAAAATGGGTAGGCGTGCTTCTCATCAACATCATGAGTAACACGATTAACCTCTTTCCATTGTGTTTGATCAATTTCTGGGAAGAAAGTGTCTGCATCATCAAATGTTGCATGTACTCTGGTAATTTCTAATCTATCAGCTAAATCTAAAGATTGCTTGTAGATCTCACCACCACCAATTATAAACGGTTGCTTATCAGATCTTGCTGCGTCAATAGCGTCTTCAAGGTTGTTTACTATAATGACACCCTCAGGAGCCTTGTAATTATCTTGTCGGGTTATAACGATATGTGTTCTGTTTGGTAATGGCTTAGGGAAGCTTTCGAATGTTTTTCGTCCCATGATGATATGGTGTCCAGACGTTAATTGTTTAAAACGCTTGAGATCGTTACTCAGGTGCCAAATTAAATCATTGTCTTTTCCAATAGCATTATCTTCGCCAGCTGCAACGATTATAGTTAGTTCATTCAACTTTTTGTTTTTATCAGCTTTGGCCTCTACTTGTACTTCCTTGTATGCTTGTGACTGTACAATTTTATGTTCTTCCTTTAAAAAACCTTCTTTCAGTTTTTCAATACGCTCTTGTTGCTGATTCACGAGCTTTTCTAATTGCTGTTGCTCCCATGCCTTACCCATAAATTTATGTGTAATAAAAACACTGATAAAGTGATAAGTAAACAGAAATAACCAAGCTAATATGGCATAGACAATCCAGTTAACTCCAGCAATGGTAAAGTCTTCTCCGATGCCTAACACGGAGTTGGCAATAGTTAAAAACACTGCACCGATTATAAATATCACAAAATGGATATACAAGCGCTTTTTTTGGCGAATGCGTTTTTGAGCATTTTTAATGAGTTCTAGTTGTTCTTTATTTATGGTAGAAACTTGTTTTTTCTTGCCAAACATGGGTCATATTTTATGATATAAAGATACTTCTTTTTCACTAAAACGATATCGTAGTTTTAAGGGCAATTTATTTGTGAGTTTACGCAAACGATATCGTTGAAAATCAGCGATTAAGGTATAAAAAAGCAATTGTTAAAACCGCAATTTCACCCTCTAAAAACTATCAAGTTTACTAAAAAGTAAAGCTGATTTTATCAAATTGATAATTTTTATATTTTAGGGTATTTTCTCTATAGTTTGTGGTTTTTTCTTTTATACTTTTGGATTGTAATTAAATCTATTATTATGGCAATTAAAAAACAGTATTTAAAAAGTAAGCCAGTTTGTAAGGTAACATTTTCAGTTCCTGCAGAGGAGGCTAAAAGTGTAGCAGTAGTTGGAAGCTTTAACGAGTGGAATACTGAAGCTACGGAATTAAAGAAATTAAAAAATGGTACGTTTAAAGGTACTGTTGACTTAGAAAGTGAAAATTCATATGAATTTAGATATATTGTTGATGGTGTTTACATTAACGACGAACAGGCAGATGCTTATGCGTGGAGTGATTTTGCAGCGGCAGAAAACGGTGTTCTAAATTTATAAGATCTTGTGCTATTAACCTTAAGAAAGCGTCTCAATAGAGACGCTTTTTTTATTAAGAGGTTGATTTAACCTATAAATATATAGCTATTAATAAGCTCTGCGGTGTATCAGTGGCTATACCATTTTTAATGCCTGACTTTTTAACTTTGACAGATGCTTAGTTGGTCGCATGACTTCAATAATCACAACGCGATGATGCGCTTTTTTTGTTGCCTTGCTCTTCCTTTTTATTAATGATTAATTTTAACTGAAATTTGCTCAACTTTTCTAGTTTTAGAGCTTTAGCTGTGCCAATGGGATTTCAGCGTACTTTTCTGTGGGGCGTTATTGTTGGATTTTGATAGCTAGAAGTACATTTTGGGATGTATTGCAAAAGACGTGAAGGACCTCTTGTTCTAAAAAGCGATCGGTGCTTTTTGCTCAACTGTCAGTAACAGAATCGGCAATATCAGTATGAAATTGAAAAAAAATCTCACCTTACCAGTTTTTGCTTTTGAATTCGAAGGTAGGGGCCTTCTAAAATGATTTTGAAAGGGTTTAGCTATTTTTTAAGACATGCAACTTTTCTAAGCTCCATTGTCTTTTCATTTTCACAGCCCTTGTAAATAAAAACATGCTCTATTGTATTTATTGATGACGAGTCCATGTGCTCACAATGTTATTTCCTAGTAGAATCCAGTTCTGATTTGGTATAGATTTTTAGGGGCTATCAGAAATAGAGCCATCGCTAAACATTAATAAAGCTAAAATTTTAGTCAGCCTCTATACAGCAACCACGCCTTTAATATGCGGATGAGGATTATAATCAACTAATGTGAAGTCTTCAAATTTAAAATTAAAGATATCCTTTACCTCAGGATTTAAAATCATTTTTGGTAATGGTCTAGGATCTCTTGATAATTGTAACTCGAGCTGCTCCATGTGATTATTATAGATATGTGCATCACCGAAAGTATGGATGAAATCTCCAGGTTGATAACCACAAACTTGAGCCATCATCATGGTGAATAGCGCATAAGATGCAATATTAAATGGGACCCCTAAAAAGATATCTGCACTACGTTGATACAACTGGCAAGAGAGTTTGCCGTCTGCAACATAAAATTGAAAAAATGCATGACATGGTGGTAAGGCTGCCTTGCCATTAGTCACGTTTTCTGAGAAGGACTTAGACGTATCTGGTAACACTGAAGGATTCCAAGCAGAAACTAACATTCGTCTGCTGTTTGGATTATTTTTAAGAGTTTTAATTACCTCTTTAATTTGATCAATATCTTCACTGGCCCAATTACGCCATTGGTGACCGTAAACAGGACCTAAATCTCCATTTTCATCTGCCCATTCATTCCAGATGCGAACACCGTTTTCAGTTAAATAAGAGATGTTGGTATCTCCCTTTAAAAACCAAAGTAATTCGTAAATAATTGATTTTAAATGCAACTTTTTAGTGGTAACCATTGGAAATCCTTCGCTCAAATTAAAACGCATCTGGTAACCAAAAACACTTTTAGTTCCTGTTCCTGTGCGATCTCCTTTTTCATTTCCGTTTTCTAAAACGTGCTTTACTAAATCGTGATACTGCTTCATATTCAGTTCCCAATACCCTGGGATTCTCTTTAAGTTATATTCAATTAAATAAGGGCAAATAAGAGTGTCGGATCTTAGAACAACACTCATAAACGAAAATAAAAAAAAGCTTTAAATCAATGTAGTTTAAAGCTTTTCATAATATTAAAAGTTATTAACTATCATTAGCCTATAATCATTCCTGCTATAGTTGCAGAAATTAAAGAGGCAATAGTACCTCCAATTAAGGCTTTCATTCCAAATTTAGAGAGTTGTTTGCGTTGCCCTGGTGCTAAAGAACCAATACCACCAATCTGAATACCTATAGAAGCAAAATTGGCAAATCCACAAAGCATGTAAGTAGCCATTATAACAGATTTATTATAATTTAAATGTGTAGCATTGGCCACATTTTTTAAATCAGCCAGCTGTATGTAACCAATAAATTCACTAGCAGCAAGTTTAATTCCCAAAAGCTGACCCATCATCATCATATCTTCTTTAGCGACACCTATCAACCACATTAAAGGCGCAAAGACAGTTCCCAAAATGACTTCAAGTGAAAACGATTGGTATGGTGTATTAGCAGCCATCCAACTATTGAGCGATGTTACATCACCTGCCCAACCAAGAATACCATTAATCATGGCTATAAATGCAACAAATACTAAGAGCATAGCACCTACATTTACAGCTAATTTGAGTCCTTCAGTAGTTCCATTTGCAATTGCGTCTAGTAGATTAGCACCAATTTTTTCTTGAGATACTTTAACATCTGTGTTAATTTCTTCAGTTTGAGGAAATAATATTTTGGAAATAACGATTGCGCCAGGTGCAGCCATTACAGAGGCGGCTAACAAGTGTTTTGCATAAAACAAACGTAATTCTGGATCATCACCTCCTAAGAAACCTATATATGCTGCTAAAACAGCACCAGCAACAGTAGCCATACCACCGATCATTACTAATAATATTTCCGACTTATTCATTTTTTCCAAATAAGCCTTTATCAATAATGGAGCCTCAGTTTGTCCCAAAAATATATTGCCAGCAACACTTAAACTTTCTGCGCCAGATATTTTAAGTGTTTTAGATAATAGCCAAGCCATCGCTTTAACTACTTTTTGAATAATACCTAAGTAGAATAATACAGAGGTTAATGCAGAGAAAAATAATATAGTCGGTAATACTTGGAATGCGAATATAAATCCGTATGAATTTACATCCATGACTCCACTAAATAGGAATTCACTACCAGCTCTAGTAAAATCTAAAATGTTTATGAAGACTTGTCCAACGGCTTCAAAAGCATTTTTAATAAACTCAACTCTTAATACACCAATAGCTATTAATAATTGAAAAGTTAACCCAATCCCTACGGTTTTCCAATTAATACCTTTACGATTACTACTGAATAAAAATGCAATAAAAATTAAAGAGACCATACCAAGTACACCTCTCCAAAAACTTGTAAATGTAAAACCCTCACTTGGTATTATTTTATCGGTTGTTGCTTCTTGCTGTGTATAGTTTGGGTGACTATTAGAAATATAAGTCAATACATTATTGCCATTTTTTATTTGAAGTGTGTTATTGGCTTGTTTCAAAATTTCATAGTACACATCAACTGTAGTAGGAACTTTTTGTTTAAATACTAAAAGATTATTGTTCTGAAGCCAAACCCCTTTGTTAAAAGTGTTATTTAGTGTTGAGATATATTCACCATTCTTACTTAAATTTAAAAACTCTTTTCCTTTAATAAATTCGTTTTTAACTAAGATACTATCAGGATAACTTTCATAAACAATATTTTCTGACAGTTGCCAATCGTTTATTTTAGGGTCTGCAAGTTCTCCAATTTCAACAGGAATATTTTGAACTTTAAGTGCAGTATGTAAAGAATCGCTTATAGGTTTTTCTAGCTCTTGTGCTGTTAGTGTTGAAAAACCAATAATAATAGCAATAAGGGCTTTGAAAA
>NZ_JABSST010000046.1 GCF_013213975.1 Winogradskyella sp.
CCATTACTGAGGCAGCTAATAAATGCTTTGCGTATACAAGCCTTAATGCTGGGTCATCTCCACCTAAGAAACCTATATAAGCCGCTAATACAGCACCAGCAACGGTAGCCATACCTCCAATCAATACAAACAGAATTTCGGACTTATTCATTTTTTCTAAATACGCCTTAATTAAAAGTGGTGCTTCAGTTTGTCCTAAGAAAATATTACCTGCAACACTTAAACTTTCGGCTCCAGAAATTTTTAAAAGCTTAGATAAAAGCCATCCAAATGCCTGAACAACTTTCTGAATTATCCCCAAATAGAATAGAACAGAAGTTAATGCTGAAAAGAATAATATGGTTGGTAAAACCTGAAAGGCAAAGATGAATCCAAAGGTGTCCATATCCACAACTAAGCCTTCAAAAAGAAATTGACTTCCTGCTTTTGTGAAATCAAGGACCTTGATAAATATTTTACCGATAGCCTCAAAGACTGTCTTAATGATCTCAACTTTTAATACACCAACAGCAATTATTAATTGGAACCCTAAACCAATGCCAACTGTTTTCCAATTAATGGCTTTTCGGTTGCTGCTAAATAAATAAGCAATTGAAATTAGCACCACCATACCAAGAACACCACGCCATAGGCTATCCATAGAAAAGCCTTGACTAGGTATAATAGTCGCTCTTTCTTCAAATTGATCTGTACTTATTAAATTTTCGAGGTGCTTTGAAGCTATAAATTTATAAGAGATTCCCTTTTCAGTAAATACCAAAGTCGAATCTGTTAAGGTATTTATTTTATAGTGCCTTATGGTGTCATTCGGTTGACTATAATAAAATATCAATAGGTTATTTTGATAAATGTAATCACCAGATGCTTTGAGATTATTCTTGGCCTCTAAAGCATAGTGAAATTCGCCATTACTAAATACAATGGAATCATTTTCAGTGACATCAAATAGAGCTGATCCTGCACTATCTTCGATAGCATCAAATTGCCATGTTTTTTCTAGCTCTTGTGCTGTTAGTGTTGAAAAACCAATAATAATAGCAATAAGGGCTTTGAAAAAATGACGCATAAAAAGTGGATTTAATTAACGCTTGGAGATTTCGTCTCTAATTTTAGCTGCTCTCTCATAATCTTCATTATGTACAGCTTCTTCTAGCAAAGCATTAAGCTCTTCTAAAGATTTTTCTTTAAAGCCTTCCTGTTCTATAGCTGAAGTTTCAATTTCTTCTGCAACTAAATCGTCAACAAGGATACTATCTTGTTCTTCCTCTTCATCCTTTTTAGGATTAACTTTAAGATAGATGCCGGCTTTATCTAAGATATTTTTATAAGTAAAAATTGGTGCCTGAAAACGTAAGGCCAATGCAATTGCATCGCTTGTTCTGGCATCAATAATTTCTTCAATTTTATCACGCTCACAAATTAGGCTTGAGTAAAATACTCCATCAACTAACTTGTGGATAATGACTTGCTTTACTATTATATCGAAGCGATCTGCAAAGTTTTTGAATAAATCATGAGTTAAAGGACGCGGCGGACGAATCTCTTTTTCTAAAGCGATAGCAATAGATTGCGCTTCAAAGGCTCCAATAACAATCGGTAATTTTCTATCACCATCCACCTCATTGAGAATTAAAGCATAAGCACCATTTTGAGTTTGGCTATATGATATTCCCTTAATATTTAATCGAACTAAGCTCATAATTATAAAAGACAAAGAACTGTTTAAATTTGGACTTTACCAACTGCTAAAAGCAGATTTGGATAATTTTCTTAATACTTTCGACAAATGGTCAAAGTAAGAGCGTCTCTAAATTTAAACAGTCCTTATCTTATTACAAGGTAATAAAATTATGCATTTTGAGCCTTAAACGCCTTTAATTTTTCAATCAGTGTAGGCACTACTTCGAAGGCATCACCAACGATTCCATAATCTGCCGCTTTAAAGAAAGGAGCCTCGGGATCCGTATTAACAACTACTTTTACTTTTGAAGCATTTATACCTGCTAAGTGCTGAATTGCCCCAGAAATACCGATGGCTATATATAAGTTAGAAGCAACTGGTTTACCGGTTTGGCCAACGTGCTCGCTATGTGGTCTCCATCCTAAATCAGACACTGGTTTAGAACATGCTGTTGCTGCACCTAGAACATCTGCTAATTCTTCGACTAGGCCCCAATTTTCAGGACCTTTTAATCCTCTACCACCAGATACTACAACTTCAGCATCTGCAATAGTTACTTTGTCTGTAGCTTTATCTACGGATGCTACGTTAACTCCTGAATCTGGGATTGCTGGTGTAAAGTCTTCAACGGAAGCACTTCCCCCAGACTCAACCAATCCAAAAGAGTTATTAGAAAGACCAACAACCTTAACGTCTGTATTAATTTCTGTGTTAGCAAATGCCTTATTAGTAAAGGCAGTACGCTTTACAGTAAATGGTGATGTACTTGAAGGAGCTTCAACTACATTAGAAACATAACCTGCTTCTAAACCAACCGCTAATAAAGGAGCTAAATATTTACTGTCTGCACTAGAACTTAAGATAACAACACTAGAACCGTCTTGTTTTGCAGCTGCTTCAATCACAGCTGCATGTTTCTTGGCATTAAATGTGTTTAGATCTGCGTTACTTATTGCTAAAACTTTTGAGGCTCCATATGCACCCAAACTTGCACTATCGTCTGCATTAATCGCAACAGCCGTAACTGTTGTACCCATTTGGTCTGCAACAGCCTTTGCATAAGAAACTACTTCTAAGGCTGCTTTTTTAAATTTTCCGTTTTCTGATTCTGTATATACTAAAACTGACATAATTCTTTTTTTTTAAATGACCTTAGCTTCGTTATGAAGTAAGTTCACTAATTCATCTATATTTCCTGCATCAACTAATTTAACGGCACCTTTTGGTGCTGGTTTTTCAAAGCTTACTGCTTTAGTTTCGGCATTAGCTTCAGAAGGTTCAACCACATTTAATGGCTTTTTACGCGCCATCATGATTCCTCTCATGTTAGGTATACGAAGATCGCTCTCTTCAACCAATCCTTTTTGCCCGCCAATGACTAATGGTAATGATGTATTTACAGTTTCTTTACCACCATCAATTTCTCTTGTTGCCTTGGCGTTTGTGCCATCGATTTCTAAATCAATACAATTGGTTACAAAATTAGCGCCAGTCATAGCGGCTAACATTCCAGGAACCATGCCACCGTTATAATCGATAGATTCTCTACCTGCAATCACTAAATCATAAGCTCCTTCTGTTACAACCTTAGCCAATTGTTTTGCTACGGCATAACCGTCCGACGCTTCAGTATTGACACGGATTGCAGAATCTGCACCAATAGCCAGTGCCTTTCTTAAAGTTGGTTCTGTTTCTGCTCCTCCTACATTAACTACATCCACACTAGCACCTTGCTTTTCTTTAAACCACATGGCACGTGTTAAACCAAATTCATCATTAGGATTAATCACAAATTGAACACCATTAGTGTCAAATTTTGTGTCACCGTCTGTGAAATTAATCTTTGAAGTAGTATCAGGAACATGGCTGATACACACTAAAATCTTCATAATCTATTTATTTATTGATTTGTAAATATTTTGTCAGATTAACGATAACGTTTTCGAATATTTTCCAAAAAAGAGCCCAAAAACAGGCAGGTTGTGGCCTGAAAACGCCTTAGAATTAATCGAATGCGAAGTTAAATATTTATTTTCGAATTTTTACTATGCACGCATAATAAATTTTAAAGAAATTTGATTTATTTAATTTTTTAATAATCCTTACTTTTGTTTTTCGTTTTAAAAATTAAGAATGAGGACTATTCAGTTTAGAGAGGCTATTGCTGAGGCTATGAGTGAAGAAATGCGCCGAGATGAGAGCGTTTATTTAATGGGTGAAGAGGTAGCAGAATATAACGGTGCCTACAAGGCATCTAAGGGTATGTTAGATGAATTTGGACCTAAGCGTGTTATTGATACGCCAATTGCAGAGCTAGGTTTTGCTGGTATTGCTATTGGATCTACGATGACAGGTAACCGTCCGATAGTCGAATACATGACATTTAACTTCTCTCTTGTTGGTATTGATCAAATTATAAATAATGCTGCTAAGATTAGACAAATGTCTGGAGGGCAGTTTAAATGTCCTATTGTTTTTAGAGGTCCAACGGCTTCTGCTGGACAATTAGCAGCAACCCACTCACAAGCATTTGAAAACTGGTTTGCTAACACTCCTGGATTAAAGGTCGTTGTACCTTCTAACCCATATGATGCAAAAGGCTTATTAAAATCAGCAATCAGAGATAACGATCCTGTAATTTTTATGGAGAGTGAGCAAATGTATGGTGATAAAGGAGATGTTCCAGATGGAGAATATGTCTTACCTATCGGAGTGGCTGATGTAAAACGGCAAGGTACTGATGTTACAATCGTATCTTTTGGGAAAATCATTAAAGAGGCGTTTAAAGCGGCAGATGAGTTAGAGAAGGAAGGCATCTCCTGTGAGATTATAGATTTAAGAACTGTGCGTCCTATGGACAGGAAAGCCATTATAGAGTCGGTGAAGAAGACCAATAGGTTAGTAGTTCTTGAAGAAGCTTGGCCATTTGGTAACGTGGCAACTGAAATTACATATCTTGTACAATCTGAAGCTTTTGATTATTTAGATGCACCAATCGTAAAGATTAATACAGCAGATACACCGGCGCCATATTCACCAGTACTTTTAGAGGAATGGTTGCCAAATAGTAACGATGTTGTTAAGGCTGTAAAAAAAGTATTGTACAAATAAATAAATTGCAGTTATCTGCGTTTAATAAACTTCATTAGTGACCTAAAGCTAAAGTTTAGCACGGTTGTTGATGAAGTTTGTTTTTATTATGAAAAAGGGACTACTTTCATTTTTATTATGCTTCTCATTTATTGCAGCCTTTGCACAGACTAAGGTAAGTGGTTATGTCTTTGATGAAAACAATGATCCTATTCCTTTTGCAAACGTACTTTTTAAAGGGTCAACAGAAGGAACCATTACCAATGAAGATGGTAAGTTTTATCTCGAGTCCAATGAAACTAGGGAGATTTTAATTGTATCGTTTATTGGTTTTGAATTGCTAGAGATACCTTTAACCAAGAAAGTTAATTACGATTTAAAGTTTGTATTAAAGGAGGAAGCAGCTTCACTTAAAGAGGTGGTTATTGTCACTGGTAAACAATCTAAAAAAGCTTCAGAGAATCCTGCTATCCGAATCCTTAAGAAGATTTGGGAACGTAAACGTCAAAATGGATTAAAGCAGTTTAAACAATACGAATACGATCAGTATGAAAAAGTTGAGTTCGATCTTAATACCATTGATAGTGCTCTCATAAAAAGTAAACTCTTTAAAGGTATGGAGTTTGTTTTTGAGGAAGTTGACACCTCTTCAGTAACAGGTAAAACCTATTTGCCAATCTTTCTGAATGAATCTGTGAAGAAGATATATGGTGATAATCAGCGTAACGAAAAAAGAGAAGATCTAATTGGTAATAAAAACTCAGGATTTAGTGATAACCAGGTGATTATTGATTTTATAGACGACTTATATTCGGAGTATGATGTTTATGATAATTATTTAAAGTTTTTTGATAAGAGTTTTGTAAGTCCGTTGAGTCGTACCGGAATTCAGACTTATAATTATGTCCTTTCCGATAGTGCCTATATTGATAATAAATGGTGCTACAACATTATTTATTACCCACGACGAAAAAATGAATTGACCTTTAAAGGAGATTTTTGGGTTAATGACTCTACCTATGCTATTAAGGAAATTAACCTTCAGGCATCAAAAAGTGCTAATATTAATTGGGTGAAAGAAATCTATATAGAGCAGGAATTTGAAGTGTTAAACGACTCTGTATTTTTAATAAAGCGGGATTACTTTCTGTCTGATTTTGCCTTGAATAAAAAGGAGAAATCGCGCGGTGTTTATGGAAAGCGTACCACCTTGTATGATAACTACAAGTTTAACGAGAAAAAGGACGAGAAGTTTTACGAGAAGGCCGTTTATGATTATGATGCAGATGTGTATAATCGTGAAGATGACTTCTGGGAAAAGAATCGTTTAGAAGTGCTTAATAAAGATGAGAAAGGTGTCTATAAAATGTTAGATACCCTAAAGACAGTAAAGAAGTTTAAGCGCTTATATAATTTAGGAAGTATCCTCGCTTCAGGTTATATTGAATTTCCGAGTATGAATTTTGATTACGGACCTATCTTTTCAACCTTTGGATTTAATGATGTTGAAGGGCTTCGACTTAGAACAGGTGGTCGAACTTATTTTGGTCCAAACGATTTATGGAGACTTGAAGGATTTGTTGCATATGGGTTTAGGGATGATAAGTTTAAATACGGGATATCTGGTAAATGGTTATTAGATAAGCGAAGTCGTTTTACCATTTTCGGTGGCCAACGCCGCGATGTTGAGCAAATAGGTGCCAGCCTTACAAGTTCTACAGATGTCTTAGGCAGAAGTTTAGCTTCTTCGGCCGTTGTCGGTACAGGGGCTAATGATAAATTAACTAATATCAGTCTTACCAATTTTGGAATCGCTATTGAACCTTGGCGTAATTTAGAAGTACGACTCGATGGCAGTTACAGGAAATTGCGATCAGCTTCTCCGACATTTAGTCTAGATTATAATGATTTCACAGCACCAAATGGTGTATCCTCTACAGTCAATCAGTTTGAAGGTCGTTTGGCTTTATCTTATTTTCCAAAGCGTCAAATGACTGGTTTTGGTGTAGAACGTAAAGAGAAGAATGATAATTTTGCGCGACTTTTTGCACAAATATCTAGAGGTGATCGCGATTGGTTTGATAGTGATTTTGACTATACCAAAGTCCAGTTCTCATACATTCAACCATGGCAAATAGGTGGTTTTGGCAGGCTGACGTCTTCAGTAGAGGCAGGTAAAACTTTTGGTGAAGTACCATTAGCATTACTGAGTGTAGTGCCAGGTAACCAAACTTTTTTCTCAATTTATAATACCTTCTCACAACTCGATTTTTATGAGTTTGTAACAGATACCTATACCTCAGTACACTTAGAGCATAATTTTAATGGACGCTTATTTTCACGAATTCCTTTCCTTAAAAAATACAATTTAAGGGCTATTGCTAGTATACGTGGAGTTTGGGGAGAATTGTCGCCTGAAAATATTGCGCTTAGTACAACTGGAAACCCTGTGGAATTTCCCTTAATCGCACCTGACTCAAGACTATATTATGAGTATAGTATCGGTGTTGCCAATATCTTTAAGGTATTGCGTTTAGACTTTAATTTTAGAGGTAATTACCTAGATAACCCTGGCGCTAGACGATTTGGTATTACAGGTAGTTTTGGGTTTTATTTCTAGAATATTTCAATTAAATTCAAAGGATAAATTGATGTAATTTGAGAACGCTCTTTATCATTTAAGCTTTCAAAATCATTATTGAATATTTTTTTTGAAAGGTCTTGTCTTAATGTATTAATAGTTTCTACTATTGTATTTTGAATATTCATGTAGGTGTTGTACATCGTTTCATGTTCGGTTCTAATGGCAATAGCTGCATTAGATTTTGAGGATAATAAATACGCTTTGGTTTTTATTTTTAATGCGTCAAGATCTACTGCCTCTTTATTTGTAAAAACAGCATTATTTCCATCTATATAAATATTTAGTGCCTTGCTTTCGTCATATTCTACTGTTGTAGGAGAGACTTGTGGAAGTGTTCTAACCAATCCTTTATCTTCAATACAAGTAAAGCATAGAGTTGTTAGAATAATACATAATGGAATTTTTAATAAGCTTTAGAGGTGATTGCGGCTGTACATTATTACCCTTTTGTTATTTATTCAGATGGCTTTGCTATATGTCTATCGAAGAATTCGATTAATTTACCAAAAAGATAACGATCGTAATTTTGCTCACGGCTCCATCCATGCGTTGCACCTGGCGCAAATGCAAAATCGAAATTCTTACCCTGTCTAATCAGTTCTTCTGCTAATACAGCCGTAGTCTTAAATGGGACAACATGGTCCTGCATCCCATGGATAAACAGGAGTTTATCTTGCAGATTCCCTGCATATTTGAGCGCTTTTCTTTCGAAAACTTCAGGGTGTGTCTGAGGGGTACGTACAATCGCAACATCGTCTGTACCAAAGAACACAGGGTCCACAGCTGCAGCTGCAGCAACTCCTGCCTGAAATAAGCCAGGCTTCTTTAACAGCGAATACACGGAAAGCGTACCACCGTAGCTACTGCCCCAAATACCAATTCGATCAGGATCAACATAATCCAGTGACTCCATATAAGCAACTGCGCTTGCATAATCCTCTATGTCTTGATCGGCAAAGCCTAGCAAGAATTCCTCACGAAAGGCTCTTCCATAACCATTGCTGCCTCGTGAATCTACCTGTACAACAATATATCCTTTCTGAACCAAAAGTTGCTGTATAAGACTGTAGTTTCCGGCCCAGCGGTTTCTAGCTGTATTCGAATACACAGGTCCAAAAATCACAGGATACTTCTCGTCGGGTTGCATATGAGTTGGTTTCAGAATCCGTGCATGCAGCGTGTAGTCATCTACAAGACTTGGGAAACTGACGTATTCTGCACCTACCCAGTTTCTCTTGCTGAAGGCGACTAATGGCGAATGGGTTATTTGCTTTGCTTCACCACCTTTGCTGCTTACGAGGTAAAGCTCAGTTGGTGAGGTGTCGCTACTATTTGTGAACACTAAGCTTTGGCCATCAGGTGATGGATAGCCAACGTTACGGCCAGCAAGTTGTGTTACTTGCTTAGGCTTGCCTCCTGACAAATTCAAGCGATACACATGTTGTTCATATGGATTCATACCATTGCCTTCATAGAATAGTGCGTTACCAGTAATCTTTGGTGAGGACAACACATCGTAAGAAGGATCTGTTATTTGTATTGGATTACGATTTGCTTTAGACGGATCGATGGTGTAAACTCCATAGCGATCATTAATATCACTTAAGAAAACAACTTTTTCCCCATCAGGATGCCAGTTAGATCCAAATAATGTATACATACGACGCTCTCTAACACCGCTCCAAATCTCGCGTGGTTCACTATTGCTAGGCGACACAACATACAATTTACGTTCAACCGCATTGTCGGATGCGACATCAATGAGTAAAGCACCTTTTGGTGACCAGTTAAAGTCGATAATCTGATTAGCGCTTGAATCTGGTAAACCAAGATAGACAATGCTACTATTCTCAATATTCAATAGGCCAACGCTACGAATCTCGTTTGGATCACCAGGATAACTTCTACGTACTTCGTTAGGGTTAGTCTCAGTTGCTAGGTAATTTGGGAATGGTACTTTTCGCATCTTACGTCTGTCCACCAAATGAAATGCAATGGTCTTGCCGTCTGGCGACCACTTATAGGTTGGTCCACTCCAGATCCCCGGTCCGATTTCGCGTTCTGGTCGGTTGTAACGGCCTTTCCCTAAACTCGAGAGACTCGCTATACCTAACTTGGTGAGCTGGTGATTTTGTTTGGTGGTTAGGTTAGCAAGCCATAGATCCCCGTTGCTTATATAGGCCAATTGATTACCACTTGGTGATTTCGATAAATTATGTGCGCCTGTTTCTACTGGCATCAATTCGATGTCTTCTTCTTGACGCAGTCTGGTCTGCCAGAGATCGTTTCCTCTAAGGCTAATAACCGTGTTTGAATCAGTCCAGACCATATCGCGAACAGAAGGTGTGTTTGTTTTGGAAATGAGACGCAATTCTTTTCCATCACTTGTGGATGCCCAAAGTAAACGCCCCGGATTTCCTGGTTCATTCCATGTAAATGCAAAGTGTTTACTGTTTGGCGCCCACATCGGACGTGATGGAGTTGTTCCAGTTAGTTTTGGTGTTGCAAATATGTCATCAAGGCTAAGGTCATTTTCTTGTGCTTTGACAGTTACAGAAATCGCCATAAGAAGACCTGTCATTAACCATAATGGCCAAAAAGAGCTTTTTTTCATCTGTTTGAATTAATAGTTATCTAAAATCTACTCACTTCATCATGATCATATGATCTGAATTTCCAGTCATTTCCCATTGGGTTAATGCGACAGGAATATTGCCAATGCGATTAATACTGTCAAAGAAATCACTAAGTGCGAATGCCTCTCCCTTGAGCTCTTTGCCAAGCGCGTATTCTGCCATAGCCGCTTCTAGTAAGTATTTACCTGTGATGTAGCTTGTGCCATAACCTGGTTGTCTTAAATATAAGTGCTGCTCAAATATTAATAGCTCTTTTTCAGTTTTCATCCAACCACGCGGAGTATATTCAGAATGTATACCTCCAGCCTCTTCCATGGTCATTTCATTAGCGTGGGCAAAGAGCGACCCTAATCCTCTAGCGGCTCTTTGTGCAATCATGATGTAGACGATCTCGCGGACTCTAGGATCATCATCATATAAGCCAGCATCCATAAACATTTCTTCTACGGCAGTAGCAGTACCTTCATTTCGAGAGTCGAAGATGTTATATAATAGTGGTCCTTTTCTAATTTCACTTGGATTAGGTTCATTATCCATTCTGGCTAGTTCAAACCAATGATAAAAATGGGAAAAAAGTGGGCGAGGGTCGTAATGCGACGTGATGTAAAAGAAATTCCGTGTTTCTTCCGGAATAAAACTGCCCAAGTGCTCTCTTAATGCTGGGTCAAAATAATCCTTAACCGTTAGTATATCTTCATTTTCTAGGAAGTTTATTAAACTATTGGCCGCGCGATCCGCCAGAGCATCATAACGTTCTGGTGAATCTGCAGCTATCAATTCTGGAAGATTACGATTGCGGTGTTCTTCTAATTTTAAAGCCGACCATGCACGTGCAACTTCTCTTTTTAAAATCATTACTTCATCTTCCCAAGTCAATGGTACCAAATGAACATTTTGCATATACCATGTGTAGTTATCCTTTCCTATTCCTGAAGGCCCTGTTTTCTTTTCTGATTCTGCTTCTAACCAATCTACCAATTGATTTGTAGACGTTTGAGCTTTTTCAATGGCAGACATTACCTCTTCATCAGCAGGCACACCTGCAGCACTTTTCATGCCTTCGAGTACATTAGATTGTTCTTTGATATCTCTGATGCCAGTGATCCAAAGGTCGCGAGCATTGCCAGTAAGATTGGTTTTGGCTTGTGAATTCAATGAAGGGATTACAGCTAAATCATTGAGCATTCTTTTACGTTGGTCAGTGTTTAGTGGAAATTCATAGGTCCATAATTCTAAGGTGCCATGATTTGTTGGGCCTTCATGTGCTGGTACATCACTTTTGTAAGTCCATATCGTCTTATAGAAGGCAGGATCGCGTTCCCATGGTTTTAGAACGCGATGATTAAAATCAAAACCATTCATTTCTGCCCAGACAATCATCCAATCTATTTTATTAGGAATAGACCAGCCAGTCGTGTCAATTGTAGCATGACGTTCTCTTAATTGCTTAAAAGTTGGCATTCGTTCATTGAAAGTCGTTTTTCGATAATCTGGTGCTCCTTCTAGTTTTGGTGGTGTTTCAAAGGATCTCCAATCTTTAAATAAAGCAACCAAATCTTTATAGTTATTGGATGTAAAGTTTCTAGTTTGGGTTTCTGTAGAAGATTCTTTCTTATCGGTCTCACAGCTAGAAAAGAGAATAAATAAAAGAGCAAAAATTAGGGTAGTTGTTCTCATATATTGATGGTGTTTTTTCTTGTTTGTGATAACAATAAAGGGTAATTATTTTTAGTGTGACTCATTGCAGAAAATCAGTTTTGAATGATTAATTTTTGGCCTTGTTTTTAAACTGATCAAATTCTGAGGCTTCTTCTACCTTAGGGAAGCTGTTATTTGTAGTGTCGGTATCGGCAAATTCAAAATTAGGATCTAATACCACTTTGGCCACTTGCTTTTCTTTAATAAAGGTTTCAGTCGTTTCGTATTCGTTATGTCGCCAAATCTCGGCTGGTAAGGTGTCTATCTCACTAGTGCCATCGGTATATTGCCACTGAATAGTCACTGGCATTACCAGTCCACCTACATTTTTAATAGTGATTTCATAAATGTTTTTGCTATACAGTTGCTTGCGTAACTCAGGCTCATCTAATCGCGATAAGAATTGACCATACGCTTGGCTCGGCGTTGATACCATAGTAATCATTTCTGGTCCATCTGCAAAATTAGATATGTTTTTGCCTGTATTTTCAGCCTTAATATTGGCTTTAGTAACTTTGTTGTTGGTTTCTACATTTTCTTCGTTTGCTACTGTGAACCATTTTACATTACTAAGTTCCATATCTACATTATCTGTAGTAAAGAACCAACCTCTATAAAACCAATCGAGATCCACTGCGGTGGCATCTTCTAAGGTTCTAAACAAATCACCTGGATTGGGATGCTTATACTTCCAACGTTTAGCGTACTCTTTAAAAGCTTGATCAAAAAGGTCTTTACCAATAACTGAGTTTCTCAAAATCTGTAACCCAACGGTTGGCTTTCGGTAATAATTGGCTCCAAACTGCGATAGTAAATCATTATCTGATGAGGTCATAATAGGACGCATAATATTTTTATCCCCACTCATAAAAGGCACAATGTCTTTTGGAGTGGTATGCGGATAATCTGGATAACGTTTTTCCATAGTGCGTTGATGAATAAAGGTATTTAAACCTTCATCCATCCACATCCATTGGCGCTCGTCCGAGCTTACAATCATAGGAAACCAATTGTGTCCTACTTCGTGTACAATAGTACTTATCATACCTGCTTTAGCACGCTCAGATATTTTACCATCAACTGGTCTTCCTCCATTAAAACTGATCATTGGGAATTCCATACCAATATTAGACGTATTTACAGAAATACAAACAGGATAAGGGTATTCAAATACATCCTCAGAGTAAACTTCTAAGGCATTTTTTACTGCTAAAGTCGAGGACTCGGCCCAAACTGGTAGTCCTTCTTTTGGATAGAACGACATGGCCAATACAGTATGCGTTTCTAACGGAACCGCCTGTGCATCCCAAATGAATTTACGTGACGAGGCAAAGGCAAAGTCACGCACATTTTCTGCTCTAAACTTCCAAGTTTTAGTATTAGGGGATTTACTTTTCTCATTGGCTTGGGCTTCTTCTGGTGTTACGATCATCACCGTTTTATCGACCGATTTTCTTGCTGCCTCTAGACGTTGACGTTGCGTTTTTGTCAAAACCTCTGCCGCATTATTTAAAGCTCCTGTAGCTGCAACCAAGTGATCTGCAGGTACAGTAATTTCAACATCATAATCTCCAAATTCTAAAGCAAATTCTCCCAAGCGGTTAAACTGCTTATTCTGCCAACCCTCGGTGTCGCTGTATACCGCCATTCTTGGAAACCAATGTGCAATTAAGTATACCGTATTGTCATCTTCTGGGAAATATTCATAGCCTTCACGAGATAGTAAAAACATACTTCTATCTGTAATATGATAAGACCAACCGATGGAGAAGGTTAGAGATTCTCCAGTTTTAATTGGTTCGTCTAAGATGACCTTCATCATGGTGTTGTTTACCAAAGATTTAATCGCATTTCCGTTAGTGTCTTTTACATACTTAATCGTATAACCTGCTGGAAAATCTATAGCTCTAGTTAAAAATTGCATGTGTCTTGTGTTCATAGAATCACGCACATTGCCAAAGGCAAAACCAAAATCTTCATTGCCTTTTTTGTTGACATTCTGCTCTAACTGAATCCACAAGTACGAGAGGTCATCTGGCGAATTATTGTAATAGGTAATAGTTTCATCACCACTAAGAATATTGTTTTTTTCATCTAATTTGGCTTTGATTTTATAATCAGCACGTTGTTGCCAATAGGCTCTCCCTGGAGCACCACTTGCCGAACGGTAGACATTTGGTGCGGTAATCAGATTGTCGATAGGTTCAAACTTGCCTTGATACGGTTGATTCTGTGCGTAGACTGAAAATGTGAAACAAAGGGATAATAAAACAGTGTAGGAATGGCTCATATAGTGTTGGATTAGTAATATGCCTACAAGATAATAATCTTAGATTCGGAAGATGGATTTTTAACAAAAACCTTAACTATTTTCATTGCCTACGTTAAAGACTTGGCTATCTTTGCAGCCTTAAAAAATTATCCACTTCAAATTTGGGATAAATCAAACTTAATATGAAAAACGATAAGAAAGTAACTTTCGACGTCCTTATAGAAATTCCGAAAGGTAGCCGTAACAAATATGAATACGACTTTACCTTACACAAAATCAGATTTGATAGAACTTTGTTTTCTTCTATGATGTATCCTGGCGATTATGGTTTTGTGCCAGAAACTTTAGCTTTAGATCAAGATCCCTTAGATGTTTTAGTCATGTGTACAGAGCCTACATATCCAATGGTAGTAGTTGAAGTAAAACCTATTGGGGTATTTCATATGGCAGATGAAAAAGGGCCAGACGAGAAAATAATTTGTGTGCCAGTTTCTGATCCTATATGGAATCAAAAAAATGATCTTGCCGATATTAACCCGCACCGTTTAAAAGAGATAGAGCATTTCTTTCAGGTATATAAAGACTTAGAAAAGAAGAAAGTCGATGTAGGGGGTTGGGGTAATGCAGAGGAAGCTATTAAGATATACCATCAGTGTGTAGCACGTTATGAGGAAAGTGATTGTAAAAAGAAAAGAATGTTTACGATCTAAGAAATTAATCAAAGTCCTAAGTAAACCTCAATAAAACAAAGCCATCTTAAATTTAAGATGGCTTTTTTTTATCAAATATTTTTCTATTTTTGGAAACGTTAAATTTTAACTAAACTAACACAAATTCAATATGGAATATTTAATTAAAGGATTGCCAGCCTTTGGAGTTTTGGCTTTACTATTTGTATTTATTAAGAGTGCATGGGTAAATAAGCAAGACCAAGGAACTGACAAAATGAAACGAATTGCTAAGAATATTGCTGATGGTGCAATGTCATTCTTAAAAGCAGAATACAAGATTTTAGCAATCTTCGTTGTAGCTGTAGCTGTATTATTATTCTTCAAAGGAAATAATGAAGAAGGATCTAATGGTATGGTAGCTGTATCATTTATTGTAGGAGCTATTTGTTCTGCTTTAGCGGGTTTTATCGGAATGAAAGTTGCAACTAAAGCCAACGTTAGAACAACGAGCGCAGCACGAGCATCTCTCGGTAAGGCTTTAGAAGTTGCCTTTGCAGGTGGAGCTGTTATGGGGCTTGGCGTTGTTGGATTAGGTGTTTTAGGCTTGAGCGCTTTATTCATGTTATATAGTGGACAAGGCTGGGAAATAGGTGAAGTATTAAATGTTTTATCTGGATTTTCTCTAGGGGCATCGTCAATTGCATTATTTGCACGTGTAGGTGGTGGTATCTATACCAAAGCTGCCGACGTTGGTGCTGACCTAGTGGGTAAGGTAGAAGCAGGTATTCCTGAAGATCACCCATTAAATCCTGCAACTATTGCAGATAACGTAGGTGATAACGTAGGTGATGTTGCTGGAATGGGAGCTGATTTGTTTGAGTCTTATGTAGGTTCAATTATTGGTACTATGGTTTTAGGAGCAGCTTTTACTCAGATTCCTGCATTTGCAGATTCTTTTGACGGATTAGGAGCTGTGTATTTACCCTTAGTATTAGCGGCAGTTGGTATCATCATGTCTATTATAGGAACATTCTTCGTTAGAGTTAAAGATGGTGGTAACCCACAGACGGCATTAAATATTGGTGAGTTTGGTTCTGCTGGTTTAATGCTAGTAGCGTCATATTTTATAATTAATGAAATGTTACCGGAAGCATGGACATTTGGCGGGACAGAGCTTTCTTCAATGGGTGTATTTTGGGCGGTAGTAGCTGGTTTAGTAGCTGGTTTAGCAGTAGGTAAGGTCACAGAATACTATACAGGTACAGGTACTAAGCCTGTAAATTCAATCGTAAAACAATCTGAAACTGGTGCTGCTACAACAATTATTGCAGGATTAGGTGTTGGAATGATGTCTACTATGGTTCCTATTATTTTGATTGCTGCTGCGATTTTAGTGTCTCATCACTTTGCTGGATTATACGGTATTGCAATTGCTGCTGTAGGGATGTTAGCAAATACAGGTATTCAGTTAGCTGTTGATGCTTACGGCCCAATTTCTGATAACGCAGGTGGTATCGCTGAAATGGCAGAGTTACCAAGTGAAGTTAGAGAGCGTACAGATAAATTAGATGCTGTTGGTAATACAACTGCAGCTATCGGTAAAGGTTTTGCTATTGCTTCTGCGGCTTTAACAGCCTTAGCATTATTTGCAGCCTTTATGCAAACAGCAGGTGTAACTGCAATTGATGTGTCTAAGCCAACGGTAATGGCTGGTTTATTAGTAGGTGGTATGTTACCATTTGTATTCTCAGCATTATCAATGAATGCTGTAGGACGTGCTGCTATGGCAATGATTGAAGAGGTAAGACGTCAGTTTAGAGATATTCCTAAATTAAAGGCAGCTTTAGAAGTAATGAGAGCAGTTGATTCTGATATGACAAAAGCAACTGATGCTCAACGTGCTACTTTTGATGAGGCCGATGGTGTTGCTGAATACGATAAGTGTGTGGCAATTTCTACAACAGCTTCTATTAAAGAAATGGTATTACCAGGTTTATTAGCAATCGCTGTACCAGTAGCAGTTGGTTTCTTAGGTGGAGCCGAAATGTTAGGTGGTTTATTAGCGGGTGTTACTACTTGTGGTGTACTTATGGCGATATTCCAATCTAACGCAGGTGGAGCTTGGGACAATGCTAAGAAAATGATTGAAGAACAAGGGCGTAAAGGTACAGAAGCGCATAAAGCAGCTGTAGTTGGTGATACTGTAGGTGATCCATTTAAAGATACATCAGGCCCTTCTTTAAATATCCTATTAAAGTTAATGTCAGTAGTAGCTTTAGTTATTGCTCCAAGTATTGCAATGTCTGCTGATGATGTTACAGCGTATGCTGAGCAAACTGTTGAGAAGACAGAAATTCCTAAAGAGGTAATAGTAGGTGTGAATACTAATAAGGATAATGGTACAGTAAAGGCTATCGTAACAACAGCGACAATAGAAAACAGTTCTAGATCTACTGAAGAAAAAGTATTTGAAGGTACTGAAGCTGAAGTTAAAGCTGAAAGCGATGCTTTAAATGATGTCGACGTTGAGATTAAAAAAGGTGAGAAAGCTGTAAAAGAAGAAATTGAACAGGTAAGTAGCTAATGCCCTGTATATTTAAACTATAAAACCACGCTGAAAAGCGTGGTTTTTTTATTTCCATTATTGAGTCGTATTATTACTCAAAACTAATTCTGTTTAAAATAAACCGTTGATTTGCGCATCAATTTTACTAATGATACCTCCAAGATCTTCTGGGTTAGATACAAAGTCTAAATCATCCACATCAATGATAAGTAAATTGCCTTTGTCGTATTTGGTAATCCAAGCTTCATAGCGCTCATTTAAGCGACTTAAATAGTCAATACTGATGGTGTTTTCATAATCGCGCCCACGTTTATGGATCTGCGCTACTAAATTTGGAATTGAGCTTCTTAAATAGATTAATAAGTCTGGACCTTTTACAAAAGATTCCATAAGCTCAAAAAGTGATGAATAGTTTTCAAAATCACGATTGGTCATTAATCCCATTGCATGCAGATTAGGTGCAAAAATATGCGCATCTTCGTAAATGGTACGATCTTGAATAATATCCTTTCCGCTTGTGTGAATCTGGTTGACCTGACGAAATCTGCTGTTTAAGAAATAGACTTGTAAATTAAAGCTCCAACGCTCCATTTGATTATAAAAATCATCCAAATAGGGGTTGTCTACCACGTCTTCTAATTGGGCTTCCCATTTGTAATGTTTTGCAAGCAATTTTGTGAGCGTAGTTTTACCAGCTCCTATGTTTCCAGCAACAGCAACATGCATAATCTTAATCTAGTTTAAGTTGGTATTGACGTAGCATTTCGTCGTCGTAAATATACAAGGTTTCATTGGTTACCAAAAACTGACTTATTAACAAATTTGGGTGCTTAATGGGTTTAATTTCAGTGCTTTTTTTTGATAAAATAGATAAGCCATTTTCCTTTTTTAATACCAAGTGTGCCTCACTAAATGCAAGGCTCTCAAAGCCTTCATTTTTGTACTTTCCAATGAGGCTTCCAAAATAGCTGTAGACATAAAGGTAATTTTCGGTAAGTATGTAGCAGTTGTTGTAATCGCTCTTAAGATCTAATATTTCAGATTGAATAGGTACCGTTTTTAAACGCACCTTGTTGGTCTTATAATCGTATAATTCGAGCTGTTGTAAATCTTGGTTAAATATCCAAAGAGTATTGTCAAATCCAGTTGACACAAAACTCACATTTTTATAGGGTTGTACCGTATTAAAATCAATTTTATAGACTTCAGCCAAGCGGTTATCTAATATCACAACCGTATTAAAATCACGATAAAACAAATTAATCTTTAAAGGATTAAAAGCATTGGCAGAGGTTATCTCACTGAGTTGAAAATTGGTATAGGTAATCGTAGTGTCTTTAGTCTTTTTATGGAAGGTATTATCATCGGTTGTATAATACATGGTCCCAAAGGTATCGACTCCAAAAATGGCCTTGGCATTAAATGCTGTGGAATCCTTTAGTGTTGTTGTAATTTGCTCTTGGGCAACAACAGAAAAATTAATTAGAAAAAGTAAATAGAATAGTTTTTGCATACCAACTTGAAAAATACAAAAATTGCACCATTCTATAAACTCAAAGCTGCGAGGCTTTAGGGTGTGGAAAATTAAATAGTGAGTTTGTATCCAAAACCACGAACATTAATAATCTGAATGTTCTCGTCTTGCTTCAACTTTTTTCGAAGTTTAGTAATAAAAACATCCATGCTTCGTGCTGAGAAAAAATCGTCAGTTCCCCATAGTTTGTTTAGTATTAAAGAACGATCCAATACTTGGTTTTTGTTTTTTATCAAATGAAATAGCAAGTGCGCTTCCCTGTGTGTAAGCTGAACCGCATCTTCATCTTTAAATTGTAATTGCTGCTTTGGGAAGTCAAACGTATAATCTCCAATGTCTAAGACTTTAGACGATTTTTGAACCTGTGTTCTGTTTACCAAATTGTGTACGCGAACAATAAGCTCTTCCATGCTAAATGGCTTTTTAAGATAGTCATTGCCACCAATAGAAAAGCCTTCAACAACATCACTCGTTTGTGATTTAGCCGTTAAAAAGATAATAGGAATGCTGTCGTCTAGCGTTCGAATTTCCTTAGCTAAGGTAAAGCCATCTTTTTTTGGCATCATGACGTCGAGTACCAAAATTTCAGGTGAAGTTGATTGGTATTTTTCAAAGGCCTTTTCACCATTATCACAAAGGGTGACTTCAAAATTGCGCGTCTCAAGACTTTCTTTAATTATTTGCCCTAAAGCCGCTTCGTCTTCAGCTAATAATAGTTTTATTTTCTCAGCCATTTGGAAGTGTAATTTTAAATGTAGTGAGCTGATTAGACAAATCGATATCAATTAGTCCACCATGTTTTTCTACAATAGTTTTTGTGTAATATAAGCCGATACCAAAGCCTTTTACATCATGTGTGTTGCCCTTTGGAACACGATAGAATTTCTCGAAAATTTTGTCTTTGTTGGCTTTAGATAAATTATTACCGTTGTCAGAAATGTGAATTTCAAAGGTGTTATCTCTAGGTAATAGATCTATAGAAATAATCTCGCCTCCGTACTTAACCGCATTGTCCAAAATATTGTTAAGTGCATTTTCAAAATGAAAGAGATCCACGATAGCCATGAGTTGATTAACCTTATAACTTTCATTAAACGATTTTTTTGTAAATCGGATTTTGTAACGATTTGTTAATGAGGTTAATAGTTCAACCATATTTACAGACTCTTTATTTAATTTGAGGCTGTCACTATCTAAAGTTGCCGTTTCTAGTAATTTTTCGACCATAGTATTTAACTTAGATAGTTGTTCACTAGACATGCCAATATACTTTTGTGTTTTAGCCTTGTCATCTATACCATTAAAATTACTGATGCTTTCTAAAGCTACACCAATGGTTGCGATTGGTGTTTTAAACTCATGAGTAATATTGCTGATCAGGTCATTTTTAACTTCGGCCAGTTGTTTTTGATGTTTAATTACTTTTAAGAGGTAAAACAAACAACTAATTACTGCTAGAATTAAAAGGGTTGATATAAAAATTCCTGCTAAACTGCGCTTAAGTATTGTGACTCTTGAATTATTGAACTGTAATTCTAAGGTAGAATCCTTTGGTAAAAATGTAGATTTTGAGGTTGTGCTTAATGTGAATTCTGTTTTTGGTTTTGTGACATCTGATAAAAGTGTATCTAGCCTTGATTGAATTTCTTTTGGTACGCTATTGCCTTGATGATATATTAGTCTATTTTCAATAGTTAAATTCTTTCTATCAAGTTCAGCTGAAAGTAAAGTGTCTAATTTTTTAAGATCTAAGCTGTCATTATTTATGGACACTACAATTTTAGAGGTTAGCAATTCAAAACTTTCAAAATCAATACTGTCATTTTGTTTTATTTGATCGACTTTAAATTTAAATGAATCAATGTCCGTTGGCCTGTGTTCTTGGTTGTATGCGCTCATCATAGAGTCTGCTTTTCTACCTCGAAAAATAGTGAGTCCATCCAGATTATTAACGTCCAAAGAATCTAGGTTTTTAAATTCATTAGTCGTTTCATCGATTTGCTCTAGAAATTTTGTCAGTTCACTATCTTCACCGAAAGCGTTCATTTGAGCATCACCAACTAATGAGATACCGAGTGTGGTTCGTTCCGCTAAATCGGCATAGTAATCATCCACAGCTTTATCTAAACTAATCTGAACATCAATAATGAGCTGTTGCTTGTTGGTTTGGTAATTTTTATAATTCCAAAATACCTGAATACCAATAGTAATGGTAATTACAGCAACAATTGCATAAAGAATCCATTTATATCTGTTATCATTCATAGGTCAAAAGTAAATGTTAAAATCTACTTTAACGAATCGCTTAACACTCGTTAACACTAGTTAACTCAAAAGACAAAATTCTGTATTGATATTTGCAGTGTATTAATCTTATAACACAATTATATTATGAAAAATTTATTCACTTGTTTAGCATTAGTTATTACCGTATTAGGCTTTAGTCAATCTAAAACTGTACTTGGCGAAGCAAAAGGTACTACTAAAGTAGAAAACATATCTATTACCATTACTGTAGATTCTCTTAAAGAATTTGAGTCAACGTTTAACATTGAAGACATCAAAGAAATATTGAACATGTCTGATGCTAACGAAACTATTAGTTTTAAAATTGTCTGCAATGGAGAAACGATGTCTAACGGTAAGAAGTCTCATATGTCTTATGCCATTGAAGGTAATTCAGACGAGCCAGAAACTTTCTTAAAAAGTGTTGAGAAAATCAGAAATTCAGCAATCAAATATTATACGAACAAACAATAAAGATCAATCAAGTAATAAAAAAAATCAATAAAAGTCAATCAAATGATAACAATTATTAGAGTTGTAGTCTTGGCATTAACAGCGGTTATTTCAACTGTTAATGCTCAAGATTTTCAGGGTGTGGCGACTTATAAAACACAGCGTCAAGTCGATATTAAAATCGATAGTGCCAAAATGGATGCAGGCATGCATGCCCAAATGGTAGAAATGATGAAAAAACAGTTTCAAAAGACCTTTAAGCTCACCTTTAATAAGGAAGAATCTGTTTATAAACAAGATGAGGAACTCAGTAAGCCGCAAGTTGGTGGTGGAGAATTTCAAGTAGTTATGATTGGTGCAGGAGGTGGAACGGATGTACTTTATAAAAACACTAAAGAGCAACGCTTTTCGCAACAGGTGGATACCTATGGAAAGATCTTTTTAGTAAAAGATAATATCGAAAAAATAGATTGGAAATTAGGCTCTGAAAGTAAGTTTATTGGAGACTACCAGTGCTACAAAGCTACTTACACTAAGATGGTGCCTAAGGTTAGAGAGGTTTTGAGGAGTGCTGATGATGAGAAAGAAGACATTGATTTGGATACCGAACCAGAAATGGAGGAACGTACAGTGACAGCGTGGTACACACCTCAAATCCCTGTTAATAACGGTCCGGATGATTATCAAGGATTACCTGGCTTAATCTTGGAAATTCACGATGGTAAGTTAACGATTATATGCAGTAAGATTGTATTAAATCCAAAAGAAAAAGTAGAGATTAATGAGCCTACAAAAGGAAAAGAGGTCAAACAGGAAAAGTACGAGGAAATCATGGAGAAAAAGGCTAAGGAAATGATGGAGCGTTATAGACCAAGAGGTGGTGACGATCAAAATGGTTCTAGCTTTAGTATTTCTAAAGGGGGATAAATCCTGATGCACTGGCTTTGTTAATTTTATGATAAACTAGAGGTTTTTTGTTTAATGAATAAATATATTTGTTCAACATTATATTTAACTAATACTGTTTATTCATGAAATCATTATTCTTAAAATCCACCGTTGTTCTTGCTTTATTTCTCTTAAGTAGCGCCTCAGAAACTTTTACAAGTTTAAATCTAATAACGTCAAAGCCTTCAGATGACTTCCAAGGTCAGGCCTATTATATTTCCAAAGCGAAAATGGAACTTGGGAGATGGGGAGCACGTCTTAGCGAAGCACAAAAGAAACAAGTAGCAGCGCGTCTTAAAAATAGATTAGAAAAGGAGTATATCTTAACTTTTAATAAAGAAGAAGCTTTGTTTTATGAAGACGAAAAGTTAGACGCTATGTCTGGGGCAACAGATTCTTGGGGTAAGAATTTTGCGCCAGGTAAACAATATAAGAACGTTAAAACTAATTCGCAGATTCAAAGTCAAGAGTTCTACGGTAAGAAGTTTTTAGTGAAAGACGAGTTACAGAAGATAGAATGGAAATTAGGTAAGGAATCTAAACAAATCGGAAATTATATGTGCTTTAAGGCTACAGCGTCAATCCCTACATCAGAATTAGCATGGTATGATTTTTCATGGAGCCGTCTTAATAATGGAAATACTGATACAGAGGCAAATGGAGAGAATGCTGATGAGGCTAAAGAAAACACAGTACCAATGACTGATGTTGAGGCGTGGTATTCACCACAAATTCCTGTTGGACACGGCCCTCTAGAATACTGGGGTTTACCAGGTTTAATCTTAGAAGTGAGCGCAGGTAATACCACTATGCTTTGTACTAAAATTGTAATGAATCCAGAAGAGAAACTTGAAATTATAGCACCAGATAAGGGTAAAGAAGTGACAAAGGTCGAATACCAAGAGACTATTGTCGAAAAAATGAAAGAATTCAGAAATAATAGAATGGGTAGAAGACGTGGTTAATTTATTAACAGAAGTTTAACGCAATTATATTTTACGTTTCGCATCTAAATAAGTCTTACTGGAACATAAACCTTTAAATTGAATGTAACTGCTCTGAAAAAATTGTTAGATGATTAGTCTACATTTGTTTATCAACAATAATCATATAATATGAAGAAACCACTTTTAAAACTTACCACATTACTATGCTTAAGTTTTTGTATAGTCTCGTTTGCACAACAAGATTTTCAGGGTAAAGCGTATTACATGTCTAAGACCACTATGGACTTAGATCAATGGGGAGGTCGAGAGATAAGTCCTGAGCAACGCAAGCGTATTGAAGAACGTATGAAAACTATGCTAGAAAAAGAATTTGTGCTCACCTTCAATAAGGAAGAGTCCGTCTATAAAGAAGAAGAGCGTCTAGAAGCTCCAGGACAAGGGCGAGGTTGGGGGAGTTTTTCAAGTAGTTTTACAGGTGGCCCAAAATATAAAAATGTAAAATCTAAACAATTACTGCAAGATCGCGAGTTTTTTGGTAAGCAGTTCCTCATAAAAGATGAGCTTAAAGGGCTTGAGTGGAAAATGGGTACTGAAACCAAGAAAATTGGAAATTATATGTGCTTTAAAGCTACCGCAACTAAAACTGTAGATGAGTTTGATTGGAGAAGTATGCGACCAAAACGAGGTGGTGATAGAGCTACCAACAAAAAGGAAAAGAAAGAGGGTGACGTAGCAGATAATTCAGAAAAGAAAGATGACAACGATCCGTTAAGTGACATTGAAACTCCAAAAACAGTAGAAGTTGTAGCGTGGTATACCCTTCAAATTCCTATTAGCCAAGGGCCGGATGATTACTGGGGACTACCAGGGTTAATTTTAGAAGTCAGTGCTGACAGAACTACTATTTTGTGTACTAAAATTGTAATGAACCCAGAAGAGAAAGAAGAAATCGAAAAACCAGAAAAGGGAGACGAGGTTACACAAGCTGAGTACAATGAGATTATAACCAAGAAGATGCAAGAAATGCGCGAAATGTATGGCGGCCGAGGAGGACGTGGCGGTCGCGGAAGAAACTAAACAAACCAAACACATATTTACCGATGAAAAAATTTTTATTGCTACTATGCATAGTAGTAACAGGAAGTTCTTTTGCTCAAATTAGGATGCAAGGTGTTGTAAAAGACAGTATTGGAACACCGCTGGAATTGGCTAATGTCATAGCCATCAATCAAGAAACAAACGCATTAGAATCTTATGCTGTAACTAACGACAAGGGAAAGTATATTTTGTCTTTAGGTAAAAACGGTAAGTATAAACTTCAAGTAAGTTATATTGGTTACAAGACCTTTGAAGAAATCTTCTCCACTAAGGAATCCAATGTTGATAAGAATTTTACACTAGTACCAGATAATTCATTAGATGCTGTAGAGCTCACCTATGAAATGCCTGTGACGATTAAAGGAGATACACTTATTTATAACGCGGATTCTTTTAAGAATGGTTCTGAACGAAAATTAGAAGACGTATTAGAAAAATTACCCGGGGTTGAAATCAATGAGGATGGTCAAATAGAGGTTGAGGGTAAGACAGTATCTAAAATTACGGTAGAAGGAAAAGATTTTTTTGATGGCGACACGAAATTAGCGACTAAGAATATTCCGTCTAATGCAGTGGACAAAGTACAAGTACTTAGAAATTATGCTGAGGTTGGCCAATTAAGGGGAGTTCAGAACAATCAAGATAATATCGCTATTAACATAAAACTTAAAGAGGGGAAAAAGAACTTTTGGTTTGGGGATATTACCGCTGGTGCAGGTACTGCACCCTCTCCCAATGATGAGTTGTATTTAGTGCAGCCAAAGTTATTTTATTACAGTCCTAAATACAGTATTAACCTTATAGGTGATATTAACAATATAGGAGAGGTTGCCTTAAATAATAGAGATCTAAGAGGTTTTGGTGGCGGTTTTAGATTACCGAGTCGCTCTAGTGGTACAAATATTAATTTAGGGGATAATGGTCTTGGAGGTTTAACAAGTATTGCCAATTCACAAGAAGTAGTGACAAAGCTTGGTTCTGCTAACTTTAGTTATTCGCCGAATAAGGCTTTGGATTTGAGTGGGTTCTTAATTTATAACAGTAGCCGTTTAAGAACACGTGAAGAAAGCTTCTTCGATTATATCGAAGTAGAAGATGACCCAAATACACCAATTGACGAGTCTGCTTCAATTCCACCAGACGAATCAACTGTGTCCATTGGTAGGGAAGCTTCTAATCAATTTATAACTAAGTTGAGTGCCTCTTACAAGCCAAATGTTAACAATCAATTAGACTATGATATCTTAGCACGTACTTCAGATGATGAAGAACGTCAGAATTTATTCTCTTCTGTGGTTGGCGGTACCAATCAAGTTGATCAGGTAAATCCATATAGTATTAATCAAAATTTAAATTATTACTATACATTAGACGAGAATAATATTTTTGCACTAGAAGCTCAGCATTTAATTCGTGATGAGGATCCGTTTTATAATGCTATATTGGTTAATGATCCAACAAACAATACAGATCCAGACAATGATGCTTTTGATAATACAGCAGCGGGTTTAGGTTTAGATTTAGATCAGCTCAGTTATAATTTAAATCAAGACCGTCGTGTAAAAACGAATCAGTTAGATGCGAAGTTAGATTATTACAATATACTTAACTCAAAAAGCAATATTAACTTAACTTTAGGTACCATTTACAGCAACCAAAAGTTCGACTCAGATATCTTTCAGTTTTTAGACGATGGATCGCGTTTAGATCCTACACCAAACATAACAGATTTGGATGGTAATCTCTTATCTGCATCCAATTCAAATGTAGATTACACGTTTAGCGATGTGTACTTAGGCGTGCATTACAGGCTCAAAACAGGAAAATTCACCTTTACACCAGGTCTGTCTTTCCATGCCTATAGCAACCAGAACACACAACTTGGTAATAATTTTAAGGATAATTTTTTTGATGTCTTACCAGATTTTGAAGCCTTAATTCAATTTAAGAAAAGTGAGACTCTAACGTTTAATTATAGAATGCAAAATACATTCACAGACGTTACCAATATAGCAGAGGGCTTAGTTTTAAATAATTTCAACAGCATTCAGTTTGGTAACCCAGAACTCACGAATGCGCTTTCTCACAATTTATCATTGCGCTATACAAGTTTTAATTTGTTTAATTATACGAATGTTTTCGCATTTATAAATTACAATAAGAATATAGATCAGATACGATCTTTAACAAATTTTGAGAGTGTTATTAGAACAAGTTCATTTTTTAATTCTCAGTTTGCAGATGAAAGTGCAACATTTTTTGGAAGGGTTGAGCGTACCTTTGGAAAGTTTAGAGGGCGTTTAGGTGCGAATTTTAATTATTCCAAATTAAATCAGTTTGTTCAAGGCCGTCAATCTTTAAATGAGAGTTTTACGCAGTCCTACTCACCAGAAATACGCACAAACTTTAGAGAAGCACCAAATGTAAGGTTACGTTACAGATATACTGTTAGTGATAATGAACAAGGTGACAATACCACGAAGTTTATTACTAGAGCGCCATCGATTCGGTTTGATGCTTACATCTGGGATTCAATAACCTTTATTACAGATTTTGCCTATAACGAACAGGAGAGTAATGGACAGACCAATGTATTTAGAACATGGAATGCGTCTTTACGTTACAGAAAAGATAGAGATGCTAAGTGGGAGTACTCGTTAAGAGCTTCTAATATTTTAGATATCGATTCTAATGTTAGTAATGGTGCTAGTGATATTTCGGTATTTAGTCAAGAGACCTTTATACAGCCACGCTTCATCACCTTTAGGATGACCTATACTTTATAAAACAAAAAAGCCTTCTCAATTGAGAAGGCTTTTTTTTCATTATTCAGTTTTTTTTACATGCGCAGAACCTACGACCGTTCGTATTATACCAGTAGAAAAAAATATCTCACCACTGAAGTTAATATCAATAAAATCACCTGGGTTTTCGGCTGTTTTATTCACATTTATTATAATATTATTTCCTAAGAATGATGAAGGTAGAGAATAAACATATGCACCTCCATTTTCTTGAAATCGCAAAGTCATATTAATCTCACCAATGCTTTGTTCTTCGCTTATTGAGTAGCTGCCTATTTCATTTGGAACATTTGCGACAAATCGATCTAAACTATTTGGTGGGTCACCAAGGAAAATATTGTTTATTTGGATCAGACCCGAAGACAAAGGTAC
>NZ_JABSST010000047.1 GCF_013213975.1 Winogradskyella sp.
ACCACCAAAACTAGAAATTCTAAAAACAGAAAATCCGAAGAATAAAACAAAAGAGGTATAGAACATACTTACGCCAGTTTCTCTAAGTGCGGCGTAAACAGATTTTCTAATTTTCCAGTGATTTGCTTGAAGTTCTTGCCTGTATTTAGCCAAAAAATGAATCGTATCGTCTACCGAAATACCAAAGGCTATACTAAACACTAATATTGTTGATGGTTTTATGGGTACTCCTACGAATCCCATTAAACCTGCTGTAACAAGCAATGGCAATAAGTTTGGAATTAATGACACAATAATCATTCTAAAAGATCTAAATAAATAGGCCATGAACAAAGCAATAAGTAAAATTGCAAGTGAAAGTGAAATCACTAAATTTCGCACTAAATATTTTGTACCTTTTTGAAATACTAGAGCTTTACCAGTCATAGTTACCTCATAACGCTCGCTCGGAAAAACTTTATCAATTTTAGTTTGTAAATTTTCCTGTATACGCTCCATCTTGTCTGTTCCGATATCCTTCATAAAGGTGGTAATCCTTGCGTATTGGCCAGTGCTATCAACAAAGTTCTTCAGTAAATCGATATTGCTAGAGGAGTTTTTTGCGTAGGATAAAATAAAACTGTTCTCTTGGCTTGTTGGTAATTGGTAATATTTAGGGTTTCCGTTGTAATAGGCTTGTTTACTGTATTTTACTAAACTTACAACAGAAATTGGCTTAGAAAGTTCAGGGGTTTCTTCAATTAATTCTTCGAGCTGGTTAATACGCTTTAAGGTAGATAATTTCATCACACCCTTTTTACGTTTGGTATCCACCATAATTTCTAACGGCATGATACCATTAAACTCATCCTCAAAGAATTTTATATCCTTAAAGAACTGCTTATTTTTAGGCATATCTTCAATTAAGCTACCTGAAATCTCAATTTTATTCATGCCTATCATACTGCCTATGATAAGAATAAGGGCAGTAACATATATGGTAATTTTCCTATGCTTAACCATGCGCTCCATCCAGTCAACAAAACCTCCAATCCAACGTTTATTTAAATGCTCTAAATGACGTTGTTTTGGATAAGGTAAAAATGTATAGATAATTGGAATAACCAAAAGGCATAAAATAAAAATTGCCAGAATACTTAACGAAGCAACTATACCAAATTCCGTCAAAAGTTTACTTTCGGTTAAAATGAACGTTGCAAAGCCTGAAGCAGTTGTAACATTGGTCATTAGCGTGGCATTGCCAATTTTGGTTATAACCCGTTGTAAGGATTTCACTTTATTGCCATGCGCTTTAACTTCATGCTGGTATTTGTTGATGAGGAAAATACAGTTTGGAATACCAATTACAATTATTAAAGGTGGAATCAAGGCTGTTAATACAGTGATTTCATACCCAAGTAATCCAAGAATCCCAAAAGTCCACATTACTCCAACACAAACAACAATTAATGAAATGAAAGTGGCTCTGAAGGATCTGAAGAACAAAAAGAAAATTAATGATGTCACAAACAAAGCAGCTCCAATAAAAATAGGTATTTCATCTACAATGTTTTGTGAATTTAAGGTCCTAATGTATGGCATTCCAGACACCTTCACATCCAATCCAGTGGTTTCACGAAACCCTCTTACTTTTGGTTCTAAAATGTCAATAATAAAGTCTTTTCTCGCAGAAGTATTAACAATATCCTTTTTAAGATATATCGCAGTTCGAATAGTTTTGGTTTCTGCGTTGAATAAGAAGTTGTCGTAAAACGGATACCTTTTAAAGAGTTCTTCTTGAAGTGTATTAAGCTGCTCAATGTTGCTTATTGAGTCCTTGATAAACGGTTCTAAATCAAATTGTTCTTTGGCTGTATTTTTTACTAATTTTTGTAAATCCTTTATTGATAAAACAGTCTCTACCTCTTTTGTTGTTTTAAAAAATTCGGCGAGTTTGTTCCATGCATTAAACTGTTTAACGGAAAAAAGACTAGAATCCTTAACCCCTAGAACAATAAGATTTCCTTCTTCACCAAAAACTTTTAGAAAATCATTGTAGACAAGATTTACTTCATGTTCATCTGGGAGCATATTCGCTTCTGTATAGGTAAAGCGCATATGTTTCCATTGCATGCTAAAAAATACTGTAGCAGTAATTACAGCGAGAAGAATAAAAATCTTGTTACGAAGAATTAATCTCGCAACAGCCTCCCAAAATCCTGTTGTTAGTATTTTAAACATGGTCATTGTTCTACCTGAAAATCAGGTAATATTTAGTAAATTTTTCCAAAAGTAGAAATGAGCGGCAAAGGTAGAAAAAACCTAAGGATTTGCCAGTAAATTAACACTAATATAATGTTGTTTATAGAGAGATATTAAAAGTGAATTTAAATGCAATATTGTCTTCGAAATTTGGCAAGTAATATGCACCATATCTATAGGCAAAACTTAATCCAAACCCAAGGATAAGTTTATTAATTTCAAAACCAGACTCGGAATATAGATGTTCTAAAGTATTAAATTGTATGCCTTGATGTCTATCTATACTATCCATGTTACCAAGTGCGTACCTTGAAATGAGAACTAATTGAGGTTTAAAGCGCTCAGTTATTTGAAAGGGTCTTAAAGCATGTTTAAGTTGTAACGTAGAGAATTTATCACTAAAAAACTCATTAAAGTACATAGTTTCAAAACTGTTTAAACCAGCAACAGAAAACCGTTGAAGTATTGTTTCTTTGGTAATATTATTAGGATATGCGTGATAAAGGTGAGTTAATGGTATGTCTCCTCCAGCGATACCTGCCACTAAAGTAATGCTAGTTACAGCGTCGTTCTTGTGATTGAATTGCTGTATAGTTCTAAAGTCCAATTTTGAAAAGTTAAAGTCACTACCAAATACCGATTTAAAACCTTGTGTGACCTGAACAGTAAATTTAGGATAACCGTTTTTAGTTTCAACGACATTATTTTCATTGAGTTCAAATTTGCTAAAGGGACTCCACTGCAGACTTATACTTGCAGTACTTAGACTAAATGAATTGAAACTATCATTGTCTAAAACGAAATTATAGGTATAAGTTGGATTTATATTACTATACGAAAATTGTGTTTCAGAAAGTAGATGATTAGAAATCTTATGCTGAAGGCTTACCGATTTTGTGATATGTCTATGAAAAAGATCAATATTGAGTAGCCGAGGTTCAAAGAAAGTGAAAAAGCGTTTGTCAGTTAGGAAGGTAGAACTTCCTGTTTCTTGTAAATCATCGGTATAGGATAAATTAATCCAAGTATTTGTTTGTTCGTTGACTCGAAATCCACCTCCGAGGCTAAATTTATAACGTTTGTCTTTAAATCCGTAAACGGTATAACCATTGATACGGTATTTTTCTGAAAATCGTTTATTGGTTGTACCGCCTAACCCTGTTCTAAATCCTTCAAACTGGTTGAATTTAATTAAGTATCGTAGATCTAAATCAAAAAAGCCAATAGGTAAGTAGCCATTACCAATATTTTTTAGAAATTCGGCTTTTTTAATTGAATCTCTTTTAACCATCTCATCAGCCTTATCTTTCTTTTGAGTTGTCTGTGCAAAACTACTTGCTGTAACAACAAAGAAAATAACAACAAACAGCTGCTTGAGCATTAGAGGTGTGATTTAGATTAAAAAAATCCCAAATTTATTTGGGATTTTTTTAAGTCATATTAGTTTAGACGGTCATGATTTCATTCTCTTTGACATCGAGAATTTGGTCTATTTTCTTAACGTAAGAATCGGTAAGTTCTTGTATGTCTATCTCCGAATTTTTTTGAACATCTTCTGATACGTCAGACTTTTTAATATCATTCATAGCATCTTTTCGTGCATTTCTAATACCAATTTTAGCATCTTCTGCTTCAGATTTTGCTTGTTTTGCTAATTCTTTACGACGTTCTTCAGTTAATGGTGGAACGTTAATAATGATGGTTTCACCGTTATTCATAGGGTTAAAACCAAGATTAGCTATCATAATACCTCGTTCAATTTCCTGAAGCATACTTTTTTCCCATGGCTGAACCGAAATTGTTCTTCCATCCGGGGTATTTACATTAGCAACTTGGTTAAGCGGAGTCTGAGAACCATAGTAATCAACCATAACACTACCGAGCATGGCAGGACTAGCCTTACCAGCTCTAATATTAACTAATTGCTTTTCTAAATGCTTCATAGCATTTTCCATAGCTTCTTTAGCTGTGTCTATAATAAATTCTATTTCTTCGTTCATAATTCTAGTTTTTAACTGTGGGCTATCAAAATTTAAGCTATAAATCAAAGGTTTACCACTGTGCCAATACTTTCACCAGAAACTACCTTTAATAAATTTCCTTTTTTATTCATGTCAAAGACAATAATCGGTAGTTCATTTTCTTGACTTAATGTAAACGCTGTGGTATCCATTACTTTCAATCCCTTGCGTAATACATCGTCAAAGGTAATATTGTCAAACTTCACGGCTGAACTGTCTTTTTCAGGATCTGCTGTGTAAATTCCATCTACACGTGTACCTTTTAAAATAACATCAGCTTCGATTTCAATGGCTCTAAGCACTGCTGCTGAGTCTGTTGTGAAATAGGGATTTCCAGTTCCTCCTCCAAAAATTACTACGCGTCCTTTATCAAGGTGCCGCATTGCTTTGCGTCTAATAAAAGGTTCTGCAACCTCGTTTATTTTAATGGCCGTTTGCAAGCGCGTTGGAATATCGGCATCTTCCAATGCACTTTGAAGAGCTAAACCATTAATGACAGTAGCTAACATACCCATATGATCCCCTTGTACACGATCCATACCATTACTTGCACCTGCTACACCTCTAAAGATGTTACCCCCACCAATTACGATAGCCACCTGAACACCTAAATCAGTTATTTCTTTTATATCTTGAGCATATTCTGCCAAGCGTTGAGGATCTATACCATACTGTCTGTCTCCCATAAGAGCTTCACCAGACAGTTTTAATAGGATTCTTTTGTATTTCATATTTAATTTGAAAGTTGAACAAAGCTACATAATTATTAGCATCTGTAAAAGTGAAAAAAATGTCAAAAAAAAGCCTTTCATTTATTGAAAGGCTTTCATATTTAGAATGATTTTATGCAATTATCCTACTGTTGCTCTTTTAAATCCAGTAACTTTAACATCACCATATGATGTGACATATTCAGCAACAGTTTTCTTTTCATCCTTGATAAATTTTTGGTCTAATAAACATTGCTCCTGATCTAGAGTGGTGTTATCAGAAATGAATCTTTCCATTTTACCAGGTAAAATTCTATCCCAAATTTGCTCAGGCTTACCTTCAGCTTTTAATTCTGCCTTGGCATCTTCTTCAGCTTGAGCTAATACCTCTGGTGTTAACTGAGCCATAGAGATGTATTTAGGAACATTTTTTAATGTTTTCCCTAATCTTGCTAATTCTTCATTGTCTTTTTCGATAACTGCAATACGCGCTTCAGTTTCTGAGGCAACAAAAGCTGGATCAAAATCTTTATAGGATAATGTTGTAGCTCCCATAGAAGCAACTTGCATTGCTAAATCTTTAACTAAAACCTCAGCATTATCAACTTTAGCAGATAAACCTACTAAAGCAGCAATTTTATTGATGTGTACATATTGTCCAACAAAAGGGGCATCTAATTTTTCAAATGATGTAATGTCTAATTTCTCACCGATTACACCAGTTTGTTCGATTAATTTATCAGCAACCGTCATTCCACCAAATTCAGAAGCTAAAAATTCTTCTTTAGTATTGTAGTTAAGTGCCGCATATGCTAGGTCATTTGCTAACTTCACAAAATTTTCGTTCTTACCAACAAAATCAGTTTCACATCCTAAAACGATTGCTACACCAGATGTAGCATCTGCATTTACTTTAGCAACAGCAGCACCTTCAGAAGAATCTCTGTCGGCTCTTTTTTCTGCTACTTTTTGACCTTTTTTACGTAAAACTTCAATGGCTTTATCAAAATCACCACCAGCTTCAACTAAGGCTTTTTTACAATCCATCATACCAGCACCAGTTGCTTGTCTAAGCTTGTTTACTTCTGCTGCTGTAATTTTTACAGTATTTTCCATAATATATTAAAATTTGAAAAAGTCGTTTAATAGATTTTCAAAAAGAAAAGAACTAAACGACCTTTAAATATTGTGTTATTCTTTTTTATTCTTCTTCTTGAGCCGCTACAGGAGCTTTTTCTGCTGGTTTAGCTTTTTTAGCTTCACTTTTTCCTTCTTTATCGGCTGCTTTCTCAGCTTTTCTTTCGTTTAATCCATCTTCAATGGCAGAAGAAACGATAGATAGTACTTTATTAATTGACTTAGAAGCATCATCATTTGATGGAATTAAATAATCAACTTGACGTGGATCAGAGTTAGTATCAACCATTGCAAAGATTGGGATGTTTAATTTTTGAGCTTCCTTAATCGCAATGTGCTCGCGTTTTATGTCTACTACAAATAAAGCACCTGGTAAACGAGTCATATCAGAAATAGAACCTAAGTTCTTTTCTAATTTAGCACGTTGACGATCAATTTGTAATTTTTCTCTTTTAGATAAAGACTCAAAAGTTCCGTCTTTTTTCATGCGATCAATAGAAGACATTTTCTTAACCGCTTTTCTAATAGTTACGAAATTTGTCAACATGCCACCAGGCCAGCGCTCTGTAATGTATGGTTGATTAACCGCACCTGCTTTTTCAGCAACGATATCTTTTGCTTGCTTTTTTGTAGCAACAAATAAGATTTTCTTTCCTGACGCAGCAATTTTACTTAAGGCAGCGCAAGTTTCTTCTATCTTAGCTGCTGTTTTGTAAAGGTTGATAATATGGATGCCGTTACGCTCCATATAGATGTAAGGGGCCATATTAGGGTCCCACTTACGTGTAAGATGTCCGAAGTGTACACCTGCTTCTAGTAGTTCTTTTACTTCTACTTTTTCCATTTTTGTAATAGTTTACGTTCTGTTGAATTAGCAATGATTGAGTGGTTACTTGACGTTAGCCTTAATCATTTAGATGCTAAACTAAATCCCAATGTTTCCATTGTGGACAACAATAACTGGTTAAAATTTGCTGCTTAACGCAGCGGTTCAATAAAAATTTAAAATAATTCAGAACTTGAGACTTCAAGCTCTGAATTAAGTGTTGTTGGATATTAACGTTTCGAGAACTGGAATTTCTTACGCGCTTTCTTCTGTCCGAATTTCTTACGCTCTACCATTCTAGGATCTCTAGTTAATAGACCTTCTGGCTTTAATATTGCTCTGTTTTCAGCATCGACCTCACACATTGCGCGAGATAATGCTAAACGTATTGCTTCCGCCTGGCCGGTGATACCACCTCCATATACGTTAACAGTAATATCAAAGTTGCCATCATTGTTAGTCAAGGCTAAAGGTTGGTTTACTTTATACTGCAATGGTGCAGTAGTAAAATAATCCGCCATGTCTTTTTTGTTCACCGTAATGTTACCTTTTCCTTTGGCAACATAAACACGGGCAACAGCCGTCTTTCTACGGCCAATTTTGTGAATTACTTCCATTAGTTAATTTCGTTTAAATTAATTGTCTTTGGTTTTTGAGCTTCATGAGCGTGCTCAGACCCAGCAACAACAGTTAAGTTTCTAAAAAGAACAGCGCCTAATTTATTTTTAGGTAACATTCCTTTTACTGACTTCTCTACTAATCTTGTTGGATCTTTGTCAAACATCTCAGTAGCAGTCAGACTTCTTTGACCACCTGGATAACCTGTGTGACGGATATAACTTTTATCTGTCCACTTGTTTCCTGTTAAGTTGATTTTTTCTGCGTTTATAACAATTACGTTATCACCGCAATCAACGTGTGGCGTAAAGTTAGGTTTATGCTTACCTCTTAAAAGTATTGCTACTCTTGAAGCTAAGCGACCTAAAGTTTGTCCTTCAGCATCAACTAAAACCCACTCCTTATTAACGGTAGCTTTGTTAGCAGAAACTGTTTTGTAGCTTAATGTATCCACACTAATTTGATTTATGATGCGCCAATATGACACATTGATTAAACAATCCTCTTCCGAAAAAGAGTTTGCAAATTTACGATAACTTATTGGAATACCAAGTGTTGAGCGCGGTTTTTTTTAAGTAAATTAATGAAGGGTTAAGATGTTTAAAACGCGGGCTCAACTAAGCTAGTTTTTTTCAGAATTAGTCTTCGTTAATAGATGGATTTGGGAAAAATGCTGCTACAGCAAATCACATGCTCGTCATACTATTTACAGGTATCAGAGTTTGTCTTTCAATCGGACCATCTATAGTGTTTCCAAACATGTCCCGATTATTTCCTTCATTATCCTGAAAAAAGTTTTAGAATTGTTAAAATAGTAGGTAAATGTAGAGTTGTTTGCAGAAGTATTTGGTTTAAATAACACAATGATATTTTCATTACTTATAGTAAGATGGTTTTTATTGAAAATATTTTCTCTCAATACTTTATCACCATTAAAATTCGAGAATTTAAATACTCTAGATTGCTTGTTATCGTTAAAGTAAATAGACGATGTTTATTTGGTAATGCTGGATTTAATGGTTCAGGTTCAAAATGAAAAAGATCATCATTAGGTTTGTAAGGTCCATAAAGATAAGTACCATATGGCTTTACAAACCCTGTTTGAGTAGGCAAGACTTGTGAATTTGGAAATGAAGATTTCCAAGTTTTCCAATCGGTCTAAATTACCATTACCGTTTCTGGAATGCTTTATATTAATTCGCCATTAACACATCTTTGTTGAATTTGCGACCAATTACGGTCTGTTTCTCTATCATACGATATGAAATAACTATTATAAAGCAGAACAGAAACTCCGAATGTACTACATCCTCCATTTGCCAGACTTTCCCATGCGTAGGCCGCATTTGTTAAAGGGCAATAATTAATCGTTGTATTTATGCCAATCTAATATGTAATGCGGATAAGCTTTAACAACCTCTGCTTGTTTTATACCAACGATTAATTCGTCATTAGATAGAGAAACTGAACTGGCATCTGAAAAAAATGGGATCATTAATAGATGGTATAGCATCTTGTCCGAGTCCTCCATCTCTTAAAGCAATAGTATAGTATTAGCCAAATATTATCTGGATTATTACCCTCGTTTTCAATTTAATCTGCATCGTCTAAGTTAATCGTATCCATAGAACTAAAGCTCATTGGAATCAAGAAATAATGATAACAAAACAATGTCTTAAAGTTTTCATGGAGTTGGCTGTTAAGTGCTTTTCATTTTGGTTCTAGTTTAATTTTATAAAAAATCAACAGAGGGTTTTGATACATTTATTTGATTCTTTAATGTACCGTAAACCATTGTACTGCTAGTTTCAGATGAGAAGAAGATTCGGCCTTACAAAGTAAACCTGCCTATTTAGTAGCTCTCTGAAGTCGATCATTAATAGATTTTCCTAAATCATAATCTGGTAAACGTTCTGCTATTATGATGTCTAAATTTTGTCTGTCTAATTGGTGTAAGGCATCATAAAGTTTTGAAGCTGCCTCTTGTAGATTTTTTTCTTCAGAAAGAACGATTTTAAAATTTATAGCATCATCATTTGCTATATCACTGTATACTAATAACCCAATTCGCTTTTCCTGATATTGCTCTATTGTTTTTTGAAGGTTGTCCGTCAAGATTGTTTTAGTGTTTGGTGCATAATGACGCTCGAGCATTCCTGGTGCATCTGGTGCAATTTCTTTTTTATTTTTGATTGAAATTTTACCAACTACATCTTCTATGGCTTCTATTGATGTGGAGCCTAAACGATAAATAATAGGTTCATCTTTTTCAAAACCAATTATAGTTGATTCAATTCCACTTTGACATGGACCTCCATCCAAAACCATTTTAAGGTCATTGATAAAATAGTCCTCAACATGCTTTGCAGTTGTTGGACTGATTCTATTAAAGGGATTAGCACTTGGTGCCGCTAGGGGAAAATCTAATTGTTTTAACAATTCTAATGTTATGGGATGATTCGGTACTCTTACGGCAACTGTAGATTTTCCTGCGGTAATAAGTTCAGGTATTGTGTTCTTTTTTTTGAGTACAAGTGTTATAGGTCCTGGCCAGAAAGCATCAGCTAAACGTCGTGCTTTTTCTGGGATGCATTCTGCAATATTTTCAAGATATGCCACATTAGGAATGTGCACAATTAAGGGATTAAATTTGGGGCGTTGCTTTGTTCGAAATATTGCATTTATTGCCACTTTTGAATAGATATTTCCTGCCAATCCATAAACAGTTTCTGTTGGTATGGCGACCAATTCTTGATCATTTAATAAGCGAACAGCCTTTGATATATCTTTGGAAATAATAGACATTAGTCGTCCTTTAATTTCTGCAAAATTACCTTTCTTTCTTTAGATTTAAATGAAGACCCTGAATTTTCTAATTCATTTAGTTTGGCTATGGCTTGGTTAGTCTCATTATTCTTAAGTTGAATCAACGCTGTATACCATAATACTTCATTTTGGTAATCAAAATCAATGCTTTCTATCTGTGATAATTCCTTAAGCGCTAGATCTGATTGATCATTGTTTAAGAGCGACATGGCATAGTAAAACCTGTAGTTAGGATTATTGTCTTCTTCTAATATGTTTTGGAATGCATCAATAGCAATAGAATATTTATTGGCTTCGTATGCTGTAAAGGCAGTGTTGATTTCCGTTTCCTCAGCACCTCTTACAATTGGTTGTTCTACGTTTGGATATACTTCGTAATAGTCATCATAAAAATCGTTTATATTAGCTTTTACCAAAAATGGTATGCATAAGGCAAAAACCAAAATTGCTGCAGCCAAGTAAATTAATTTTGTGTTTTGATACCATTTTAGTTGCCGAATTTTTTGTCTGCTATCGAGTGATTTTAAATACGACTTTAATGCATCAGCTTCATGAGATTTGAACGCTAAATTAAAGTTATTGTACTCCTCATATGTAGCTTTAAAATCATCATCAATCTCCAATAAGGAATTAAATTGTTCTTCCTCTTTTTGAGACAGCGTGCTTTTGAAATATTTTTGTAATAAGTCTTCCTTATTCATAACTTAAGATGAGCTTACTAATGATTTTAATCGTTTCATACATCTGGATTTGTGACTCTTCACTGTATTAGCATCCTTATATTGAGTACGTTCTACAATTTCATTGATACTTAAATTACGATAATAATATAAACGCAATAGTTCTCTACAACTTTCAGAGATATTACCAATGAGTTTTGCTAGTTCTACTTGGTAATAATTTAAGTCGTTTCCCTTTGGTTCAATATCCCTAAATTCTTCTATATCATTTTCAATTTTTAATTGTTTCTGTTTTGACTTTACAATCCTATAAATTTTATGTTTCCCTATGCCAAATAGATAGGTTTTAATTGAACTATTCGTCAACTCTAATTCATTCATTACAAAGTTCTGATACATCGCTATAACAGCATCTTGGTATGCATCTAAGGCATCATCGTAATCAACTTTGTACCGTTGGCTAAAGTTTAGAAATTCAGATTTATATGATTTATAAACAAATTCGAGGGCCGACTTATCTTCCGCTCTAAGGCGATTCTGTAGGTCATTGTCCTGAATGTGTTCTGCCATTTAGTTTCTATTGATTTGGAAAGGTTAACAGTGGTATACAAATATAATTTTTTTTAAGCTGTTGTTAACCTTTTTGTTTTTCCGCATACCAAAGAGTGTAAAACAATACATGTCAGTTATGAAACTCCAGAAAGTACTTTTCTTTATTTTTTTATCCTTTTTTTCTGTTTATAGTACTGAGGCACAACTTTTAAAGCGATTAAAAGCTAAGGTCGAACAAAAACTAGAACGTAAGGCAGAACGCGCTATTGACAAAGAAATAGATGATTTTTCTTTACCTGAGCAGAAAGAAAAAACATCAAATACTAAGAAAGATAAAAAAAAGGATACCGAAATAGCCATAAACAATTCCAATGGGTCAGCTGTTCTCAAGCATGAAAAGCAGTATGGTAATTATACAATCCAAAAATTTGGTGTAGCAAAGTTAGAAAGAACCAATGGTGGTGTAAAGATTTATGGTTCTTGGGTAACACACGGCGCCGACATTCATGATGGATATGCTTTAAATATTCCAAATGGAAACTCCTTGTTATTTAATGGTGATATACCATTAAAAGAGCAGGTGATTTTAAAAATACCACAGGATGCATCACTTAAACTCTCTTATGACCCTATTTGGGAACCAAAAATGGAAGATGAAAATGGATATTCCACAGCAGTTACAAAGGACTACCAATCTTATAATATTACCAGCGGTGAGGTAGTAGTAGATGTGATTTCTCAGAAAAATGTTCAATTTTCATTTAAAGGGGAGACTCAATTAGAAAGTCGCATTAAAAATTCAAATAACTCAGAAAAAAAGTATACGTCTTCGTTTACCTCTAGTAGTTTAAATGGTTCTATTGATATTGGACCAATCTTGTTCTTAGACAGTAGACGTACAGAAAATTCGAGAATAATTCCGCATGGCACATCAATGCCGGAGATGACGAGGAATGCAACAACTCCAGGGGTCTACAATTTTTTATTTGAAACTAAAGTAAAAATTACTGATTTAGATAAAAGTGAATCATTTAATATGTCCTATCTACTCAATCCAGATAAAAAGTACATTGGGTTAATGGTAGATATGGCAGAGTATAGTGATGCCGAGATGCAGGGTGAGTCGGTTATAGTAATGGATGGTGATGACGTTCACATTTTTGTTGAAACAGAAGGAATAAAGATGCGTATGTCTCGAGGTATGATGGGAGGACAGCAAATGCAGAATCCTGTAGAAGAAATGTCTAATTATGATTATACCAATCTTAAGAAAACAGGAAAGTCTAAAACTGTTTTGGGTGCAAAATGCTATGAGTATGTATTGTCTGACAAGGATGTGACCATAGAACTATGGGCAGCCCCAAGTGTAAATCTACCAAATTGGTTTATACAAAATAGAGACGCTCTAGAAGGTCATATTATGGAATATAAAGTTACCTCTAAAGATGGAAGAATGAAAAGTGAGACAATCGCTATAAATGATCATATAAATAAAACCATTAATCCAAAAGAATATCGCAAGATGTTTTAGTCTAAACAACTCAATTAACAAATCCTAAAATATAAATACATGAAAAAGATTACCTTATTACTCTACTTATTTATTGCCATTCTCTCCTTATCTGCACAAACAGATGGAACGTTAGACACATCTTTTTTACCGAATAATTCTGGTCTCAAAGGTGCTCAAGGTCCTGTATTCGACATTTTAGAGCAACCTGACGGCAAACTTTATATAGCTGGACAGTTTCAATCCTACGAACAAATTGAAAAGCGAAGCTTGGTCCGCTTATTCCCTGATGGTTCCATGGATGAGAGTTTTAACCAAACTAATTTTACGGCTTCCGGTGCACCACCACGTTTAACGAGTATCGCTTTACAACCCGATGGTAAACTTTTAGTCGGAGGTAACTTTGAAGTCAATACTGGTAGTCCAAACTTTGATATTGAGGCACAAGACATAATGCGTTTAAATGCCGATGGTACCAAAGACACTTCCTTTATTGCTCCTGAGAGTATAAGCAACTGTGGTGATGTTGAGGATATTATAGTCCAACCTGATGGGAAGATTATTGTTGTGGGTAATATTACCTTTTGTCTTGGAAGTACCATAGATAATAATGAAAATATTTTAAGATTAAACGCTGATGGTACGCTGGATGAAACCTTTCAAGTTATGGTTAATGGGTTTACTATTGAAAAGGCAGTGCTACAATTAGACGGTAAAATTATAGTAGGTGGTATTTTTAATGATGTCAATGGACAATCTCGAAAAAATATTGCACGAATTAACGCAGATGGTAGCTTAGATACTACGTTTGAAGTAGGCTCTGGATTTGATGATGATGTTGAAGGAATCGCTCTTCAACCTGATGGTAAACTTATTGTTGCTGGAGATTTTACAGCTTATGATGGTACAACTGCAAATAAAATTATTAGGTTAAATACCGATGGAAGCGTAGATAACACCTTTAATTCAGGAGATGGAACAGGCCAATATTTTCCGTCTGTAGATGTAACATCATCGAGAGATATAGCAGCAGTTACTTTGCAATCTGATGGTAAAATTCTTATTGGTGGAAAATTTAACAGATATAATGGAAGCGTAATCTCAAAAGTAGCTAGACTCAATGTTGATGGTAGTATTGATAATACCTTTAATGCCGTTGATGATGAAGGCACTTCTACAGGCGATGTTCTAAGTCTCTTTGTCAAAGCTGACAATAACATTGTAGTAGGAGGATCGTTCAGTAATCTTATGCAAAGACGTCTTAGGCGCATTACCCAACTTAATACTAATGGTACAATTGACAGCGACTTCAATAAAACTTATGGACCGCTTGAAGGTAGTTCAGGAACAACCATTGTTAACAAAATTAAACAGGATGCTTCTAATGGTTATTTTGTAATAGGTCAGTTTAGAGAGTATGATGATATTAGAAGCAGAAACATCTCTAAGATCAATGCAGATGGAACTATAGACAATTCCTTTACAACTGGTAACACTATTTTCAATGGTTTTGATGATGATGTTTATGATTTTGTTGTCCAACCAGACGGTAAAGTAGTTGTTGTAGGAGAGTTTGAAAACTATAACCAAATTCCAGCTCCTGGTATAGTAAGATTAAACACCGATGGAAGTATTGACGGTGCGTTCAACGTAGGAACAGGTGTTAATACCTCAGGTAGTGCGCGCATAAATCACATTGTTTTACAACCTGACGGTAAATTTCTTATTAGTGGATTTTTTGTACAATTTAATGATACACCTTTACAACAGTTTGGAAGATTGAATCCTGATGGAAGTATTGATACAACGCTTAATACTGGAACAGGAGTTAATAATGTGAATGATATATTTTTATTAAGTAATGGACAAATCATCCTATCAGATGTAACAAGCTATAACGGGACAAATATTAACGGAAGACTAGCGAGAATTGATCCTGATGGCACTTTGGATACTTCCTTTGATTCATCTGGAATTCTAGGTGGTGGGGCTAATGCACTAACAGAATTACCTAATGGTCAGTATTTTGTAAGTGGTTTTTTTGGAAATATTGCCAATCCGCAATCACCAATCTTAAAATTAAACAGTGATGGCAGCATTGACAACACCTTTAATGCTACAAGCATAATGCAAACTACAAACTCAAGCGGCGTTATCAATGATATCGAAGTTCAAGCAGATGGTAAGGTGATTATTGGTGGTAATTTCAATACTGTAAATGGCAGAACGCTTAGAGGCTTGGCCAGACTAAATACTGACGGTTCATTGGATGAAAGCTTTAATCCCGAGGATACAAATTCAGATGCTGAACTCTATAGTGGTTTTGGTCAATTTAGTGAAGTTTACGATCTCTTTTTAGAGGACTCTGGACGTTTATTGGTCGTTGGGCAATTTGGCTTTTACAATGCCGACCGCAAAACACCTGTCATTGCAGTTTTTGCAGGTGAGCCTTCGATATTAAGTAATCCAACATTTCAGTCTAATGAGGTTGACTTTATGATGTATCCAAATCCAGCAAATGCTTTAGTTCATATTATAAATACTTCTTTAATAGACGATCTAAGCATTATAGATTATTCAGGGAGAATTGTAAAGCGTTTATCTAGTTTGAATTCCGCTGAAGTAGCATTAGATATTAGTGCCTTAGCTAAGGGTATTTATCTAGTAAATATCACTCAAGGAAATAGTACTGCCACAAAAAAATTAATCATCAAATAATTATAAAACTATGAAACTAATACAACGACTAAGCCTGTTTGTAATTTTAGGGTTGTTAATATCCTGTTTCGGGGATAAAAAAATGATAAATATTGAAGAAATGGATGATACGAGTTTTGTTAACAAAACCTTTAAAGGTAATCGTATTAATTATAATAAAGATAATAGTGCCTGTGAGCAAATGCCCTTAAGCACTTTGGCTAATTTATATGGTGTTTCTGCAGATAAGATTCATCTTATGGATAATAAAAAATCAGATCGTTTTCGTAAAGACATTGAGCCTCAATGCGGCTTTTATATTGAAACAAGCGAAAATGATTACGAGTGGTTGCGCGGTTCCATATCATTGTTTAGAGAAATTGGCAAAGATGAAATGATGGGAGAGATTGCAGAAGCTGCTGGTAGTGGTGAGAACTGGGAAGAAGCATGGGCTTTACAAAAATCTATGTCTAAATCGTCTGAGTGGGTTAAAAGTATTGGATTAGCCGCTTTGTGGAACGATAGTAAAACGGAATTAAAAATTAAGTTTGAAGGTTATACCTTAATGGTTTATCCTCCAAAGAATATAGGTAATAAAGAAGAAGAAGCTAAAAATAGAGACTATAAAAATATAGCATTAGCTATGGCAAAAGCGGCAGGATATATCAATTAAATAATAGATAAAAATGAAATATTTAAAATATGCATTGCTGCTCAGTACCACCATATTGTCATCTTGTTTTGGAGATAAAACAACTATCGTTGGAGAAGAGCTGGGCACTGAGCTTACAGAGAACAAATCCTTTTCAGGAAACAAATATAGTTTTAAGGAATTACCAGAAAATCTTTGCACTATTATTAGCATGGATGAAGTTAAGCAGCAATATATAGATGCCAATGTAAACGAGGTAAAAGTAGATCAGGTTAGACGCTTTAGCGGCAAATACTGTGATTTTATGATTCTTTTCGATCCTTCAATGGCAACTGCTTATTCCAAAGGGTTTCTATCTGTTGTGAAAGATTTTGAAGGCGATTCTAACTGGCAAGAGCAATGGCAGTTTAAACTGAAGTCTTTAAAGTCTGCCGAATCCGTTCCTAATTTAGGTAAGGCGGCCCTATGGATAGGTAAACAGCGTAAGCTTGAAGTAAAGATGGATGGGTATACCATAGTTTTAACAGTACCCGCCATTAATGGTGTTAATGACCCTAATGCGAGACAGTACGACTATAAATCTACAGCTGTTAGCATAATTAAAAACTCAAAATTCTTTTAAATATGAAATTTAATTATTTAATATTTATTATCAAGGCATGTGCTTTTGTGACACTTAATGCACAACAGAAAGTAACCGTTGATGGTAAAACCTTTAAGAGTAATATGGAGGTCGCAGAGGCTCAGATATCAAATCAAAAAATAAGCTTAAGGTTAAGTGAAATAGATAAATATAAACCACAATTTCAGCGAGATAATTGTGATGAATGCGCAGATGGTAAATCCCTTATTATTGGGATTGATTTTAAACGCGATTTTAAGTTTCCAATAACAGAAGAAGACAGTATTTATGTGAGATTAAGTAATCTAGAACAAAGCCTCAAGGAGTATCAATTTAAGCAAGACGAACTCGGCAAATATGAAAGTAATCGTGATTTAAGTGAAGAAGCGCAGTTAGAGAACAATGCAGAAATGATAAAAAAGAAAAGCGCGGAAATTACGAAGCTAATGCAAGAAGGTAAAATATCATCCATGGAAGCTGCTGATATGTTAACAGCCCTTATGAAACCACAAGAGGAAGCATTAATCAATTCACGTACTATGAAAAATATTAATGGTATAGACGAGTTTTATGATAAAGCATTTTATGATTTTGTATTTTATAATGACGAAACATTAACGGAGACCATTCCTTTTTCAGGTTACGTATTCATTAAACGTTTTAATGAAAAAGAGTTTGTTGCTGAGTTTAGAGGAGAAATCATTGAGGAGTGTGTTGCCAAACGCAAAGCCAGATCCCTAGATGATGAGAAGAAGTGCGGGGCCACAACATCTAAATTCTTACCTCGTGCTAAAGTACTATCAGAAGGTTCAGGAAGACTAGATATTAATATTTCCATAAAAGAATTTATTAATAACAGATAGAGGTTTCAAGATTAACTAGGGTGTTTGTATTAACGCCTTAATTGTCCTAACTTAGAGACTACATAATACCAAAAGCATTAATATTGGCTATTTCTTTTAGGATAATTTTGTTACTGTTTTTTTGTAACGCGTTTTCTTTGTTTGCCAAGGCAAAGTCTAGTTTTCTTTTGCAGGATGTAGATTCTTTAAATATAAATTCTAGTGATAAAGCGAGCCAACTCTTATTTCGAAAAAAATATGATTCTCTTTTATTATTTTGTGGGGCAGAACTTTCAAAATTATTAGACGCCCCACAAAAAGATAGTCTAGAGATTGCGCAATTGTATAAATATCAAAATAAAGCGCATTATCAATTAGGTGATTATTTAGAGGCTATCAAGAACGCCGAATTGGCATTAGACTATTGTACCAATTCCGAAGAAGGAAGATTATTAAAGGGTCAATTATATAGTGATAAAGCCTCTTCAGAAAATTATGCAGGTAAAAGCCGTAGTAACTTCAATTCAACCCTAAATGCTATAAAATATTTAACCAGTGTGCGAAATCTAGATTATGATTATCTCATAACCTCTTACAGATATGTGGCAGAACAATGTGCTTACCATGGCAATATTGATGATGCAAACATGTATATGCGTCTTGCGGAAGACCTTTATTATGAAAATAAGGATATTGTAGATAAAATGGTTACCGATCCCAGTGGATACCGATACAAATATGAAATCATTTTGGCCTACAGTAGAATCTATCAGTTATATCAATATGGTAAAAGTGCTTCGGATAGTCTAGCGTTAATAGAGACCTTTAGACGAATTGAAACCTATAGTCAAGCAACAGACTTTGATGTAGAGCGCGACGGTATATACTATACAACGGCACTAAGTCATGTTGGTGATTGGTATGCTAGTCGTAAGCCTGAAAAGGAAACAACAGAAGAGGATCTTTTAGCAGCATCTGGTTATATCAATAAGGCGATAGATCTAATTGAGAATAAAGGCTATGAGGGCATTCTAATGTCTTTAAAATATAATAGAGTCAAAGTATTGGCCTTGTCTAATAAACTCGATGATGCAGAAAGGGAAATGCGAATTTTGTTAAACAGTGTATCAGAATCTGATGGAAGACGTCCCTATTTTTTAGCGCAAAAAGGTTTAATTAAATCTAAACAAAACCAAAAAGATAGCGCTCTTGTGACATTCTATGAGGCACTTAAAAAAGTGCATTCAGATTCGGTACCATTAGAAATAGACTTAAGCAATTTTAAATCAAGCACAAATTTTGGACATACGAATCTTATCCTTAGAATTGCTGAGGAGATGGATAGATATTTCCCCAATGATAGTTTAGCAAAAAAAACCGTTGCGAGTTTATACCCTTTAGCATTTAAACAATTTGAAAATAGTTATGATAAACGTAAGTTTAATAGGAAACAAAAAACCTATCTACGAAAAATTTTAAGAGGTCTTTTAGATTACTCTGGTCAAGGTTATTTAAAGGATGAAGATCCTATTGATATTTTAAATCGTTTCGAAAATATTCAGAATTTATTGGCTTGGCAGAAGTTCAATCAGAATAGGCAAATAAGTAATTTTCCACGGCTCGATTCTCTACAAGTTCGAAATTATGAGTTGAGAGGTCTCATTGCTGAGAATAAGTTTCAAAATAATACCAGCATCTCGGACTCGTTGCAAACACTCTTGAGTCAAACTGAAAAGTACACCAAGGAAACTTTCCCTAATTTAAGTTTGTTTAACACTGCCAACATTAATATAGACCGTCTTAGAAATGAATTAGATGAAAATACTTTGGTCATTAAGTATGTTGTTTTTGAGAGTCAACTAGCTATTTATTCTATTTCTAAGGCTGACTTTAAGGTTGAGCTTAAACCGTGGACGAGTGCGAATACCAAAGCTATAAACGATTTTGTAAATCAAATAAAAAGTCAAGGTTTCAACAATCAAAAATCAAGTACACTAGCACAATTACTTCTGCCAGAAATTGACAGTTCAATACAACATATTATAGTGAATCCTGACAATGAACTAAGTCAATTACCATTTGAATTACTCCTTTGGAATAATCAGTTTTTAGTTGAAACCTTTGGATTGAGTTACACCTCAAACCTAGGGTTTGTTTTTCCGCAGGTCAACAAAGGAGAGTATGACCAAGAAATGGCAATTTATGCACCAGAATACCCAAATTCCAATGAAAAGTTTGTGGTTAGAAGTCACCCGGTATATTTAGAGGGTGCGAAACAAGAATCCAAATTAATTAGTGAGCTTTTTGCATCTAATTTGTATGATGGTAAAGAATTGACAAAACAAGATTTTATTAAAACTGCCTCGCGCCATAAATTATTGCATTTAGCAATGCATGCTGTTGTAGATAACAGTCAATCTGGTATTAGCCGATTGTTATTTAGCGATGAAAATTCTGGGTCTGACGATTTATACCTTGAAGAACTATATGGTTTAGCCTTAAATGCAGATTTAGCAGTATTGAGTGCATGTAATACAGGTGTAGATAAAAGCAAATCAGGTTCTGATATTGAGTCTTTTCAGCGTGCCTTTACATTTGCTGGAGTTCCTGCAACGGTGGCAAGCTTGTGGGAAGTACCTGACCAGCCAACTAAAGAAATCATGGTGAGCTTTTATAAAAATCTAAAAACTGGAGACTCAAAATCTGAAGCTTTAAGACAAGCCAAATTAGAGTTTTTAGAGCGGCGCCAAGGTACTAAATTAGCGCAACCTTATTATTGGGCCGGTTTTGTTTTATATGGAGACGATTCTCCAATTGTTAATGATCATCTCATTTTGGTTTGTGTATTAGGTTTTAGTTTAATGTCTATTCTGTTCATATTTATTTACAAGAGAATAAAAAAATAATGCGTTTGTAACAAGTTATCTTCAATTGTATAAAACCAGCATCAAAATATTATTTAAATTTTAATCATGGGGTTCGATAAAATAATCCCTGTGAGTAGCATATTGTAACGTATATGATATTTGCCTTACCAGCTTCAGGTGGCTTGTCAATATAGTGGTCAATTTCGTTGTATGATAAGTATATTGCGTTTATGTTATTTTCATTCATCACCTGTTTTATTGTAGTTAAAACATTTCACAAAAAGTTTGTTATAACAACTCCTAAAATACTATTTCATAATAGTCATGGAATAATCCAGACATCTGTCTTTGTATGTGTTTTTCCAGCTATATTTTTTTGCAATTCTATCGGTTACCGTTAGCTCTTTTTGACCCGTATTATCGAAGCCTTGTATTACTTCACTAGCGAAATCTTGTCTGATGCTAGGCATATCAAATTTTCAGATAATGATGCATGGTCATGACGTTTTTTTAATTTATAGTTTAAGAGTTAAATCATTTCCTTTATAGAGAAGCACTATTGCAAATGATAAATAAAGTTTAATATTATTTGTCTGACTACAAGAATTGAGATTACTGAATAGAGTAATATAGACCGTACTCATAATTTGTTTCTGTATCGATAAAAAGTATAACGACGAACAAATCTGTTACGACTTTAAATTGTGATTAAGATAAGAGTCGAAGGCTTTAAAAAAAAAGAGGGGTGAAGTTACAATCATGTATTACTATGTTAATCTTTATAATATACACTTTGAGAGAGTCGATAAATGGAAAATATTAGTATCTTATACATGTAAATTTTAATACGTTTTATCAATGCGCTGGAAAGGTCAACGAAAAAGTTCTAATGTTGAAGATCGAAGAGGACAATCATCTACGGGTCGAGGTATAGGTGGCATAAATCCTTTGCTAATAGGACCCTTATTACGCTTTTTATTCTCGAAAAAGGGATTGCTTATTTTAGGATTGTTTTTCACCATTTCACTATTAACTGGAAATAATCCTATTTCTTATATCGGTCAAATTTTTGGTGTAAGTTCGGGAACTCAGACGGGTGTCACTTACACAGGGTCAGCTCAAGAGAACGAACTTGCAGAGTTTAGTAAAACAATCTTAGCAAGTACTGAGGATATTTGGCATGGTCTTTTAGAAAACTACAGAGAACCAACCTTGGTGCTATTTACTAATTCTGTTAATTCAGCTTGTGGTTTTGCATCAAGCGCTACAGGACCATTTTACTGCCCAGGTGATGAGAAACTTTATATTGACTTAGGGTTTTTTAAGGAAATGGAGCAGCAATTAAAGGCTCCTGGAGATTTTGCTCAAGCTTATGTAATTGCTCATGAAGTAGGCCATCATGTTCAAAATCTTATGGGTATTACGGATCGAATGAATAGGATACGAAGCCAAGTGAGTAAAACAGAATACAACAAGTATTCTGTTCGTCTTGAACTTCAAGCAGATTTTCTAGCGGGTGTTTGGGCTCATCATTCTCAACAAATGAAAAATTGGATGGAAACCGGAGACTTAGAAGAGGCTATTAATGCAGCCAATGCTATTGGTGACGACCGTCTTCAGAAAAATGCCACTGGTAGAGTTGTGCCAGATTCATTTACGCACGGAACTTCCAAACAACGCATGTTCTGGTTTATGAAGGGTTATAAAACCGGTGATTTAAGTCAAGGTGATACTTTTAATGAAAAATCACTGTAGCATTTTGGTGTACAGAGACATTTTTTAAAGTACGAAGCAACCTTTAAGCCACACGTTGTTAAAGTTTTAATTGAGAGTATAGATTTTTAGCCAAAAACTAATGAACCACTTTAACTTAACAGTCTCAATCAAAACACCCACTAAACTCCTGTTTTTACAATTTCCAAGGTACTGTAGGTTTCATTATTTTAGTAACCAATTCCTGATACCACTCTAGCTCTCCGATTTGAATTGAAAATAACATTAACAATACAAGAAAGAGGGACAATAAGATAGCAGGGTGTTTTAATTTTTTTAGTCTGTACCCAATATATAGTATCACGAGCATAAATATCGATACACCAATATTTAGGGATGTTTGTGTGTTAAGCCATGAAATTTCCCCTTCAGTTATCAATATTGGAAACATTATTAAGCGCCCCCAAGCAGGCATTAATCCAAAGAATAAGGTGGAAATCATCCAGAGAGCATGTTCCTCAATTTTTTTTGAGTTTACGATAGCCATGACGACCGCCAATCCGAACCCTATCACCTGAAGTGTTTCTGTTAATACTAATCCATAAAAAAAAGAAGCAGAAAAGACAGGTTCAAAACCGCCAATGGCACCAAAATAGACGTTGGTGGGAACAATGGATAAAGCAGAGAATACCACAGCGCCAGCTATAAAAATGCCCAGCATGCCCCAAAGCCGATGTTGTTTTATGTTACCACGTGTAATTAAATAAGGTTGTACACCCATGAGTATGTACCAAGCTATGGCAGAGAGGGCATGTAAATGGTAGGCCCACGGTTCGGATAACCATGTCATAAAATACTGCGGCGTAAACCCGATAAAAATAATGAGCCATGGAATGGCCATCCATTTATGTGTGTTTCGGTACTGTTGAAGTGTAGAATTCATGGTTTAATGATTTTTAAAAATGATTATTACGTATACTTTTTTATTAGATTGCTATGACGGTTTTTAGGTTTTGTATACAACGCCAAATTTTTTGTTGGTACGTTCCCAATCTTGAGATGTAAAGCCCAATTCTTCTTCCATAGATTTGGTACCAATAGCTCTAAAATAGGCTTCAAAACCAGCTGGTGAATACCCAAAAAATAGCACTACCTCTTCTTTGCCATTATTTTTAAAGCCATGCCAAGTATTACGAGGGACATATATTAAATCTCCAGCATTGCCTTCTTGGGTTTCATCATCTAAGTAAATTTCTATTTGCCCCTTTTGAACAAATAAAAACTCTTCTTCATTAGCATGTTTATGCATAGGTATGGCATCACCTACAGGAATTTTTTCTGTGAGTAGTGACATTTCGGGTACGTAACGATCACTTTTGGCTACTTTAATAATGACTTCGGCTTTTCGCGTATTGCCGATATACCAAACTTCGCCATCCTCAGCTTTTAAAACCATCCCTTTTGTTGTTTGAAAAGCACTTGAATTGGCATGTGCTAGGTTTCCGCCAGTTAGGCAAAACCCTGCAAAAAGGCTAAGTTTTTTTAACGCGTCTCTACGGGTGTTTTGTCTCATTTATTATCGGATTTTTTTAATTGATTCATTCCTTAATTCTTACTTCAAACAATTCATAGACAAATAGGGTAAATGATGGATTGTTAGCAAGAACAAAAGTCAGAATAACCATAGCTATCAGACTGAATGTGCATAATCCAGTAGTTAATGAAATCTTACGGTGGGTTCTCATCTCCCAAAAAGCAATGGTTAAAATCAGTAATAGATAAACAATTGAAGCATACTTTCTGTCTCCAAGTAAGGCAGCTGTCCTAAAAGCAACCGGAATATAAACGGCAATACTTGCAAACAAAATGAGTCTTTTATGCGTATCGCCATGTTTTCGAAATAAAATGGCAAGCGAATAAAAAATGGTAAAAAAGATGAGCATCAATGAGTTTCCTGAAAAAAACAACATGCTTTCAGAGTGTTTAAAACCATAAATGGTAATCATTATTCCCGTTACTAGCACTGCAAGGGCAATAACTACAGAAAAATACCCTAGGGTTTTGTGAATTGCAAAATGCTTTCGTTGAATTAAACCTGTTTGAATAACAACTAGGCCATACCACGCATACATGGCAGTTGCATGAATAACCATAAGTGGATGTACATCAGAGACATTGTTTGGTAAAACGAATGCGTGTATCGCAAAAATTAGGATACTCCCTGCTAATAGTAGTATTGAGAAGTAGTGAAAGAATTTTGATATTTTCATTCGTTTTATCCCTTAATCACTGCATTAAAAAATTCCTGTAAAGCCGTCCATCTGCCCAAGGGTTCCATAAAGCAATTGAAAATATTCACACCAATGGCCAAATACGTAGCAGGATGTTTAAGGTGTTTGTATTTAAGTGCCGTAATTATGATAAGACTAATAATAATGGCATTGGAAATTAGTAGACCCGAAATGGGATTAATATTTAGGGTAAAGTCATTCATTGCAATTTGCAAAAACTGAACGCCCCTACCCAGAGCTGGAAGCATGATTATGAAAACTGTAGATATTAACCACCAAGCGTGATCTTCGAGTTGTTTTCGTTTTACAATAGATTGGATTACGGCATAGCCAAATGCCAAAACCATTGGGATTTCCAAGGCGATGATTCCATAAAAAAAGTAAGGTTCGAAAGGGCCAAATCGTTCAGGATCGGCTATTGCGTTTTGTACACTTTGTATATCGCGGTGCATCATACTCAATGCGGTTAAACAGACTCCACCGGCCAAAAACATTCCAATAATTCCGTTGGTGCGATGCCGTTCTAATTGTCCATGGGTAGCATAATAAGGTTGAATAATGAGGTAAAAATACCATAAGGTACCACTCCAATAGTGGATGTGTACAGACCAAGCATTATCAGTTAAATCGCCCCAATAATCATAAGCAATACCCAATTGCATAATGACCATTGGTATAATCATGTAGCGGTGAAGATTCTTGTACTTTTTCATAATTAGGAAATAGAATTAATTTTTTGGATGTTCTTTACTGGTGAGGTGGTTTGTAATGCTCCATGTATTCTCTTGTTTTTGAAAAACCCTTAAATGAAAATTACGCGAGCCAGATTCTACGTGTATGGAATGTACGATGGCCATATCTTTAGATAGAAAAGTAATCTCATCAGTTTGATGCACTCTCTTAGCTTGCATTACAAAATCAAGTTGAAAGATGAAGCTCAAATACTTTTTTAAATCCTCACGGGATTTAACTACATCACCTACAGAATTAACCCAATAGATATCGTCTGCATAGGCTGATATTGCCATCTCCACATCTGCTGTTTCCCAAGCCTTATTGTAAGTTTTAATAGCACTTAAGATCTTTTCTCTATCTTCAGTTGTTGCCTCTTGTTGGTTCTGGCTTAGTGTAAGGGAGGTAGTCATTAGTAAGGCAATAACAATAAAATGTTGTACAACGGTTTTCATGATGTCTATTGTTTAGTGATTTTAGGCACCTGCATGGTCTGGCAATGGATGCCTCCGCCAAACCAATTGAGCATAAGTGCATTTTTAATACCAATGATCTCTCGGTTGGGGAAGTAGGTTTGTAAAATGGCCTTCATTTTTTCATCCTTCTCTTTTTCCGATTCTGGAAGACCGGGTTTCCAATATTCAGAGACCAAAACAGCACCATTGGTGATTAGGAAATTCGAATAGCCCATAATGGGTACATACGTAATTGTATCGCCAACCTTACTTGACGTGAACATGTCTTTATTGTCATCACTTAAAGGAAATTGATATTGGTGCAATGAAAAGTCAGGGTGAGGTATTTCCACTATATTAAATGGTTTCCCATCTATGTTAGTTTCTTGTTTTAAGCGTTCTAAATTTGCAATAGAGGCATTATAATCTGCCTTCAATAAGGGTGTTTTATCTTTAATTGCAGCTTCTATTGTGGGAATCAGAATGGTAGAATCATTTACAAACCGTAAATAAGCATCCATATGGTAGTTGCCGCCTTGCCCATAAATGTGCTCAATTTTGTGCCAATTTTTATCTATTAACATAGGCTCTTTTATCCAAATGAGCTTCTCCATTTGCAAGGCATCAAGAAACCGATTTTCAATTTCCTTCAGGCTCAATTCTGGATTTCTGGTTTTGGCAAAATCTTCAAAAAGTAATACTACCTTACTCGAAGTGATGAATCCACCTCCTTCGCTATTCAGGTCGATTGGGTTAACCGAATAACCTAACGAATCTGCTAGAATATTGTCGATTTGGGCTCTTTTAAGAAAGGTGGAATCTCCGTAAACGGCTCCCTCCACATTAAATTTGAAATCAGCCATTTGATATTCAGTTCCATTAGTGAGCAAAACAGGTCCGTAATCGCGTATTGCTGCACCAACCATATAGGGATGTTTAAAAACAGTAATGTTCTCCATACTAATTTTAGCTTCTATAAGCATACTATCCAATACCATACGCATCTTATCTGAGGGAAGAATGATGTTTACAGATACGTGCTTCACCAAATTTTTGATAATTTCGATTCTAGCTAGATGATCCGTGGGCAGCATTCCACCGCCCCATCCAGTTTCGTCAGGAAAGTCTATCCAAACCGCTTCATGTTCTTCCCATTCGGGTGGATAGG
>NZ_JABSST010000048.1 GCF_013213975.1 Winogradskyella sp.
TAAGAATAAGAGGTAAATGCGCAAATTTTGGTGCTTCCCAACCGAATGCATCATATAATAATTGATGTAATGCCAATGAAGGTAACCATTCTTCACCACGAATAACGTGGGTTATTTGCATTAAATGGTCATCTACAATATTAGCTAGGTGATAGGTTGGCATGCCATCACTTTTAAATAGAATTTTATCGTCTAAGACATTAGTGTCTATAGAAATATCACCACGTATAATATCTTTTAGTTGTAAGGTTTCATCCTGAGGTGATTTAAATCTAACCACATAGTGCTCTCTTGCTTCAAGCCTTGAATTTGTTTCTTCTTCAGTTAGCACTAAAGAGTTAACTAAACGACCTTTTTCACGATTGTGCCAATTATATATAAAGGTCTTACCTTTTGCCTCATGATCTTTTCTGTGTGCATCCAATTCTTCTGCGGTATCGAAGGCATAATATGCTTTACCTTCTGCTATTAACTGGTCTGCGTATTGTTTGTAAAGGTGTTTACGCTCACTTTGTCTATAGGGACCAAACGTTTCATTTTTATCAGGACCTTCATCAAAAGGAATACCACACCAATTTAAAGCGTTTACAATATAATTTTCAGCTCCTTCAACATAACGATTTTGGTCAGTATCCTCTATTCTTAACACAAAATCACCACCATGCTTTTTGGCGAATAGATAATTAAATAAAGCGGTTCTTACACCACCTATATGTAAAGGTCCTGTTGGACTTGGTGCAAAGCGCACACGTACATGTTTAGACATAGCTGATAAACTTCAAAGTTTGTCATCCTGAACTTGTTTCAAGATCTCGCGCAAAGATAGGATTATCACGACTATCTTAATAGGAAGATATAAGGATATTTGTGGCTAAAATTAAAACCAACTAGAGATAGCAAAGAAAAGTATCATAATAACAGACACTACTGCAAATGCTTGAAAAAATAATTTTGCAAATGACCAGAAGCCCGATTCTAATACTTCAGGATTAAATCGTTTAAAAAAGCGCTCACCAAAGTAGATTGCAAACTTGTTGAAGAAAAGCCAGTAAATTGTGACCAATGACAGAATGCTAATTGTCTCTATTATTTTTTTAGAAAAGCTCAAAATTAAATGACCATTTCCTCGGGCACACGCTTATTCATAATACTAAACCAAAGTGGAGGTACCATAGACAACACCATAGAAGTAGGATAGCCGTATGGCATTTGTGGACTTTCATCATGACAATCTAAAACTTGGTATTTTTTTGTGGATTTGAAATGATGATCACTGTGCCTAGTTAATTCGTATAATACAATACGGCCCACAACATGGTTTGAGTTCCAGGAGTGCATTTCTTTAACACGCTCATAACGCCCAGACTTGGTTTTGAGTCTTAGTAGGCCATAATGCTCAATGTAATTAACCGTTTCAAGTAATAAAAAGCCCACGACTCCAGCAGAAAAAGCAAATAGCAATGCTTTTGAGCCAAGTAGAAGACCAATAATCGTTAGGTAAGCAATTTGAATGACGGTATACCAAAACATATCATTTTTAACTGAGAAAAATGAATTGTCATTATTCCGCAACAGTTTTGTTTGAATGCGCCATGCATTAAAGTATTGTCTAACTGTTGAGGTTATCCAGAATGAGTAAACGGTTTGATTATATCGTGCGGTTGCGGGATCTTCTGGTGTCGCAGCATGTAAATGATGGCCATGATTATGTTCGATATAAAAGTGCATATACATGGATGGGAGTAGTAGAGCTTTACCAATAAATCGTTCGTTTGTAGATTGTCTGTGACCTAATTCGTGAGCGACATTAATACCATTTACACCTAACACAATCCCTACCGAAACTATAAGACCGATAAACTCGTATGTTTCTAGCGTTTGTGTTGTAACACTTTTTAAGGCGTACCAAATAAGACCGAAAACAATAGGTAGGTTGAAGTACAACAACCAATCAAAAACTTTTCGTTTTAGTTTACTGTCAACCTCATGATCTTTGAGATTATTGTTATCAATTGGAAAAATTAATTCTAAAATCGGAATGCAAACAAAAGCAAATATTGGAGTGGCCCAAACCCAATAATTTTGGAGAGTTAACCCCAAAAAAGCTGTTATTGGAATAGAAAAAGCAGCAAGATACTTAAAGTCTTTCATAGTTTGAGGACGTATTTAACAGTTAAAGTCCCTAAATTAACAGAATCTTACCAAATTTAGGGAAAAGACAGTTAAAATAAAATTGTAGCTTAGTCAGTTAATACATGTGATGAGCAATTTTGAAGCTATAAAAAGTAAGTTACAAGAGTTCATAAAAAAGTACTACACTAATGAACTTTTAAAAGGTGCTATTCTATTTTTCGCCATTGGTTTGCTGTACCTTATCGTCACCTTGTTTATAGAATACATGCTTTGGCTTAGTTCAACAGCGCGAACCTTCTTATTTTGGGTTTTTGTAGTTTTTGAGTTAGCCTTATTCATTAAGTTTATTGCACTGCCGCTGGCACAATTATTCAATCTCAGAAAAGGAATTAACCACCAAACTGCTTCAAAACTTATCGGTTCACATTTTCCTGAGGTCAATGATAAATTATTAAATGTGCTGCAACTTAATCAAAGTACAGAACAGTCGGATCTATTAATAGCCAGTATAGAACAAAAGTCTAGAGAGCTACAACCAGTTCCGTTTAAATCAGCTATTAATTTTAAGTCCAATGTTAAGTATTTAAAGTATGCAGCAATTCCAGTAGTAATTCTCTTCGTGTCTTATATCACTGGTAAAATAAATTGGTTTAGCGACAGCTATGAACGTGTTGTTAATTATCAGACCGCATATGAACCTCCTGCGCCATTTCAGTTTTTTGTTCTGAATGAATCTCTAGAGGCCATTGAAGGGAAAGACTTTAAATTAAATGTTTCTACGGCTGGTGATGTTATTCCAGAAAACGCTCAAATTCAATTTAATGGTCAATCCTTTTATTTACAGCAATTAGCCCCAGGTGAATTTCAGTACACATTTAGTTTACCAAAGGAAAGTATCGATTTTACGTTGTCGGCAAATGATGTTAATTCAAAAACTTATAAGCTTAACGTGGTTAATACGCCAAACTTGGTGAATTTTGAAATGGCTTTAGATTACCCATCATATACAAGAAAGCAAGATGAGGTTTTAAAAAGTACAGGATCAGCTATTGTGCCTGAAGGCACTAAAGTTACTTGGAAAGCACTTACTAAATCTACAAATGAAGTTAATATTTATGCTAATGACACACTCCCGTTTTTGCAAAATGAAGACGGTATATTCGAAGCAACAAAGCGTCTTTACAATAATTATAGCTACAGTATTTCTACAAGCAATGAAGCTTTAAAAGATTATGAAAATCTAGCCTATAATATTAGTGTGGTTAAAGATCTTAGTCCTGAGTTAGATGTTAAGGTTCAAAAAGATTCTATAGATCAAAAGAGCTTATATTTCTATGGACAAGCCAGCGATGATTTTGGACTAACAAAGCTAAACCTTGTTTATTATCCTGTAGATGATGAAACAAAAAAAGTAGCGTCTCCAATAACAATTTCAAAATCAAATTTCAGTGAGTTCGTTAGTGCATTTCCAAACCAATTTGATTTAGAAGACGGTGTTAGCTACCAATTATATTTCGAGGTGTTTGATAATGATGCTTTACATAATTATAAGCGGACAAAAAGTACTGTGTTTAGTTATAGAAAGCTGACAAAAGAGGAAGAAGAACAAAAACAACTACAGGAGCAAAATGAAACGATTAAAGATATAGGGAATACATTTGAAAAGCTTCAAGAGCAAGACAAGAAACTCGAAGAATTTTCAAAAACTCAAAAGGAGAAATCAGAATTAAATTTTAACGACAAAAAGAAATTTGAAGACTTCTTAAAACGTCAGAAGCAACAAGAGCAACTGATGAAAAATTTCAACAAAAAACTTCAAGACAATTTAGAAGAGTTTCAAGAGGAAAAGAAAGAAGATCAGTTTAAAGAAGATTTAAAGGAGCGCTTAAAAGAAAATGAAGAGCAGTTAAAGCAAGATGAAAAACTTTTAGAGGAACTTGAAGAATTAAAAGACAAAATAAATAAAGAAGAGTTTACACAGAAGCTTGAGGAATTAGCAAAACAGAATAAGAATAAGAAGCGCAGTATGAAACAGCTTCTTGAATTAACGAAACGCTTTTATGTAATGAAAAAAGCGGAGAAGATTGCTAACCAACTAGAAGACCTATCTAAAAAGCAAGAAGCGCTTTCTAATAAGCTTAAAGAAAACACAAAGGAGAACCAAGATGAGTTAAATAAAGAATTTGAAAAGCTTCAAAAAGATATAGAAGATCTAAAACAAGAGGACAGGCGTTTGCAAAAACCTATGAAAGTACCTGTGGATGAATATTTGGAGGACGGTGTTAAGTTTGATCAAAAAGAGGCAAAAGAGGCTTTAGAGAATAAAGAAAAGAGTGATCAAAAGCAAGACTTGCAGCAAAGCCAAGAGCAACTTCAAAAAGCCCAAGAGAAACAAAAGAAAGCCGCAAAGAAGATGAAGCAAATGAGCGAAAAGATGATGCAGATGATGTCTGGTGGAGGTGGAGGCGGCGGAGATCAAATGTCTGAAGATATTGAGACGTTGCGCCAGATATTGGAGAATCTTTTACTCTATTCCTTTGATCAAGAGGAGCTTATGAATATGTTTGAAGTAATTGACATTAACAATAATAAGTATGGTAATTATATTATTGAGCAAAGTAATCTCAGAGAGCACTTTGAACATATTGATGATAGTTTGTTTGCATTGTCTTTGCGTCAACCAAAGATTTCTGAGAAGGTAAATTCTCAAATCACTGAGGTTTATTTTAACATAGATAAAGCCTTAGATCAGTTAACCGAAAATCGTTTGTATCAAGGAGTTTCCTCACAGCAATATGCAATTACAGCGAGTAATGAACTGGCAAGCTTTTTAAGTGACGTATTAGATAATATGGAAATGTCTATGAATCCTTCTCCAGGATCAGGAAGTGGTGGTGGTCAGCAATTGCCTGATATAATTATGAGCCAAGAAGAGCTTAATAAGCAAATGGAGGAAGGGGTCAAAAAGAATGAAGAAGGCAAGGAAGGTCAGGACGGTGAAAAAGGCAAGGGGGAACAAGAAGGTGAGCAAGGAGAGGATGGCGAGAAAGGTAAAGGAGAAAAGGCAGGTGAACAAGGTCAACAAGGTCAAGAAGGCGAGAATGGTGAATCAGGAGAACAAAGTGGAAAAGGAGGACAGAATGGAGGTGAGGGCCAACAAAACGGAGACGGAGATGAAAATGGCGAAGGGAATAACGGAAAACAAGATAAAAATGGTTCAGATGGTGGTGACGGGAAAGAAGATTCTAGAGATGGATATGGCGAAGGCGGAAGTGAAGAACAAAATGCTGAGTTATTTAAAATTTATCAAAGGCAACAACAGTTGCGTCAGGCATTAGAAGACCGATTTGCTAAAGAAGGTAATATTGAGTCTGCTGGCGAATTAATTAAACAAATGGAAGAGGTTGAATTGGACTTGTTGAATTATGGCTTCACTAATCAGACGTTACAAAAAATGATGGATTTACAACACCAATTACTTAAATTAGAGAATGCTACTTTTATGCAAGGTCAAGATACGAGGCGAGAGTCTGAAACTAATAAAGAGCAGTTCGATAATTCAAATCCAAGTCAAATCCCAACAGCTAAACAATATTTCAATACTACAGAAATTTTAAATCGTCAAGCACTACCTTTGCAGAATCATTTAAAGAAAAAGATTCAAGAGTATTTTAAAAAGACGAATGATAAGTTTTAATTATGAAATTGACTTTGAACTAAAGAATTCTGAGGAAGTAAAGTCATGGATTTCAAAAGTTATTTTAGAGGAAAAGTGTAACGAAGGAGATATTAATTATATCTTTTGTAGTGATGAATATTTACATAAAATCAATGTAAAGTTTTTGAATCATGACACCTTAACAGATATCATCAGCTTTGATTATTCTATAGGAAAAGAATTGCATGGCGATATCTATATTTCAGTTGATCGCGTAACAGAAAATGCATCTGACTATGGCATCAATTTTATTGACGAATTAGATCGTGTCATCATCCACGGTATTTTACATTACTGTGGGTACAAGGATAAAACTAATGATGATGAATTATTGATGCGTTCAAAGGAGGATTACTATCTATCTATCCGTTAGTTAATCTTTAATTTACATAGTATATTTGCAAATTGAATTTCAGGAATTAACCATTGTTCCACGTGGAACATAAGTAATAGTATTATGTTTAGTGATGTCTATGATGTGATTGTTGTTGGTGCAGGCCATGCGGGTAGTGAAGCTGCTGCTGCTGCTGCCAACATGGGAAGTAAGACATTGTTGATTACAATGAATCTACAAAACATTGCACAAATGTCTTGTAATCCGGCAATGGGTGGAATTGCTAAAGGACAAATTGTTAGAGAGATTGATGCGCTCGGTGGTTACAGTGGTATTGTATCTGATACTTCTGCTATTCAGTTTAAAATGCTAAACAAATCTAAAGGACCAGCAATGTGGAGTCCTAGATGTCAATCTGACCGTATGCGTTTTGCTGAAGACTGGAGATTGCTATTAGAGCAAACTCCTAATCTCGATTTTTATCAAGAAATGGTGTCTGGTTTACTTATCGATAAGGATAAGATTGTTGGTGTAAAAACATCATTAGGAATTGAGATAAAATCAAACACTGTCGTCCTAACAAACGGTACTTTTTTAAATGGTTTGATTCATATTGGTGATAAAAATTTTGGTGGAGGTAGAGCGGGAGAAAGAGCAGCTACAGGAATAACAGAAGAACTTATTGCTAGAGGATTTGATTCTGGAAGAATGAAAACAGGGACACCTCCTCGAGTGGACGGTAGGTCCTTAGACTATACCGTAATGATTGAGCAACCAGGAGATGATAATCCTGAAAAATTTAGTTATCTCGATATTACAAACCCTCTTAAAGAACAACGCTCCTGTTACATGACGTATACAAGCCCTGAAGTTCATGATTTGCTACGTGAAGGGTTCGATCGTTCTCCAATGTTTAATGGAAGAATTAAAAGTGTGGGGCCGCGATACTGTCCTTCAATAGAAGATAAAATCAATCGTTTTGCAGATAAAGAAAAGCATCAATTATTTGTTGAACCTGAAGGTTGGAATACGGTCGAGGTTTATGTAAATGGGTTTTCTACATCTTTACCAGAAGATGTTCAATATAATGCATTGCGTTCTGTTAAGGGATTCGAAAATGTAAAATTTTTTAGACCCGGATATGCCATTGAGTATGATTATTTTCCACCAACACAGCTGAAGCACACTCTTGAAACGAAATTAGTTGAAGGCTTGTTTTTTGCTGGTCAGATTAATGGAACAACTGGTTATGAAGAGGCAGCATCTCAAGGATTAATGGCTGGTATTAATGCGAGCTTAAAGGTTCAAGAACGAGATGCGTTTACTTTAAAAAGAGATGAAGCATACATTGGAGTTCTTATAGATGATTTGATCACTAAAGGTACTGAGGAACCCTATAGAATGTTTACTTCACGAGCTGAGTATAGAACACTTTTGCGTCAAGACAATGCCGATTTTAGATTAACTCCTAAAGGTTATGAACTTGGATTAGCAAGTGAAAAACGCTTAAGACGAATGGAAGAAAAGCAATCAAAGTCTGATGCTTTTGTTCAGTTTTTTAAAGACACGAGTGTTAAGCCAGATGAGATAAACCCAATTTTAGAAGCCAAGAATTCTGCAAAAGTAAAGCAGCAAGACAAAATGTTTAAACTTTATGCAAGGCCAAATATTACCATTGAAGATATGCAAAAAGTATCTTCAGTAAGTGCTTATATAGCGGCTAATAATTTGGATATGGAAGTTGTTGAGCAAACAGAAATCCAAGTTAAATATGCTGGATATATAGAGAAGGAAAAGAATAATGCAGACAAACTAAATCGTTTAGAAAACTTGAAAATCCCATCCAATTTTGATTATTCAAAGTTGAAGTCAATGAGCATGGAAGCAAGGCAAAAGTTATCCGAAATACAACCAGTAACCATATCTCAAGCGTCAAGAATAAGTGGTGTTTCACCAAATGATATTTCTGTATTATTAGTGTATTTGGGTAGATAAATTTAATGTTCCACGTGGAACAAAAATCTAATACGTTGTTGTTTTTAAATACCAGATTACAATTTTTATGAATGATAAATCCATATTTCTTTCTTTAAAAGATCATTCTGTTTCTGGTGAAAGTTTTCAATTACGCTATAACGAAGACTTAGATATGTTAGAGACATATCCTCAACCTGAAGAAAAACGTTTATCAGAATATTATAAAAGTGAAGATTATATTTCGCACACTGACACCAAAAGAAATCTTTTAGAACGTCTTTATCATTTAGTAAGGAGGGTCTCTTTAAAACGCAAATTGAAATTAATAAACACATTCAATTCTGAAGAAAAGCTATTGTTGGATATTGGATGCGGTACAGGTGATTTTTTACAAGTGGCCCAACAAGATGGTTGGAGTGTTACGGGAATTGAACCGGACGATAGTGCAAGGCAAATTGCAAATTCAAAAACAGATAACTCTGTCTTTAATATTTCTTATTTAGACGAGTTAGCAGAGAACAGTTTTGATGTAATCACGTTATGGCATGTTTTAGAACATTTGCCGAATCTCGAGACGCACATTCAACGTTTTAAGCATCTTTTAAAACCTAATGGAACTTTAATAATTGCCGTTCCAAATTTTAAAAGTTATGATGCACAGCTGTATAAAAACTATTGGGCTGCTTACGATGTTCCAAGGCATCTTTGGCATTTTTCTAAACTCTCCATTCAGAGACTTTTTAAAAATGTTAGATTGGAGTTGGTGAAAACTTTACCTATGAAGTTTGACGCTTATTATGTATGTCTACTTTCAGAGAAGTATAAATCTGGTTGGATGAACCCTTTTAAAGCTTTTTGGTTTGGTTACCTTTCGAATCGCAAAGCTCAAACATCAAAACAGTACTCTTCGCACATTTATGTGTTAAAATACCAAAATAATTAATTAAAAGACGTCTGGTCGATTTGTAGCAACATAGAGAGGGAATCAGCACAACAAAATACAATCATCTCTTAAATCGCTTTATTTGACCTTCATTTTAATTGCTTTTAAATATATCAACTCTAATACCCTATAGATTTTGTCTATAGTTTAAATTTTAGGGTAAACACAAGTTAACTTTTTTACATTTGCAAAAATTTAATTAACGAACACCATGAGAAAAATATTCACGTCCTTAACTGTTTTAGTTGCTTTTATGTCTTGCCAAGAACAAGATAAAGTTGCTTTTATCGATAACGGAAAAGTTATTAATGATTATCAAATGAAAATTGATGTAGAGGATCAGTTTAAAGTTAAAGATGAAGCGTTTAAGAAAAGAACAGATAGTATTGGGCAGGCATTTCAGATTGAAGCACAGGCATTTAATCTTGCCGCCTCAAAAATGTCTAAGAAAGCGCAACAAGAAAAATACCAAGAACTAGGACAAAAACAACAAGTTCTTCAACAACAAATTCAATATGAGCAGCAGATGATGCAACAAGAGTTTAATGTTGAAATGGACTCTGTAATTTCAAAGGTTAACGATTTTGTTGCGGATTATGGTAAGAAAAATGGCTACACATTTATTTTTGGTAAAAATCAAGCAGGAAGTGTAATATATGGAGCAGAAGCAAAAGATATTACTGAGGTTGTAACTAAAGCTATTAATGAAGACTATGCAGCAAATAAAGACTCAGATAAAAAAGCATCTGATTCTAAAACCTCAAAAGAGACCGAGAATGATGTTACGGATTCTTAAAATAAGAGGATCTAAAAATTAAAAAAGTCAAGCTTAAGCTTGACTTTTTTTATGCAGTAAACGTGTTAATTTAATGGACAAATCTGTAAGAATTATCTTAGAGCTGCCATTGCGTTCAATGTGGTAGATAGCGTCTTGTAAATGCTGTGAAATTTCAAGAATATTAGAATCGTGAACAAATGGCGCAAATTTTTCAAGTTTAAAATTTTCCTCGGTTGGCTCAAGATAAACTAATTGTTCTGCCTTATAATTTAAAAGCAGCGCTTGTCTAAAATAGTTTAAACAAAAGACCAAAAACTTCTTTTGGGTTTCACGTCCAGTTTTGGCGATTTCTTCCGCCCATGAAATGAGATCATGAATAGCACTTTTATTACCCTTAGCTTTAAAGGCTGATCGCACCCATAAGATAAACCACTTTTCAAACTGAATATCCTCACTATCTTGATAAATTAAATCGCAAGCCTTATTAAAGTTACCATTAGATTGATGCGCTATTTTTGAAGCTACAGATGCTTCAACCTGATATTTTGTAATTAAGGCTTCTGTGATGGTATCTTCTGGAAGTGGGGGAAAATGTAGAATTTGACATCTTGAAAGAATCGTATTTATGATTTGTTCTTCATCTTCGGCAATTAAAACAAATACAGTTTTTTCAGGTGGTTCTTCAATGAGTTTTAAAAGTTTATTCGCTGCAGGAGTATTTAATTTTTCTGCCATCCATATAATCATCACTTTATAACCCCCTTCATAAGATTTTAAAGTGAGTGTTTTTACAATCTCATGAGCTTCATCTACACCAATTTGCCCTTGCTTATTATCTACTCCTAAAAGCTTATACCAATCAAATAGATTTCCATAAGGTTGTTGATCTAAAAGTTGTCGCCATTCTTCTAAATAAAAACTAGAAACAGGTTTGCTTTTTACTTTATCGCTTGTGGTTACTGGAAAAGCAAAATGTAAATCGGGGTGAGAGAAATTTTTAAACTTTAAATTACAAGAGTCATTGCCTCCAGTATTTTCTCCATTTACATTACTACAAAGTAGATATTGCGCATAGGCTAGCGCCATTGGTAATGCACCAGAACCCTCAGGACCTACAAATAATTGAGCATGCGCAATTCTTCCTTTATCAACACTCGTTGTGAGATGATTTTTAATATGCGATTGACCTAAAACTTCTGAAAAAAGCATAAGGCAAAACTAGACAAATTTTTATGGTTTCGAGCTATATTAATTTTCATCTTGTCAAATGCAGTTTATGCACTTATATTTGTTATTCAAATTTTTTAAAATGAAGACAATAAACGATTTCGATTTTAATAATAAAAGGGCTTTAATCCGAGTTGATTTTAATGTGCCTTTGAATGCTAATTTTGAAGTAACTGATGCTACAAGAATTAATTCTGCTAAACCTACAATTATTAAAATTTTAGAAGATGGAGGAAGTTGTGTTTTGATGTCTCACCTTGGGAGACCTAAAGGAGTGCAAGATGAATTTTCGTTAAAGCATATTATTTCTAAAATTGAAAGTGTTCTTGGAGTTGAAGTTAAGTTTGCCAACGACTGTGTGGGTAAGGAAGCTGAAGAGAAGGCAGGAGCTCTGCAACCTGGTGAAATATTGTTGCTAGAGAACTTACGTTTTCATGATAAGGAAAAACAAGGCGATGTTCAATTCGCAGAACAACTTTCGAAATTGGGTGATATTTATGTTAATGACGCCTTTGGTACTGCACATCGTGCGCATGCCTCTACAACAATAGTAGCTAAATTTTTCCCACAATCTAAATGTTTTGGTCATCTTTTAGCTAAAGAAATTGAAAGTATAGATAAAGTTTTGAATAATAGTGAAAAACCTGTTTTGGCAGTTTTGGGCGGGGCAAAAGTATCTTCAAAAATTACGGTTATTGAAAATATATTAGATAAGGTAGAACACCTTATTATTGGAGGAGGAATGACCTTTACATTTATTAAAGCCCAAGGAGGAAACATAGGAGACTCTATTTGTGAAGATGATAAAATGGATTTAGCGCTAGACATTTTAAAACAAGCAGAATCTAAAGGTGTGAAGATTCACTTACCGGTGGATGTTATTGCTGCAGATGCCTTTAATAATGAAGCAAATATTCAAGTTTGTGATGTTTATCACATTCCCGATGGCTGGCAAGGCTTAGATGCTGGACCGAGATCTTTAGCAAACTTTGATGCTGTTGTTAATGAGTGCAGAACTATTCTATGGAATGGACCATTAGGAGTATTTGAGATGGACACCTTCTCAAAAGGAACGATTTCTCTTGGCGACTCTATTGCCAATTCTACCAAAAATGGGGCTTTTTCACTTGTTGGTGGTGGTGATTCTGTTGCCGCTGTTAAACAATTTGGATTTGACAATAAAGTGAGCTACGTGAGTACTGGTGGTGGTGCTATGCTAGAAAGTCTTGAAGGAAAAACACTTCCTGGTATAGCTGCAATATTAGATTAAATTTATAAAAAGCACTATTTTCTAAGATTTGAGCGTTTTTATAAGTGCATTTAAATGAATTTAATGAATAATAGAATATTTTTATCAGTATTGTGCTTCGCAATGCTCTCAATTACTTTTGGTCAAAGCCCTTCGGGTTCTCTTGTTAAGAAGAAAGATTCACTAATCGATGGTAAGTCCGTAATTGGGAATAAATCAATTCCTGCCGAGTTAGATTCATTGGGAATTAAAAACTTAGAAGATTTACCCGAAGCTGCCGAATTAGATAAAAAGTGGCTGGAAGAATTATATAGTACGTCCTTATTTGACACCATTTATAAGTCTGTATCTGAATTGACGTATGAGCCGGTTGATTATCCAGAACTTACAACCGACACATTAAAGGCAAGATTAGCGCGTTTAAATGCTAAAACCCCTTTTAACGTCGAGTACAATGCGTCGTTAGAGAGTGTAATTAAACGATACTTAAAACACAGACGAAAGTCTATGGAACGCTTAATGGGTTTAAGCCATTTTTACTTTCCGATGTTTGAGCAGGAATTTGACAATTACAATATCCCTCTCGAAATGAAATATTTGTCCATAGTCGAATCTGCCTTAAAACCAAGAGCAAGATCTCGCGTGGGAGCCACAGGTTTATGGCAGTTTATGTTTACCACAGGGAAGGAGTATAAATTAGACGTAAGTAGCTATGTAGATGAGCGTAGTGACCCAATAGAATCAACAACAGCGGCAGCACAATATTTATCAAAATTGTATAAAATATTTGGGGATTGGGACTTAGCTTTAGCAGCATATAATTCTGGACCTGGAAATGTAAACAAGGCCATTAGACGATCGGGAGGTTATCAGAATTATTGGAATATAAGACCACATTTACCTCGAGAAACAGCAGGTTATGTGCCAGCTTTTTTAGCAACAATGTACATATTTGAATTTGCCGAGGAACATGGTTTTAAACCAGAGCAACCGCCGTTTCAACATGTCCAGACTGATACGGTTCATGTAAAACAAATGATTTCTTTAGATCAAATTTCAGAAACAACAGGAGTAAATATTGAAGAGCTACAGTTTTTGAATCCGTCCTATAAATTGGATATAATTCCTAAGGTGGAAGGCAAAACGTACGTTTTAAGATTGCCACGTGAGGCTATTGGAATATTTACCTCAAATGAAGACAAAATCTATGCTTTTGCCAAGGCAGAATTTAATAAACGCGAAAAACCTCTTCCTCAATTAGTTGATACAGATGTAAGAATTCGGTACCGAGTAAAAAGTGGCGATTATTTAGGGAAAATTGCAAGGCGATATGGTGTAAGAGTTAGCCAAATAAAACGTTGGAATGGTTTAAGGAGTAACAATCTTAGAATTGGCCAAAGGCTAACCATTTATCCTAGAAATCCTGTTGTTACCACAAAACCAAAAGCAACTAAAAAGATTATTAATTCCGAAGGAAAACAAACCTATAATGTACAATCCGGTGATTCTCTTTGGAGCATAGCTCAAAAATTTTCTGGAGTTTCTGTCCAAAATCTTAAAGATTGGAACGATATTAGTGGTACAAAACTTAAAATAGGAATGACACTAATCGTGTCAGAGTAATAAACCAGCATAAAATAAAATTATGAGAGTATTATATATTATGATCTTCTGTGTGCTAATTATGGCTTGCGGAGAGTCTAAAAAAGAAGACAATACATTATACTTACCTGAGTCTAATGGTAATCTTAATAGTATTTCTGTTGTTATTGATAATACGCTTTGGGATGGAGCTGTTGGAGAACGTATAAGAAATATTTTTGCAGCGCCAATTATAGGGCTACCTGTTGATGAACCAATATTTAAATTAAGACAAATTCCTCCTCAAGTTTTTGACGGATTCGCTACGCGTAGTAGAATAGTATTAAAAATAGAAAAAGGGGATTTAGAGGTAATCACTAAAATTGGAAATGATGTTTTTGCCAAACCACAAACTGTAGCTGTCGTTGCAGGAAAGACAAATGAAGATATCATTACACAATTAAAAGAAAGTAAAGCCAAGATTATTAATGCCTTTAATAAAGAAGAGGTTAAAGAGAAACAAAGAAGAATAAACCTAGATTTATTAAACGTAAAAAGTATAAAGGATAAAATGGGCTTTGCAGTCAATATTCCTGCGGTCTATAGAATTGCAAAAGCAGATGACGATTTTTTTTGGTTACGAAAGAACTTAAGCAATTCCAAAACCATTGAAATTATGTTTTATGAGGTGCCGATGGAAGCAATTTCAATAGGAGATAGCACAATCGTTGATATCATTAATGTGCGTAATAAAATCACTAAAACTAAGATTCCAGGAGAGGACGGCATTTATATGGCTGTTGAAGATGCTTATGCACCAGGATTGTTTAAAACTATAATAGACAACAAACCAACTTATGAGGTTAGAGGGCTATGGGAAATGAAAGGCTATACAATGGCCGGACCGTTTATTACCTATGCCATAGAAGATAAAATTAATGGGCGTTACTTAATGGCAGATGGTTATGTATATGCGCCTTCATTAAATAAAAGTGAATATGTCTTTGAATTGGAATCAATGATTAAATCCATACAAATAGAGTAATAAAAAAGCCAACTCAACGAGTTGGCTTTTTCTATATTATAATCTATTAAAACTATTCCTTTTCTTTAAGGTCTTTCGTTTCTTCTTTACTTGCGTCTTTAAATTCTTTAATTCCACTGCCTAATCCTCTCATTAATTCTGGAATTTTTTTACCACCGAATAATAGTAAAACAACAACTACAATTAGAATTATTTGAGGTGCTCCTATAGCCAATTGGACAATACTTAAGCTCATAATCTTTAATTTAGATGACAAAGTTAATAATTATACTTTAAATACAACGTTTAAAGAGCAACTTTAGCACTTAGCCATATGCCTATCTCGCTATTTTGGTTAATTTTGTTTTAATGGCAAAAAAAGAGAAAAAAGAAAAGAAATTTGCTAAAAAGCTCCTTCATAAGTACCGCCTGGTCATACTTAATGAGGATACTTTTGAGGAACGATTTGCAATAAAATTAACACGGCTCAATGTGTTTGTGTTGACATCACTCTCGGCTATAATTTTGGTGTTTTTTACAACAATTTTAATCGCTTTTACACCACTAAGAGAATACATACCCGGATATTCGTCTGCCAAGCTTAAAAAACAAGCTTCAATGCTTAATTATAAAACAGACTCTCTAGTGCAAGAATTAGAATTGAACAAACGCTATTACGCCTCGATTAGAAACGTATTAACAGGTGATGTTTCTGAGGTTGAATTTAATAGGGATTCAATTATTAAAGCAACACAAGATGAAATTGAGATATTAGAATTAACTACCAATAGGGAAGATTCATTACTTAGAGAGAAAGTTGAAAAGGAAGATAAATACAATTTATTCGAAGAAGCCAATCAAAATAATTTCATATTGTTTCCTCCTGTGAATGGAACAATATCCGAAGGTTATAATATCGAAGAAAAGCATTTTGCGGTAGACATTGTGGTTGCCTCTGATACGCCTGTGAAGGCAACAGCTGACGGCACGGTGATTTTTGCTGAATGGACCATCGAAACAGGGTATGTTGTTATTATTGAGCATAGTCAGGAATTGATTTCTGTTTATAAACACAATTCAACCATAACAAAATCTCAGGGTGATTTAGTAAAAGCAGGTGAAGTTATTGCTATGTCTGGTAATACAGGTGAGTTAAGTACTGGGCCTCATTTACACTTTGAACTTTGGAGTAAAGGTTATCCAGTCAATCCAACTAATTTTATTGATTTCCAATAATGCCATCATTAAAAGAAGCACTTTCCAAACCATTCGCAAAATATGTTGCGAATCAGATTAAGCGTTGGGCGTCCAATCCTATAGAAACACAAAACAAAGTTTTTACGGAATTAATTCGAGACGCAAAATCTACAGCTTTTGGTATAGATCACGGTTTTACTCGTATAAACAGTTATGAAGATTTTAAACAGAGCGTTCCAGTAAGGGATTATGAAGCCTTAAAACCATATATTGATAGAGTCGTAAAAGGTGAGCAAAATATACTCTGGAAGGGAAAACCCATTTACTTTGCCAAAACCTCTGGCACAACCTCTGGATCAAAATACATTCCAATCACAAAAGAAAGCATACCTTCCCATGTTAAGGCCGCAAGAAATGCTATTCTCATGTACATCCATGAAACCGGTAACACAAAATTTGTGGAAGGTAAAATGATATTCCTTCAAGGAAGTCCAATTCTTGAAGAAATGAATGGAATTAAGCTTGGAAGGCTTTCAGGTATTGTAGCACATTACGTACCAAAATATCTTCAAAAAAATAGAATGCCTAGTTTACATACCAATTGTATTGAAGATTGGGAAACGAAAGTAGAAGCTATAGTTGATGAAACTATTAACCAAAATATGACCGTTATATCTGGTATTCCTTCTTGGGTTCAAATGTATTTTGAAAAGTTGATTGAAAAAGATGGTAAGAAGGTGGGTGATCTATTCAAAAATTTCGAACTTTTCATTTTTGGCGGGGTAAATTATGAGCCATATGCTTCAAAGTTTGAAAACTTAATTGGGAGAAAAATTGATAGCATTGAATTATATCCTGCGAGTGAAGGTTTTTTCGCCTTTCAAGATAAACAGAATCAAAAAGGCATGTTATTACAATTAAATTCTGGTATTTTCTATGAATTTATTGTTGCAGATCATTTTTTTCAAGAGAATCCAGAGCGTATTACCATTGAAGATGTAAAACTTGGGATAAATTATGTGATGATTATTTCTACTAATGCGGGATTATGGGCATACAATATTGGTGACACTGTTGAATTTACATCTCTAGCGCCATATAGAGTCATTGTTAGCGGTAGAATTAAGCATTTTATATCAGCTTTTGGAGAACATGTCATAGGAAAAGAAGTGGAGCAAGCACTTAAAGAGGCTATTGAGCAAACAGGCATAAGTGTTAATGAGTTTACAGTTGCACCTCAAATTAATCCAAGTGAAGGATTACCATATCATGAGTGGTTTATAGAGTTTGAAAGGGAACCAAAAAGTCAGCGTGAATTAATAGAAATACTAGAAAAATCGCTTCAAAATCAAAACAGCTACTATTTTGACTTAATTGAAGGTAAAGTATTAAAATCTCTTGTAATTACTAAGGTTAAAAAAGATGGATTCCAAACTTATATGAAATCGATTGGGAAGCTAGGCGGTCAAAACAAAATCCCAAGACTTTCTAATGATAGGAATATTGTGGACGAGCTCTATAATTTAGAGTTAATCAAATAAGGCTATATTTGCTGGTTAAAATAATATATGACTAAAGTTAAAAAGAGACACGAAAGAACACGAGCACAGGAAAGCTCTAGTGCAATTGAACGCATGTACATAACCATGCGCCACTTATTTAATCGAGGATTTTATAAGCCAATGGGTGTTTCTGGTGAAACTTTAAGAGAAGCACTTTTGTTATTAAGACCAGAAATATATGGTTCTGTGGCTGAAGAAAAGGCTGAATTAGAAGGCTTACTTTATGTTATAGATCGATTACCCAAAGGTATTGAAGAGTGTTCCTTTATAAACCTAACTAGTGATGAGGGTTACGCTAATTCTCATTTTAAACCTATTATTCCACCTAAGCGAAGACGTAATTGCTATCGAATTGATGATGAGCAAATGAATATCGAAATTACAAGAGGTCGCTCTGAGATTTACGATATTTTAACCCATTTAACTTTTTTATTCGTAGAGTCGCATAAAATAAGCAAGCGTGTACTTATTGATGACGAGGGTACAACAGTAAGGGATTGGCAGAAATTAGAAAATGCAGTAAAATCTGGTAAGAAACTAACACAAAAGGAAAGAGAAATAGCAATTACGCATACGGCTAATATTTTAGGTAGAACGTTTAACGAGTTAACAGAAGCATATTCAAAATTCGCAACTCAAAATCAGCCAGAGCGCTTTTTACATATCATATATTGGTTGGGTAAATTAGCTATCGAAGAGGTAGTTAAGAGAAGTAAAAGGACCATAACCTTTAGTCCAGTATTAAGAGAACGATTAGGGCATCACATCCATGGCGAAGTTTGGGCAGATAATATTAAATCTGTATTACATAAAAATGGCCTATTAGATAGGCCTATCCATATTATAAGTGCAAATATGCATAGCGTTATGAATTCTATTTTTGCAAAAACATCGTTAAAAGGTGTAGACACAAAAAAAGACATTTTCAAAATATACGAAGCCCTGAGCGATGGAAAAAATGCTGCAATGCGCAATAAAGTTGAAAAAACAGCGTTGCAAAACGGAATGATCTATATAAAAGATTCTTCCGGAACCAACATTGATGTTCAAATTTTTGATACAGATAAAATAGATTTTTCAAAAACGACATTTAATTACTCCAAATCAACCATAGAAAATAAAGCTGTTATTTTTGTTATGGATTATGCTTTTGGTGAGCAGGCTTATGAAACTTTAGATGAATTCTTAAAGCCTATTTCAGTAGATGGTAAAAAGGCACATCTAGATGTTAAGTCAATTTCTATAATGGGAAAGGCAGGAATTCTAGAGGGGGGTAAAGGCGATGTAATGATTCCATCAGCTCATATTTTTGAAGGTACGGCAGATAACTATCCTTTTAAAAATGAGCTAACAAAAAACGATTTAGTAGATTGCGGAGTGGATGTTTATGAGGGTACCATGATTACTGTTTTGGGGACATCTCTTCAGAATAAAGAAATTTTGAAGTTCTTTAAGAATTCAACTTGGAATGTGATTGGACTGGAAATGGAAGGAGCACATTACCAAAAAGCAATCCAAGCAGCTTCAAAAGTTAGGAGCAGTATTAATGAGGATGTAAAAGTAAGGTATGCATATTATGCAAGTGATAACCCACTAGAGACAGGAAGTACTCTTGCATCAGGCGGATTAGGCACTTCAGGGGTTAGACCTACATATGTAATTACAAAAAAAATATTAGAGCAAATTTTTAATTCATAAAAAGTTATGAGTAATAAGGTACCAGAACAATCAAATAACGAAGAGGTAGATTTAATTATAGTATTTAGACTTATTGGAAGAGCATTTAGTAAACTATTCAAAGCCATTGGCAGGTTTTTTCATTTTATTTTCAGAATCGTTATCCATGCGTTAAAACCTTTGGTTGAAAACTTTAAACTCATCTCAGTAATTTTAATTGTAGCTGCTTTAGTTGGGTATTTTGTAGAAAAATTTAAAGGACCTGTTTATAGTTCTAGTATGCTCGTAAAACCCTATTACGATTCAGAATACCAGCTTACGACAAAAGTAAATTATTTTAATTCTTTAATTGGATCTGGGAACTACAAAGAACTTTCTGAAATTTTTGAGATTGATAGTTCGACAACAGCTAAGCAAATCATAGGGTTCGAAATTGAAATTGGTCCAGAGACCCAATATGATTTGATCAGAGAATATGATGGATATATGCGGTCTATTGATAGTACTTTAGTTCTTGAAATGACTTATAACGACTTTTTGGCAAAAAGAGACATTCTTGCAGGTACGATTTTTTCTATTACTGCCAAAGCAACAGAAAATAATATTTTTCCTAGTTTAGAAAAAGGATTTGTAAAGACATTTGAAAATGAGTATTCTAAAAAATTAAAAGCGAAAACAGATTCCGTTCGTCGCGTTAAAAAGCAAACATTTCTACAAGAATTAGAAAGAGTACAAGATATTCAAGAAACTTATCTTGAAATTAAAAAGAATGAATCGAGTAAGGGAGAAGCTACTTATGCAGGTGGTATTATTCCGTTAGCTCAAGAGAAAACAAAAACTAGCGAATATGAGTTATTTCAAGAAGAACTAAGGATAAGAGGAGCAATAAGAACAATTGATGAGCAACTTTTAAATGAAAATGAATATTATGATATTCTTTCACGATTTGACGAAGTAGGTACTATACAATCCTCAATTTTTAATAAGTATACCTTTATTTTTCCAGCAGTGATTTTTGTCTTAATGGTTTTCACTTACGCACTTTTTAGAGTTTTTACATTTATTAAAGAATATGAATAATATGCATTCAATTTTAATCACAGGTGGTGCTGGATTTATAGGTTCTCATCTTGTAAGACGTTTTGTTCAAAGATATCCCAACTATAAAATCTATAATTTAGATGCATTAACCTATGCTGGCAATTTGGAGAATTTAAAAGATATTGAATCATATCCAAATTATAAATTTATTAAGGGTGATATTACAGATGGACATTTTATAAGCCAAATCTTTGAAACCTATAAATTCACGCACGTCATACATCTTGCTGCTGAATCTCATGTTGATAGATCTATAAAAGACCCTTTATCCTTTGTTAAAACAAATGTTATTGGAACTGTAACCTTATTGAATGCATTCAAAGAACTGTGGAGCTCAAACTTTACAGATAAACTCTTCTATCATGTAAGCACTGATGAAGTTTACGGAACTCTTGGTGATACAGGATTTTTTACCGAAAACACAGCATATGATCCCAATTCACCGTACTCAGCATCTAAAGCGAGCTCAGATCATTTTGTTAGGGCATATGGTGAAACCTACGGTTTACCATATGTTATTACAAATTGCTCTAATAATTACGGACAAAATCAATTTCCTGAAAAACTAATACCTTTGTTTATTAATAATATCATTAACAAAATGCCTCTTCCTGTTTATGGTGATGGAAATTACACTAGAGATTGGCTTTATGTAATCGATCATGCAGTAGCAATTGACACCGTTTTTCATAAAGGTAAGCTTTCTGAAACCTACAATATTGGTGGATTCAACGAATGGAAGAATATAGATTTAGTTAGGCTACTATGTCGACAAATGGATGAAAGACTGGGAAATAAAGAAAACTCTTCAGAAGAGTTGATAACTTTCGTCAAGGATAGACCTGGCCATGATTTAAGATATGCTATAGACGCAACTAAAATAAAAGAGGAGTTGGGCTGGTCACCATCAGTAACATTTGAAGAAGGTTTATCTAAAACTATAGATTGGTATTTGAATAATTCAGAATGGCTTAATAGTGTCACAAGTGGCGATTATCTTAGTTACTACCAGAACCAATACGAAAAAATATGAAAGGAATTATATTAGCTGGTGGATCGGGCACAAGACTGCATCCGCTTACATTATCGGTAAGTAAGCAATTGATGCCAGTATATGACAAACCAATGATATACTATCCGCTATCTACTTTGATGTATTCTGGGATTAGAGAAGTTCTAATCATATCTACACCAAAAGACCTACCGCTATTTGAAGATCTTCTTGGTGACGGTTCAAAATATGGCTGCAGGTTCGGATATGCTGTTCAGGAAGCTCCAAATGGTCTAGCAGAAGCCTTTTTAATTGGTGAGCACTTTATTGGAGATGACAAAGTCGCTCTTATTTTAGGGGATAATATTTTTTATGGAACAGGATTGTCTAAATTACTACAAAGCAATAATGATCCAAATGGAGGTGTAATATATGCATACCGTGTCCATGACCCTGAGCGATATGGGGTTGTTGAATTTGACGATAAAGGTCAAGTTTTATCCATAGAAGAGAAGCCTGAAAACCCAAAATCAAATTATGCGGTACCGGGAATTTATTTTTATGATAACGAAGTTGTAAGAATCGCAAAAAGTATTAGGCCGAGTAAAAGAGGTGAATTAGAAATAACAGATGTAAACAGGATCTATTTAAATGAAAACAAGCTCAATGTTAGTATTTTAGATAGAGGAACAGCGTGGCTTGACACAGGCACATTTGATTCTTTAATGCAGGCATCTCAATTTGTTGAAGTTATAGAAAACAGACAAGGCTTAAAAATTGGCTCAATTGAAGCTGCAGCATTTGAAATGAATTATATTTCAGAAAACCAGTTTAAAGATTTAGCAAGACCTTTATTAAAGAGTGGCTACGGAAAGAATTTATTAGGATTATTACAAGAAAAAGAATGAATTTTAATCAAACTGATTTAGAGGATTGTTTTATAATCGAACCGCGAGTGTTTGAGGATAAAAGAGGGTATTTTTACGAGTCTTTTAATTACAGATTATTTGAAAATTACTTAGGATCAAGCATAAACTTTGTTCAAGATAACGAATCCTTCTCTCAAAAGGGTGTTTTAAGAGGATTACATTTTCAAACTGGTGAATTTGCCCAAGCTAAATTAGTAAGAGTTATTAAGGGCGAAGTACTTGATGTAGTTGTTGATTGTAGAGTGAATTCTAAAACATTTGGGCACCATATATCTGTTATTTTGAATGAGGATAATAAACGTCAATTATTTGTGCCGAGAGGCTTTGCTCACGGTTTCGTAACCTTATCAGAAGTGGCAATATTTGCTTATAAATGTGATAATTATTATAACAGAAATTCTGAAGGTGGTATTATATTTAATGATGAAGAACTTTGTATAGATTGGAAACTTCCTAAGGAAGAATTAATAATTTCAGAAAAGGATTTAGTACTTCCAACTTTTAAGGAACTTCAAATATGACAAACATTCTAGTCACGGGCGGTAATGGTCAGTTAGGTAATTGTCTTAAAGACTTATCAGAAGAATTATCCTCTCAGTATAATTTTATCTTTAAATCTTCGGAAGAACTGGATATAACAGATTTTTCATCTTTAACGTCCTTTTTCGAATCAAATAATTTGAATTACTGCATTAATTGTGCGGCTTATACTAATGTTGATCAAGCAGAAGACGACAAAGCACTGGCAACTTCGGTCAATGTAAATGGGGTGGAAAATCTATCTAAATGTTGTGCCGGTAATGGTACTGTTTTAATTCACATATCAACTGATTTTGTGTTTGATGGTGAATCTTCTAATCCTTATCTCGAAAAGGATGAAACCAACCCTATAAATCATTATGGCAGCTCTAAATTACTCGGTGAGGATATGGTTTTAAGTTATTGCGAGAAGCACTTTATTTTCAGGACGTCTTGGCTTTATTCTGAACATAACAACAATTTCATGAAGACAATGCTTAAATTATCTAAAATAAAAGATAGTTTAAATGTAGTCTGGGACCAAATAGGTACTCCTACTTATGCAAAAGATTTATCAAAATTAATTTTGAAGATTATTCAAAATAAAATGGACAATTTCGGCTTATACCATTTTAGTAACGAAGGAGTAGCAAGTTGGTATGACTTTGCTTATGCAATTTTTGTAGAGACGGAAAGTGAAATTAAGTTACTGCCAATTAACACGTCGGAATATCCAACTCGTGCAGTAAGACCTCATTTTAGCGTACTTGATAAATCAAAAGTTAAACAAGCCTTTGGAGTTGAAATTCCACATTGGCGATTAAGCCTAAAGGTGGCATTAAAAAACTTTCAAAAGTTGAATTAAAATATAGAATTAGAGAAATATATGGTTGGCATAATTGACAATAAAAATTTAACCCTTGCAGTTAAAGCTGCGGTGGAAGCAGGTAGTGTTATTATGGACGTCTACAATACCGCCTTCAGTGTTGAAATAAAAGACGATAAATCTCCTTTAACAGAGGCAGATAAAAAAGCAAATGATGTAATTAACTCATTTCTGAAAGAAACATCATTCCCAATTATAAGTGAGGAAAATAAGCAAATCCAATTTGACGAAAGAAAAAATTGGGAAACGTGTTGGGTTGTTGATCCTGTAGACGGAACAAAAGAATTTATCAAACGAAATGGTGAGTTTACGGTTAATATTGCACTCGTTCAAAGTGGGAAACCACAATTAGGTATAATATATGTCCCTGTATCTAAAACTTTATACATTGGCGATGTTGAGAATAGTTTAGGATATAAAGCTGAACTTAACCAACATGATTCAACATTAAATAGAATTAAAGCACTTTTAAAGCCACTTAGGCCAAAAAAGCGTGACTCAGATACTGTTCAAGTGGTTGGCAGCCGTTCTCATATGAGTTCAGAAACATTAGATTTTATTGAAACTTTAAAAGTACAAGGAAAATCTGTGGAAGTTGTTTCTAAAGGAAGTTCGTTAAAATTTTGTTTGGTTGCAGAGGGTAATGCTGATATATACCCACGTTTTGCTCCTACAATGGAATGGGATACAGCTGCAGGACAGGCAATTTGTAATGCCGTTGGAATTAATGTAATTTCCAAAGCAACAGATAAATCGCTGTTGTATAATAAAGAAAATTTGTTGAATCCTTGGTTTATTGTATCAAGGTTTAGTTAAAATGGTCACTTACTCTAAAGAATCTCGGATTAGAAGCCTTTTAAAAGGGGTGTCATGGCGTATTGTAGCTACTACAGACACCATTTTTGTAGTGCTTTTAATTACATGTTTAAAGGGTAACTGTAGCATTGATAACGCTATAAAAATTGGCGCTATAGAATTTCTTATAAAGTTTATAGTGTATTATGGGCACGAAAGAATTTGGCAAAAAATCCTATTGAATAAAGTCGTATCTCAAGCTCAGACATTACGAAAAACCATTTCTTGGCGTATCATTGCTACTTTAATGACTTTTATAATTTCAGGGTCTGTATTAGAGACTTTTGATGAAATAGCCTTATCTATTGCATTTACAGAATTATTTACGAAATTCGTACTATATTATTTACATGAAAGACTGTGGTTAAAATTACCTCTGGGTAGAATTAGGCAGATTTTTTACAAGAACAAAGAGTAATATGTCAGATCATATAATTCCGCATAGCTATCAGGTTTCAATTAGTCATAGGAAAACCCTCAATGGACACAACTCTTTACTGTTGTGGTTTACAGGACTCTCAGGTTCAGGTAAATCAACAATAGCAAATGTAGTTGAACGAAAATTATTCGACTTAGGAATAAAAACATATACTTTAGACGGCGATAATATAAGGAAAGGCCTAAATAAAAATCTTAGTTTTTCCCCTGAAGACAGGGCTGAAAATATCAGAAGGATAGCAGAGACTGCTAACTTAATGATTGATGCTGGGATAGTAGTTTTGGGGGCATTTGTTTCTCCCTATAAAAAAGATAGACAAAATATAAAGGCGATTGTTACAGAAGTTAATTTTGTGGAGATTTATGTAAATACGAGCATAAAAGAATGTGAACGTAGAGATGTTAAAGGACTCTATAAAAAGGCAAGGGCAGGTGAGATTAAAAATATGACAGGTATTTCTGCTCCTTATGAAGCCCCTGAGAATCCGGATATAGAAATTAAAACAGAAAGAGAAACGGTAGAAGATGCTGCGCAGCGAATAGTTGAATATATAATACCAAAAATCAAACTCCAAAATGAGTAAATATTATTTAAATTATTTAGATGAATTAGAAAGTGAAGCAATATTTGTTTTACGTGAAGTATGGGCACAATTTGATAATCCAGTTATTTTATTCTCAGGAGGGAAAGATTCTATATTAGTGACACACTTGGCCAAAAAAGCCTTTTATCCTGCGAAAATACCGTTTCCACTTATGCACGTGGATACTGGCCATAATTTCCCTGAGACTATTGCTTTTAGAGATGACATAATTAAAGAGTTAGATGCGCAACTTATAGTTGGATCAGTGCAAGAATCTATTGATGAAGGTCGTGTTGCTGAGGAGAAAGGGAAAAATGCAACTAGAAATGCACTTCAAATTACTACTCTATTAGATGCGATAGAAGCAAATAAAATTGATTGTGCTATTGGAGGCGGAAGACGAGATGAGGAAAAAGCAAGAGCTAAAGAGCGTTTTTTCTCTCATAGAGATGACTTTGGTCAGTGGGATCCAAAAAACCAACGTCCTGAGCTTTGGAATATATTTAATGGTAAGCACTTTGAAGGTGAGCACTTTAGGGCATTTCCAATAAGTAATTGGACCGAAATGGATGTTTGGAATTATATAAAGAGAGAAAATATTGCTATTCCATCACTATATTTTGCGCATGAGAGAGAAGTTGTTTGGAGACAGGATAGTTGGATACCAAATTCAGAATTTTTAGTACTCGAAGACCATGAAAAAATAATAACTAAGAAAGTTAGATTTAGAACACTTGGAGATATTACAATTACTGGAGGTATAGAATCGGATGCAGATTCATTAGAAAAAATAGCTGCTGAGGTCTCTGGTATGCGTCAAACGGAGCGCGGTAACCGAAGTGATGACAAACGTTCTGAATCAGCAATGGAAGACAGAAAACGACAAGGGTATTTTTAAAAGAGAGAAACATGTTAGACCATAATCAATTATTAAGATTTACGACAGCGGGCAGCGTAGATGACGGAAAAAGTACATTAATAGGGCGTCTGTTGTATGATTCCAAATCAATTTTCGAAGACCAATTGCAAGCTATTGAAAATACAAGTAAAAAGAAAGGCCATGATGGGGTTGATTTAGCCTTGTTTACAGACGGGTTGAGAGACGAAAGAGAACAAGGTATAACCATAGATGTTGCTTACAGATACTTTGCAACTCCTAAAAGAAAATTTATTATTGCCGATACACCAGGTCATATTCAATATACAAGGAATATGGTTACAGGCTCTTCAACATCTAACTTGTCAATTATTTTAGTTGATGCT
>NZ_JABSST010000049.1 GCF_013213975.1 Winogradskyella sp.
GAAAAGGAAGAGAAATTATTCAATAAAATAAAATCGAAATACGATAACCAAGTTTCTCCGTATTATTCAGCAGCTCGCTTATGGACAGATGGCATCATAGATCCGTTAGACACGAGAACATGGATAAGTATGGGTATTGAGGCTGCAAATCATGCACCAATCGAAAAACCATTTAATTTAGGAGTCTTACAGGTTTAGTTTCCTTTGTGATTTTGTACCCTCGGTAGCGTTAGTAATTTGGTCTGACGTCCATTAACATATCTAAAGCCATCCGCTCCCCAAAAACCAGCTTCTTCTAGCATGATACGTATATCGCGCTTCCATTCTGGAATAGTTACTGTGGTGTTTAATTCAATGGCATAAACCGTATTCTCATGCAAAGGATAATCACCAGTAGCAGGTACACCATCTTGAGCATCCCACATTCCCAGTGTCGTACCAGATGAATGACCATACAATCCAAGTGGATGCGTATATATTACAGGTCTATACCCTTCGGCCTTTCCTTGTTCTAAAGATGCTTTTAAAACAGCATTCCCAGATTTACCTGTTTCAAAATTATTAGTAAAAATATCCTGAACTCTATTACCTGCCTTTAAGGCATCTTGAAGAAATATTGGAGGTTCTGTTTCATTGGGCTTTAATACATAAGCCAATTCTTGACAATCTGTATTAAGACGTAAATAGGTAATTCCAACATCACAATGCAATAAATCACCAGGTAAGATTACCATATTTTCAGGTCTATTTGAAAAAGTATACAAATGATTACTTGACTCTTCTGCTGTACGTTGCACGTCGACCGTTGGATGGAACCATGTTTCTAAACCTAACCCAGTTACTTTGTCACGCATCCACCACTCCACATCTGTTGTGGTTGTTATTCCTGGAGTGATTACCTTTTCAGAAAAAGCCTCTGCAATAATATCATGTGTTATATTGACTAATTGATTATATATAATCATTTCAGTTGCTGTGCGTGTTTCTATCCATCCTATTGCCAATTTTTCTGCAGATTGCACTCTGTCTTCATAGACTTTAGGAAGATTATCCATAAAAGCCTCATAATCGGTTTTAACAATACCATCACAAATATTAAAATACTCTGAATAATTTAGACCTATTGACTTAGGATTGCGCTCTTCAATAATCTCAATAAGACGTTTCCATTGATTAGGTTCTTTTTCTTTGTCCCAAACAGATACTATATTTTCTCCAAAATTGTATCGTGCAACAGCCAGCTTTTCAATAGTATTTTTTGCTTTATCTCTATAGAATACTAAAATAGTTCTTCGTCTTGCATTTAACCAGGTGGCAGGCAACATCGTTTTTAATACTGGATCTTCATTATATTCTCTTGATATAAGAATCCACATATCAAAACCTGTGTCATCCATTAGTTTAGGGAGTAGGTTGTTGAATTTATCTTTTAAAATTTCATCTATTACATGAGCGCGTTGGCGCTCTGGTAATATGTGTTGGCTATATAATGAAAATGTTAAAAGACAGATCAGAAGTTGGATTAAACGCATACTATAATTTTGACGTTAAATTAACCAATTAAAGCTAAACCTTCCACTTTAAGATTAATTCGAAACGTATTTTATTCTAAAAACTAGTAAAATCTAAGCAAAAAAAAAGGAACACCCATTGGTGTTCCTTAATATTCTGATGGCAAAATTCTTACTGTTTTGCTTTCCTTTCTTCTCTTATTTCTTTGAAACGCTCAAACGCTGAACCAAAAACCCAGTAAGGTATTACAAACGTCAATAGGAAAATCATTAACCAAAATCCTATAGTTAAAATGGTTAAGAAAGCTAAAAACCCTAAATATTGATCAAATTCGAACATAATTACGTTTCTTTTTTTAATTATACGACAAAGATATAACCAATTTATAAGTTAAACAATAACCTTTTTGAGAATTATTAACAGCTTATTATCAATTCAAATTTTTGATATGATATCCAACCAATCCTTCTATTGGTCGTCTCACAAAATTACCGACTATAAATCCGTATTCTTCCGCAACCTCAAAAATTTCAGTTTGAGCAAAATATGCAATTGACCCAGCGAAATGTACTGGTACACCTTGATCTATTTCTTCTTTAAACTGAAGAATCATATTTTCAGTAAATAAGCGTATTCCTTTCTTAATTAAATTAAGAATATATTCTGAATCTTTATTTAGAAACATAAATTCAGCGTGATCTGCAAGGTATGCACTTGGATTGGCCTGTTTGTATAAATTAAATTTTATAAAATCCGAATCTAAGTTGTGCTTATGCTCAAAAGCCAATCTTATGGTTTCTGGCATTTTATTAAAATAATAATCTCTAATCAGTTGCTTTCCATAATAATTACCACTAGCATCATCCATTAAGGTATAACCCAAGCTGTCTACACGCTGATGCAATTGCCTTCCATCGAAGTAACTACAATTAGATCCTGTTCCCATAATGCAAACTACAGCAGCCTCATCATTAGTGTTAATACACGCTCTTGCTGCAGCGTAGGTGTCTTCTCTTACCTCAACTATTGATTGTGGAAAATAATCTTCTAAAACCGTCTTTAAGAGTAAGCGCGGTTTTTCTGTTCCACAACCTGCCCCATAAAAAAATATATGGGTAACCTCTGGAACAAGAGCCATGAGCTCTAGATTTTTTCTGATAGTTTTTCGAAGTTTCTTTTCTTCTATAATAGCCGGATTTAAACCCTTGGTTCTTATTTTATCAGCAGCTTGATTACCATTTTCATCAATCGCAATCCAGTCACATTTAGTAGAACCACCATCAGTAATTAAAATCATATACTTTAAAATAATGAAATTCCGCAAGGCCTTTTACATTGCGGAATTTTCAATTTATATTTTATGATTATAAGCGATTTACCTTTTGAGCTAAATCAACCAATTTATTTGAGTAACCAAACTCATTATCGTACCAAGAAACTAGCTTAAAGAATTTAGAATTTAATTCTATACAAGAATCTGCATCAAAAATACTAGTGCGCACATCACTGACAAAATCTTGTGATACAACAGCATCATCAGTGTACCCAACAACACCTGGCATACTTTCTTCTGACGCTTTTTTAAAGGCGGCCTTAATTTCATCTAAGGATGTATCCTTTTTAGTCTTAACCGTTAAATCAACAACTGAAACGTCTGCTGTTGGAACTCTAAAAGCCATACCTGTTAATTTTCCATCTAATTCAGGTATTACTTTACCAACAGCTTTAGCTGCACCAGTAGTAGATGGAATGATATTTAAAATGGCAGAGCGCCCTAATCTGTAGTTTTTGCGAGCTGGACCATCAACAGTCAATTGTGTTGCAGTACTGGCATGAACTGTGGTCATTAAAGCTTCTTCTATACCAAAATTATCTTCAATAATTTTTGCCATTGGCGCAAGACAGTTAGTTGTACATGACGCGTTCGAAACAATGGTATGGTCGGCAGTTAATTCACTGTCATTAACACCCATCACAAACATTGGTGCATCTTTACTCGGTGCTGAGATAACTACCTTTTTAGCACCGGCTTGGATATGATAATCTGCTGTTTCAAGTGTTGTAAAAATACCTGTACATTCTGCTACTACATCTGCACCAACTTCATCCCATTTTAAGTTTTTAGGATCACGCTCAGCCGTTACTCTCACTGTTTTACCATCCACAACTAAATGACCATCCTTGACTTGAACAGTTCCATCAAAGTTACCATGAACTGAATCATATTTTAATAAGTAAGCTAAGTGCTCAACATCTAATAAATCGTTAATTGCAACCACATCTACATCGTCTCTCTTGACTGTTGCTCTAAAAACTATCCTTCCTATTCTTCCGAATCCGTTTATTCCTAATTTTAAGTTTGACATATCTTTTGTTCTACTATTAATTATTTTATGTTGTCATTATATCTGAAACTCTAAGTAGTTCCATATTTATTTTTGATTTTCCTTTTACCGCTTGATCAAAAGGAGTTAAATCAATAACGTCATTTTTAAGACCTACCATGAAATTGCTCTTACCTCCAATAAGACTCTCTACAGCCTTTACACCCATTCTACTCGCAAGAACTCTATCAAAACAAGATGGAGAACCACCACGCTGCATGTGGCCTAAAACAGAAACTCTCACGTCATAGCCTTCCATATTTTGGTCTACAAAATCTTTAAGCTCAAATACACTTTTACCAATCTTATCTCCTTCAGCAACTACTACAATACTTGAAGATTTACCTGACTTCTTACTCCGTCGTAAAGACTCTACCAACCTGTCCAAACCTAAATCTTCCTCAGGTATTAAAATCTCTTCTGCTCCACCAGCAATGCCGGCATTTAGAGCAATGTGACCAACATCGCGTCCCATAACCTCAACAAAAAACAATCTGTTATGAGAACTGGCCGTATCTCTAATCTTATCAATTGCATCTACTACAGTATTTAGAGCAGTATCATAACCTAGTGTATGTGTTGTACCATATATATCATTATCGATAGTCCCCGGAATTCCCATTACTGGAAAGTTGAATTCTTGATTAAATATCATAGCACCAGTAAAACTACCATCACCACCAATCACCACGAAAGCGTCTATACCGGCCTTTTTTAATTCTTGATGAGCTTTGGCTCTACCCTCAACAGTTCTAAAGTCTTTAGATCGTGCTGATTTTAAAATAGTTCCTCCTTTGTTGATTATTCCTTTTACACTGCGCGCATCCATAGCAATAAAATCACCATCAATCATACCTTCATAACCTCTATAAATACCTATACATTCTATGTTATGAAATGCACAAGCACGAACTACAGATCTAACTGCCGCATTCATTCCTGGTGAGTCCCCTCCTGAGGTCAAAACACCTATTTTCTTTATAGTATCTAGCATTAAATATTATTCTGTCTAGTAAAATTAGTAAACAAAACAAAGAATTATGTAGTGAAGTTGGCAAAAAAAAATAACGAAAACTAATTCAAACGTTTTCGTTAATAACTAATTTAAAAAATGTGCAAATACCAGATTTTCAAGACTTAGTTTTTTTCTTTTTTCTCTTCATAGACATGTATTCTGGCATCATGTCATCGTCAGTTTCTTCCACTGTATTTTTGGCTTTTTCTTCTACTTTATCCTTTCTATTTTTTCCTGAAAAAATAATATCAAGAAGTTCTTTAAAAGTATCAAATTCTACATTGTAGGATAAACCGATACCTTGAGTGTATCCTATTTCTTCGCCAAAATTTCTAATCGTATTCTCTCTGTTAAACACCTTAGCCCTCAAGGTACCTTCATCATTGAGTAACCAATCTATTTGGACATCACCAGTAATGGTTGTTTGTGCCGCACTACCAAAAGGAACACCAAAATTACCATTAACTAATATTTTATCAGAGATTTTAGTTTGTAAAGTAACACCTACCCGATTGTTAGTCTGCAAGTCGGGTGTGTTTTGCCCTATTTCAACATCAATACCTACTTGTAAATCTTCATTATCACCTCCGAGTAAATTATTTACTATTCCACTTAATCGCTCAGCAATATTACCATTAAAATCAAGACCACTGACACCATTTGCAAAACCACCAGTTGCCAAAAATATTAATGCTTGGTTATCGCGTTCGTCCTTTGATGATAATCTATAATCTAGCTCAGATTTCACCGTAGAATTTACTGTAGGAAATCTGAAATCAAATTGAGGATCTGGCTGCTCTAACGGACCAGTGAGATGTATCTCAACCTCAACAGGAATAGTTTGATTAATAGGGTTATCTAATAAAACTGAAGGGTTAGCTTTACTTGCATATATAGCTTTAATATTTAATTGCGCTTTTAAAGGGTCGCCTTCCCAAACGATACTACCTCCACGCTCTACATTAAAACGTTTTTCAACTAATCCTCTATATCTAAAATTGTAAACCCCTTCGTAGACAACAAAATCTCCCCACATATTAAAAGTACCATTAGTATTTATTAAGAAATTTAGTCCTCCAGCACCTTTACCCTTTATCGTACTCCCAGAATCTTTATCAATTACTATTTCTATAATCGCATCTTCTGTAACATTTAAATCAAAATCCAAGATCAGGCCTTTAACTTCTATAGTTTCAACAATTTCTCCGCTGATTCTCGCTTTTTTCTCCTCTGGGGTTAAAAAATGTATGAAGGAATTATCACCAAAACTTTCAGAATCATTTAATGGAATATTAAAAATTGTACCTGTTGCTGTACTACCTTCTACATCTATAACAAGTTGATCGGTTGGGCCTTTTATTGTTGCATTTCCTGAAACAAAGCCAGTTCCATAATACAATTCATCTTCAGATTCTTCTGTATTTAAAACTAGTAACCTGTCTGTTGTTAAATCTAATCCTAATTTCCAATCCGAAAAATTATTGTGCTCAATAAATCCGTTGAGGTACCCTTGAGAAAAGTATTTAGAATCCGTCATCGCAACATTATTAAAAATAAATTGCTGATTGCGCAATGATACTTTAGAGTCAAAATCAAATCCATAATCTACATTGAGATATGGAATAGAAAGACCTGCTCGATCGAGTAATAATTCTCCATCAATACTCGGTTTTCGAAGATTACCTGTGACTCGTGCATTACCAGAAACCTGACCTCTTATATTACTGATTACGCCCTCACCTAGTGGGTTTAGAGGATTGATTAAGAACTCGTCGAAAGCAACATCCAAATTTATTGTCGGATTTTTATCTGCAAAATCAATAGAGCCTTTTGCTATAAAAGACCTCAGGTTATCATTTATGAGTGAAACATCAACTCTATAATCTGTTATTGAGTTATTACCCTCTACCTTGGCATTTAGGTTACCCAAATCATAATCATTGACAAAAAGATTACTGACTTCAATATTTGATTTTGGTAAATACACGCCATTACTCTGATTGATATCTATCCTACCATTAACGATTCCGTTTAAGGCTAAACTATCAATTCGTGGTGTGATTTTAACTAGTTCTATATCTTTAAAATCTACACGTAAGTTCTTATTTGTTTCACCATTAATAATACCAGATATCTCAATCTCTTCATCACCTTGATTAATTGATATTGGAAATATATCAAAAGCATCAAAATTCTTATCAAAGCGAACTTTATTGAAAGTATTCTTCTTAGAATTAATAAACCACTCATAACCCTTAAATAAAATATCGGACTTTTTGAAACCAAATACAGACTTGTTAGTTTTGTCCATGGTGTAAAATAAGTTAAGATCAAAAACGTCTTGATTGTTTTCACCGCCTCTAAAATTAGTCTTTATAAGAAGGGTATCACGTCTGGTGATATTAATGAGTCTAAAGTCTGAAGCATCATAAATTCCAGCACTCAAACTATCAATTTCAATAAAAGTGTTGTACAGAGGGTTGCTATTATCTACACTAAGATTAATATCATTGGCAAAATAGTTTTGAAACTTAATTTCAGGAGAATTAAATGTGAGTTCAAATCCTTTTTCATCAGTCTCAATTCTACCTTCAACAAACGTATGCTTTCCTAATGTTAAGTCTTTATAAAATACGGATGCAATTTTAGAATAGATATTAAACTTAAAATCAATGTATTGCCCTTCATCAACCTCATGCGGAACATAATTGGTGTAAATACTGCCTACAGAATTTTCTATCAAATCCAGAATATCATTTGCTCTAAATTTTCCTTTTATATTTCCAGTTATAATATCCGGTGAATTAACCGAGATCGTGCGTTCTTCACCTCTAAATGATGACACAATATCAAAATCTTCGAAGCGATAACGACCATCTTGATTTTTGTAAATGGTATTTTTAATATTTACTGTACCACTTGCTTTATCGTAAGTAGATCCTGTGGCCGTCGTAATAATTAAACCCTTAAATTCAGACACACTATCTCTTGTCACAAAGTTGAGCACGCGTAAATTGGCATAAGCTACATTAGCTTTAAAATCAAATTTCTTTTTTTCTTCTGTGAAATCTATTAATCCGTTAAAGTCTAATTGTAAATTAGGATCATCTGCTTTTAGTTCTCCATTAAATATTTTATTTCCTAAATCTCCGGAAAGCTGAATTCCTTGGTAGGTATAACCGTTGTAAACTAAGCTAAAAACATCCCCCTTAATATCAGTTCGAAGGTTGTCTAAGGTGAAGCCCTTACCATCAACATCTACATTGGCAGATACAAATTGGGCTTTTGGATCATCGATTAATTTCCCAATATCAAACTCTTCAAAAATGACATTACCTAAATAATTTGCATTGTCTATATCATCAATTTCGGTTAGCTCAAGATCTGACCTTAAGGTCCCTAAATCTGTGTTAATATTAATATTAGCATCAATGCGCTTAGCTGTAATGTGTGAGGTTCCATTAATCCTAAAGTTACCAACTTTATCGAGTATAGTTGGGATTGCATTACCTAAAATGCGCGGCAGTAATGCTGTGAGATCATTATAATTTGACGCTAAATTTTGAAACTTTGCATCAAGCTCAAAACTATCGTCTTCTTTTTTAAATAAATTCTTAAAAGTAATATCACCAATAATTCTAGTATTACGAGTGGTACTTACATTAAGATTTTCTGCTATGAGATGATTTAATGTCCCTGAGAAATCTGCATTAAAACTTGTTCTTTGATTGGTTCCAAACTCATCGAAAAACACATTAAGTTCTGTTAAGGAAATTTCAGAATCTCTAAAGCTCGCAGTAACATTAACCTTATCCGTAAAATACTTTAGGTCCTGTCGTTTGTAATCAAATCTTAAATCTCCCTTTAATTCAGACTTCTTAGTTTTTATATTTAAGTCACCAAAGTTCATATGATCTAAAGTGTAGACAAAGTTGGCCATTAAATTTTCAACTCTAATTCCTCTACTATCTACAAAACTGAACTTATTAATGCGAGAACTTACATTAGGACCGTTTATTAAGAAATTAGTGGTATTTGCTGTTAAGTTACTAAGCTCAAAAGCCTCAGGTGATTCTAGATTCTCATCTAACAAGCGAAAAATTCCGTCTTCAATCGAAACATCACTTGAAGATAGCAAGAAGTCGCTTTGACCTTGTCTGGGATTGTCATCTTCAAATTTATCAACAAATACATCAAGATTAGTATCCTCTTCTCCTTGATATGTCTTAAGATTAAAAACTAATTTTTGAATATCAATATCACCAAAGTTGAGTTTGCTATTGTAAAGATTTTTAAAGCTAATGATTGAACTGTTTAATTCACCAATGGCAATAAGGGTGTCTTTTTTATGATCTCTAATTAAAATTTCCTTGATTTCAATATCACCGTTGAGTTGCAGACCTACTTTACCAATATTAACGTCGGTCTTAAAATCCTCATTTAACTTTTTGGTAGCATATTTACCTAAACTAGTTTGAACGGCAGGAATACCCAATATTAAAAACACAATAAGAAAAAGCAACAGAATTATACCTGCTATTTTCCCTATTATTTTGAGTACTCTTTTGATAAATTATCTGATTACGAATTGATAAAATCTTCACTACCTTTGTACATACTATACGTTACTAAGTGTTGCTTTAGACTATCACTTGTAAAATTAACAATTATTGTGCCCATTTTGGTTAATGAAAAAAGAAAATATTTACATCCTCGGAATTGAATCTTCCTGCGACGATACGTCTGCGGCTATACTGTGTAATGACCAGATTTTAAGTAATATTGTGGCCGACCAAAAAATCCATACTGAGTATGGAGGAGTAGTACCCGAATTGGCATCTCGAGCTCATCAGCAAAATATTGTTCCTGTAGTTCATCAGGCCATTGCGAAAGCAGGAATTCAAAAAGACGATCTCGATGCTATTGCTTTTACACGAGGACCTGGTTTAATGGGTTCATTACTTGTAGGTACATCTTTTGCTAAATCTTTGGCATATGGATTAAACATACCATTAATCGATATTAACCACATGCAAGCGCATATTCTTGCTCACTTTATTGATGAAAAAGATCATAAAAAGCCACTATTCCCTTTTTTAGCCATGACCATTTCTGGTGGACATACTCAAATTGTTAAGGTTAATGACTACTTTGATATGAAAGTCATTGGTGAGACCATTGATGATGCTGTTGGCGAAGCCTTCGATAAGAGTGGTAAGGTTCTTGGTTTGGGATATCCTGCAGGTCCTGAAATTGATAAGCGCGCGCAATTGGGAAATCCTAAGGCCTATAAATTTACAAAACCTAAAGTTGAGGGCTTAAATTTTAGTTTTTCGGGTTTAAAAACAGCCATCCTATATTTTGTGCAACGTGAAACAAAAGCCAATCCCAATTTTATAGAAGAGCATCTAAATGATATTTGTGCATCCATTCAATACACCATCATTGGGATCTTAATGGATAAGCTAAAATTAGCTGTTAAAGAAACTGGTATTAATCATATTGCTATTGGTGGAGGAGTTTCTGCGAACTCAGGGATTAGAAAAGCTTTAAAAGATGCAGAAAGTAAACATGGATGGACCACTTATATCCCAAAATTTGAATACACAACAGATAACGCAGCAATGATTGCTATTGTTGGATATTTGAAATACTTAAAGAAAGATTTTTCAGATTTTGATGTTATGGCTACCGCTAGGCTAAAGATTTAAATTGTTAAAACATCTGTTGATAACAGAAAGCATTAGGCTTTAAATACAATTTAAAATTTAGTTGTTTTGTTAAAGAATCAATCTCACCAAAAATGAAACAATTACTAATTATATTATTGTTTTGCCCACTACTTTGTTTTTCGCAAAAAGCTTTAGAAAAAGAACTTGACTCAGTTAGTACCAAAGAAGAAGCCAAAACATTTGCTAAAACACATAAAAAAACCAACAAGGGTAAGCTGGTTACCTTTAATAGGGAGAAACACAGAACTCGTCTTGCTGATGAGTTGTTTAAATTATCTAAGGGCGGGAAAAAAGTTGTGAAATCAGAGGATAAAAAGACTTACTGTAAGGTTATAGATAAAGAAAATGTAGTACACCAAAGAGTAAGTTATATCTTCTTTGATGGTCGTAAAATGAGTGAGTCAGAAATCAACGCTAAGCGTACTAAAATTGTCTCACAATTTAAACAAGGTTACACGTTTGAGGCCTTGGCTAAATTACATTCAATGAACTCAGGCGCTAAGCGCGGTGGTGATTTAGGTTGGTTTCCAGAAGGTAAAATGCATCTTGATTTTGAAGAAGCCATTAAAAGTCATGACACTAATGATATTTTCACTTTAGACATTACAGATCAAAAATGGCATTACGTAGTATTAAAGACACACGACGCGAAGCCAATTAAAGAAATTACCGTTTTAAAATACACAGAAGTCACCAAATAATGCAATTATTTTTTAATCCCAATATCTCTAACAACGACAAAGAATTTAGTTTTGATAAAGAAGAAAGTCGTCATATTGTAAAAGTACTAAGAAAGAAGGTTGGAGATATTATTCACATTACTAATGGTAAAGGTTGGTTATTTGAAGCAGAATTAATTCTTGCAGATCTTAAGCATTGTACGGTTACGCTTTCTAATATTTCAAGAAAAGAGCCGCGCGATTATAAACTTCATTTAGCAGTAGCACCAACAAAAATGAATGATCGTTTTGAATGGTTCTTAGAGAAAGTAACAGAAATTGGTATAGATGAGATCACACCAATTATTTGTGATAATAGCGAGCGAAAGGTTATAAAACAAGAGCGTTTTGAAAAAATCATTCAATCCGCCATGAAACAATCATTACAATGCTACCTACCTAAGCTTAATCCCGTAGTATCCTTTAAAGATCTCATAGCTCAAAATATAGACGGTGATAAGTTTATTGCCCATTGCGAAGAAACCGATCGAAAGTCTCTTAAATCTCAAGTTAATACTAACTCATCAACTTTAATCTTAATAGGCCCAGAAGGTGATTTTAGCGTTAAAGAAATTACAATGGCTTTGGACGCTCATTTTATTCCTGTAACTTTGGGTAAAAACCGATTAAGGACAGAAACTGCAGCCATTGCCGCTTGCCATTCAGTTGCTTTAATCAATGAATAAAATATGAGAACGATAAACTTTTTAATCCTTGTATTTATAAGTCTTAATGTGTATTCCCAAGATGTTGCTGTTTTGAAGTATAAAGGTGGTGGTGATTGGTACAGTAATCCAACTGCATTACCTAATCTCATAAAATTTTGCAACGACAATATTGATACAAATATTAATGAGACCATAGAAACTGTTGAAGTTGGCAGTACTGATATTTTTCAATATCCTTTTCTGCACATGACAGGGCATGGTAATGTTTTTTTTAGTGATGAGGATGCAGAAAATTTAAGACTGCATTTAATTTCAGGAGGGTTTTTACATATCGATGATAATTATGGTATGGAACCCTATATCACAAAAGAACTCAAAAAGGTATTTCCTAATAAGGAATTGAGAGCAATTCCTAGTGATCATGAAATTTTTAATTCAGCGTTTGAATTTCCAAAGGGACTCCCAAAAGTGCATGAACATGATGGTAAGGCGCCACAAGCATTTGGAATTTTTCATGAAGGTCGTTTAGTGCTACTCTTTACATTTGAAAGTGATCTTGGTGATGGCTGGGAAGATGAGGAGGTACATAATGATCCCGAGGATGTCCGTGACAAAGCCTTAAAAATGGGAGCTAATATTGTAAAATATGCTTTTACACATTAAAGAAAACCTTGCAGCTCACTCATTACACATCTCAATTTAAAAAAAAGCAACACCCAATAACTATTGTTTGCGATAATATTAATAATGCTCCTAATATTGGCAGTATATTTCGAATTGCAGATGCATTTGGTGTAGAGGAACTAATTTTCTGTGGAGACACTAACCCAATAGGAAAACGGATGACAAAAACGTCACGATCTTCAGATAAGTATGTGAAATACCGTGTAGAATCAAGCATTAATGAGGTTATTGAACATTTAAAAAAAGAACATCACTTCATTATTGGATTGGAAATAACTGATAATAGCACTCCTCTAAATGAATTCAGGCTCACCTCAAAAGAGAAAATTGTGCTTCTCCTTGGGGATGAAAATTTTGGTATTTCTGATACTGTACTTCATGAATGTGACACGGTAGTTCACATCAATATGTTTGGAAATAATAGCAGTATGAATGTGGTACAAGCCACCAGTATTGCACTGTACGAAATCACCAATCAACTTTTAGCTTTATTTGCCTCAATAAATTAAAATCAGCATATTTGAAGTATGAATTCAAAAATCATAGCTAATGGTATTTTAAGAGCTTTAGGCATAATAGCTGCCATTGCTTTGGTTTTATTTTTTCTTTACAAAATACAATCCATAATCATTTACATTACGGTTGCTGCTGTAATTTCTCTTATTGGAAGACCTATAATCCTATTTTTAAGGCGTAAATTAAAGTTTAATAACACCTTTGCTGTCGTCGTGACAATGGTTCTATTTATTGGTCTACTCATTGGATTAATAGGTATGTTCATTCCTTTAATTTCAGACCAAGGAAAGAATCTTGCCCTATTAGATTTTGAGCAGCTAGAAGACAATATTAATAAACTATATCTACAGGTTAATGACTACTTTGAATTTAACAATATAGATGTAGAACAGTCCATTAAAGACTCTAATCTATTATCTAAACTAGATTTTTCACTAATACCTAATTTTTTTAATGGTGTTATTAATGGCTTGGGCAGTTTTAGTGTTGGATTGTTTTCCGTACTGTTTATTTCATTTTTCTTTTTGAAAGACAGCCAGCTTTTTGAAAATGGAATTATTGCTATTGTACCAGAGGGTAATGAAATGCGCTCTAAACGCTCATGGAATAAAATCAAAGACCTATTATCGCGCTATTTTGTTGGACTCATCTTTCAGATATTAATATTATTTGTCATTTATACCATAGTCCTTTTAATTTTTGGAATTGATAATGCTGTGGTTATTGCTTTTTTATGCGCCCTGCTTAACTTAGTGCCTTATGTAGGTCCATTAGTGAGTGGTTTCCTTATGTTACTGCTTAGTATGTCTAGCAATCTTGGGGAAAGTTTCAGCGAAGTAATCCTACCTAAAACAAGCTATGTCATGATAGGCTTTATAATTGCCCAGTTGATAGACAATTTCTTTAGTCAACCAATTATATTCTCCAAAAGTGTAAAATCACATCCACTAGAGATTTTCTTAATCATTATAATCGCTGGGATATTGTTTGGTATTGTCGGAATGATTGTGGCTGTTCCTGCTTACACTGCGATTAAAGTTATTTTAAAAGAATTTTTGTCCGAATATAAGATTGTAAGCAAACTCACCAAGGGACTATAGTTTTAATTTGAATAAAGCTATTTTAAATACACAAATTCAAGAGTTTATAAACTCAAATCTCAAGACTGATGTATCACGTCTATTATTAAAGGGGATACCATTTAAAGAGGTTTCTTCAAAAGAGGTTATAGCACAGATTGAAGCTAAAAAGCGTTCTGAGAAAAAACTACCCACCTGGTTTAAAACGTCTAATATCTATTACCCAAATAAACTTAATATTGAACAAACCTCTTCCGAACAAACTGCTGAATATAAAGCTAAATTAGTTTCTGGAAGTAGCATCATTGATCTGACTGGTGGATTTGGTGTAGATAGTTATTACTTTGCAAAAAAGATTGCTCAAGTGATTCATTGTGAAATAAATGATTCCTTATCCTCTATTGTTCGGCATAATTTTAAGGCACTTGATTTACTGAATATTCAATGTTTAAATGAAAGTGGAACGGATGCTTTAAAGCGAATTGACATACAATTCGATTGGATTTATATTGATCCTTCGCGTCGTGATGATCATAAAAAGAAAGTGTTTTTACTCTCAGATTGTACGCCCAATATCAAAACATTTCAAAGCTTATTTTTAAAATATGCCAATAATGTGATGATTAAAACGTCTCCATTGCTAGATATTAAAGCTACACGGAACGCCCTAGATTACGTTAAGGAATTACACGTCATTGCAGTTAATAATGAAGTTAAAGAATTACTTTGGATTTTAGAACGTGATTACAAAGCCGAGTTCAGAATAAAAACAGTAAACGTTACTAAAACTGGAAATCAGGAGTTTGATTATAAGTTTGTCGATGAAACAGAAATTAATGCAGAATATAGTCTTCCTCTTACCTATTTGTATGAACCTAATGTAGCAATTTTAAAAGCTGGTGCATTTGCGACTGTTAGTAGGGCTTTAGGTATTGCTAAACTTCATAAACATTCCCATTTATATACTTCTGGAAAATTTATAGATTTTCCAGGAAGACAGTTCAAGATTCAAAAAAATATTGCTTTTAATAAGAAGGCCTTTGCTAAAGAAAAGATTACAAAGGCTAATGTCACAACACGCAACTTCCCCATTTCTGTGGGTGATATTCGTAAAAAACTTAAAATCAAAGACGGAGGAAATCTTTATCTATTTTTTACCACAGATTTAAATAATTCCAAAATAATATTAATCTGTTCTAAAGCGTAATGGGCGTATAAGAAACAATCTGATTGTTTGCATCAATTTCAATATCATAGGCCATACAAGTTCCCATTTGTAAAACAACCTTGTCGTCATTGACCAACGTTTGATCACTATCTAGAGAAAAAAGGACCTCACCTTGAGTAAAACTTACCCAAGACGTTGTTGAACTTGCTGGAATATTTGGAATATCAACTAATACGTTACCTTGATCATCAATAACTTTAAAAGCAAACGTTACGGTACCATTATTTACCACTCTTGTAATGGGATCTTCGTCTTCACAAGAATCATTTAACGCTTCTTGATTGAGTAGATCTAACTGAACAGAATCAATGGGTTGCGTGGTACAAGAAATACTAATGAGTAATGCACATGCGTAGGACGCAAAATTAAGTAGGTTTTTCATTGGTTAAGTACTTTAAAGCTACAGATTAAATCTGCAACTATCAATTTGGGACATCAAACATATGAAAGATTTTTATAATATCGTTAAAATGCATTAATTATTCGATGAAATGCAAGATTGCTAAAGTCGAAATATTGATTTATCTGTAAACGCATAATAGATAGATGCATCTGACATATCGCTTGTATTTAATCCTGTGAACAAACTAAAAGCAGGTAAAATCATGTAATCATCAGTGATTTGATAGCATGGTAACTTAATCTTCTGTTTCCCTTTACCTTGTATCAACACACCTGGATGCCTATGACCTGATATCGTAAATTGGCTCTGACTATTTTCCAAAGGATTATGAAGAAATACAAAAGGTTCTATATGTAGTTGTTTTACAACCTCAATATTTAAATCTTCCATTAAAGCCTGAGACTGCCGATCATGATTACCTTTTATTAATATTAACTTTAAATTTGGGAATTGAGTAAGCCAATCTTTAAAAGTAACCATATCACTATTTCGCTCCGCATGAAATAAATCACCAACAATTAAAAGTGTTTTTACACTAAATTGATGAATGAGCTTTTTTAGTCGTTCTAGATCGTTTTGTAACACATCATCTGGCATCGGAATACCATGTTTTCTAAAATGGGCTGTTTTCCCGATATGGATGTCCGACAATATCAAAGCGTCCAGGCGTTGCCAATACAACGCACGTTGATTAGTAAGGACTAATTCTTCATTATTAATGGTGATATGCTCAGTTATAATCGTCAATTAGTCAATCTTAAATGCCTGCTCTTTAATACGTTGAATACGTTTATCTAAACTTTCATTACTCATGGTACCTCGTAAGCTATCCACCTTCAATGGAAAGCTCAAAGGTGTAAAAGACTTTGCATATTTCATAACAATCTTGCTCTTTGAAATACGCACAAAAGCCTGCTGTAATCTTGCCTCTTCCAACTGTTGATTAAACACCTCTGTATAGGCTTGTCGTAACAATAAATTATCTTTCTCATAGTCCTCTAAGACCCTAAAAATAAGTCCTGAAGAAGACTGCAGACTTTTATTATTCTTTCGTGTTCCTGGTTGGGCCTGTACCACCAAACCGGCAATAACCGCAATATCTCTAAACTTTCGGGATGCCATTTCAGAAGCATTTATACTGGCAATTACATCATCCATTAAATTATCTTTACTTAACAAGGCTTCAATATTTGATTCATCCACTGGAATAGGCTGATCACTCAATAATTCAAAACCATAGTCATTCATGGCTATAGTGAACGTTAATTGTTTTACTTTACTAATGCGATATGCCATCAATGCCGAAAATACCTCATGTACCAAGCGTCCTTCAAAAGGATACATAAATAAATGGTAACCATCTTTAGTTTCGATTAACTCCACTAAAAACTCATTGGCTTTTGGTATGTGCGAATGACGGTCTTGTCGAGATACCAAGGGATTTAAAAAACGAAGTTCTTTCTCTAAACGTCCAGGCTGTAAGGCGTCTGATAATTTTAACCTTAGATAATGACTTAAATGGGATGTTAAAGGTAAGCGTCCACCTAACCAACTTGGTGAAACAGCTTTCTTAGCCTTACTTCTTCGCACTAAAACGGTCATATCCTTAATTTGTACCAATTCTAATATTCGACCAGCCAAAATAAAACGGTCACCTGGTTTTAATTTCGAAATAAAGAACTCCTCAATCATCCCAATATAGCCACCAGACATGTACTTGACCATCATGTTTACTTCACTAACAATAGCACCAATATTCATGCGATGCAACATGCTAATGCGACGACTTTTTACTTTGTACAATCCATCCTCATCCAAAATGACCTTATGGAATTCTTCATAAGAATTTAAAGTCTTTCCGCCTTTTGTAATGAAGTGTAAGCACCACTGCCAATCATCTTCTCTGAGATATTGAAAAGCATGAATTTGCTGAATGCGCAGAAATAGTTCGTTTGAAACAAAGCCCTCACCGACCGCTAAGGTCACCATAAATTGGACCAAAACATCAAAGGTTAATACCATTGGGTCACGAGATTCTACCTGCTTTTCTTTCACAGCTTCTTTCAAGGCTGAAACTTCCACCAACTCCAAGGAATGTGTTGGAATAAAATAAATCTTTGAACGCTCAAATGGTGAATGGCCACTGCGGCCAGCACGTTGCATAAAGCGTGCGACACCTTTAACAGAACCAATCTGAATCACACAATCAACAGGCTTAAAATCCACACCTAAATCTAAGGAAGACGTACAAACCACGGCTTTTAAATACCCTGAAGCGATATTATCTTCAATCCAGTTTCTCAGTTTCTTATCTATAGAGCCATGATGAATGGCTAAAAGTCCTGCCAAGTCTGGACTTGCATTCAATAAAAGCTGATACCACAACTCTGCTTGACCTCTCGTATTCGTAAATATTAACGTAGTGGTATTAGATGCTATAATCGGCAAAATTTTATCTACCATAATGGCTCCCAAATGACCCGCCCATGGTAATACCTCAATGTCATCTGGTAGGACCGAAATTATGTCTATTTTCTTTTTATGTTTGGCTGTAACCTGAGTCACTTTTAAATCTGGGTACGGTAATAGCACATGCTTTGCTTCTTCAAGATTACCTATAGTGGCTGTGATTCCCCAGATTTTTAGCTTTGGCGAGTAGTATCTTAATTGTGCAATAGCCAATTCTGTAAGTACACCACGTTTATTTCCTATAAGCTCATGCCATTCATCAATGGCAACACATTTGACGCCTTTGAACCATCTTGAGTTCTTTTTTTGAGAGAACAAGAGATGCATTGTTTCTGGTGTCGTCAACAATACATCTGGCATTAAGCGTTCTTGTTTTCGCCTTACAGAAGTTGGCGTATCGCCATTTCTTACCTGCACGGACCAGTCTAGACCAATATCATCCACAGCTGCTGTCATGGCCTTAGCTAAGTCTTTAGCCAAAGAGCGTAATGGACTAATCCAGAGCAATTTTAAGCCTTTTGGATACTTATCGGGATGATTCAAATAATCAATAATTACACCTAAAAAAACAGAAAAGGTTTTTCCAAATCCAGTTGGTGCAACCACCATACCCGAATAACCATTAGCATAGCGTTGCCATGTTTGCAATTGAAACGGAAAAGGTGCCTGACCTTTTTCTGCCATCCAATTATTAATTATATGTAGGCCTTCGCTTTCTCTGAACTGACTCAAGGTGCGGTTATAAGTTGTTTTACAGTGTCTATAGTATCTATTTCATCCACAGGTTTATCCTTACGCCATCTCGCAATACGTGGAAAACGTAAGGCGACTCCTGATTTATGACGGTTGCTTAACGCAATACCTTCAAAAGCAATTTCAAAAACAAGTTCTGGCTTAACCGTTCTTACAGGACCAAATCGCTCTATAGCATTTTTATTAACCCATTGAGAAATCTCTGTAATTTCTTTGTCTGTTAGACCGGAATAGGCTTTTGCAACGGTTACTAAAGCATCATCTTTTTTAACGGCGAACGTATAATCTGTATACTTAGAACTACGTCTTCCACTGCCCTTTTGGGCATAAATCATCACAGCATCTATGGTTAATGGATCGACCTTCCATTTCCACCAATCCCCTTTTTTACGACCTGTATGATATGGCGATTGCTTCAGCTTTAGCATTAAGCCTTCACTATTGATAACTCTTGAATTATCTCTGATGGTATGGAGGTCATTCCATTTTTTAAAATCTACCAGAAAAGACAATTTAATATGCTCTGATAAAGGCACTGAGTTGAATAAAGACCCTAACTGTTCACGACGTTCAATAAACGCCACATCTCGAATATCACTACCATTGTACTCTAAAATATCGTAAGCCTTAAACCCAACAGGAACTTCTTCTAAAAGTTTCTTAGTCACATTCTTTCGATTTAGCCGTTTTTGCAAATCGTTGAAAAGTAATACATCATTGTCTTTCATTGCCAGTATTTCCCCATCGATAACAAAATCATCATTAAAATTCTGCATGGCTTCTACCAATTCTGGGAATTGTTTGGTGACCAATTCTTCACCTCTTGACCAGATGTAAATTTCATTATTACGTTTTACAATTTGCCCGCGAATACCGTCCCATTTTTGCTCGACAATCCAATCATTTGGTTCTCCTAATTCTGATAATTCCTTTTCTAAGGCATAAGCCAAACAAAATGGATACGGTTTAGAATTATCATAGTTGATGTGCTTTCCATGGATGAGTTCTTCAAAGGTTATAGAATCAACATCCCAATTACCAATGATGCTGTGCATCAATTGATTGGTGTCAATATTGGTCAATTTTGCCAAGGCATTAACTAAGGTTTTTTTGGACACACCAATCCGGAAACTACCACCAATTAACTTATTAAAAATCAATCGTTCTTGTTGGTCTAGTCCAGACCAAGCCTCAAGAACAAAGGCTTTTTTGTGTTCTTCAGATTTTGACTTTAAAACTTTCAGTCGGGTCATCCATTCGTGTAATGTCAAATCGAGTCTATGCGTCGGTGTTGGTAATAAGAGTGCTATGGTTTCTCCTAAATCACCAACAGTACTATAACTTTCTAAGAATAACCACTCTGGTAATTTGGTAATTTCCATACACCATTCGCGCATTAGGGAGGTTTTTACTGGACGTGCTGGTCGCTTTCCCGTGAATAAAGCAATAAGCCAAAGCTTATCTTTATCGGGCGCAATTTTAAAATAATTGACCAAAGCTTCAATTTTAGCATTCGTCTTGTTGGTGATTTCTATAGCACTGATTAGTTTTGAAAACAACTTCATTCGGCAGTAACTTTATCGGTTTCTGCTTCAGCTTTTGCAAGCGCCTCATCGCCATATTCGGTGACTAACTCGTCTGCTTTAATGCCAATTTCATCTAAATACTTTGAAAAAACGGCTTGAGAGCCATGCGTTACATAAACTTGCTCTGCTTCTGATGATTTTACGGCATCAATCAATCCATTCCAATCGGCATGATCACTTACAGCAAAACCAGCATCGACAGCTTGCCAACGTCTATTTCCTCTAATTTGCATCCATCCAGAACAAATCGCAGTTGCAGGATTTGGTAAACGTTTTAGCATTCGAGAGCCTAATATTGCTGGTGGTGCAATAATAATTTTATTCTGAAGTGTTTTCTTATCTAAATCTGCGGACCATAGTTTAGTTTCTGGCAATTTAATTCCTGATTCCGAAATAGCATTATTTAAATTATGAATAGAACGATGCACATAAATATCATCACAGCCATTCAATAAAGACATTAAACGTTGTGCTTTACCTAACGAATAACCCAGAAAAACAGAGGTTCTATCATTTTGTTGATTTGTTGTTACCCAGGATTGCAACTCCCTTTGTAAGTCTTCTTCTGATTTCCAATTGTAAATGGGTAAGCCAAAAGTACTTTCAGTAATAAATGTGTTACACTTTATAGATTCAAAAGGTGTTGTTAAAAAATCAGGTTGGGTTTTATAATCCCCTGTAAAAACCACCACATAACCCTTATGCTCTAACCTTATTTGCGCTGAACCAATAACATGACCGGCAGGATGAAAACTTACCTTGACCTCATTTATTGTTAGTTCCTTTCCATAAGGCATACTCTCAATCGTAATGCCAGCACCTAAGCGATGCTGTAAAATTGCCTTTGAGTCATCCATACATAAATAACGTTTCATTCCCCAACGTGCATGATCTGCATGTCCATGAGAAATTATTGCGTAGTCAACAGGATACCAAGGATCTAAATAGAACTTGCCTTGTGGACAGTAAATTCCTTTTTTGGTGAATTTGATAAGATGCATTTCTGTTGACATAGCAAAATTGAGCTATTAAAAATACAACCTTTTGATAATAAAAAAATGCTAAAACGAATGAATTATAAACAGCCTTTTTGAGCAATAAGCATTTCATCCACCAAAAGTTTGACTAAGAATTAAATATCAATTCGAAAGAACGACGAAGAAGCATCAATGTTATATTTTACAATACATTCAATATAACGGTTATCAATTATTTTGGAGGTATTCTCTTGATTATTGACTTTACGAATTTTATTTGTATCAATTTTATCATATACCTTTTTAAAATCTACGATAGCATACTTTATAAAAATTGAATCTTTTTTTTCGCATATTTAGAGCTGTCGATTATACTATAAGTAAAATAATGAGCTTTTTATATAGTTCTCAGATTCAAAGCGATCAACGATATTATTCAAATACCTTTGATATCTGATGGTGAAATCATTGAATGTTTGATACTGTTTTACTAGAAACCGTTCCTGAACAGTCATGATATCATTTTTCTTCCCAAGTACAAAATCAATACCATCCACAATATCTATATACTTGGCATAATCCTCTCTAAGCTGAACCTTTTCCAATTTAGACTGTCGTAAATTAAAGGAATAGCCAAAATTCTATATAAATAATCCGAAAATGCGCGATCAGTTGAATATTTAGATATGACAACAGAATAAAATAAATCATCGTAAAATGAAAGCACAATGATTTGATGACTTTTTAAGTATATTTATCACATTAATTTAAGTTTAAAGAAAAACGCGATTCAAAATAAATGGAATTACTCGGCATTGATATAGGTGGCTCAGGAATTAAAGGAGCTATTGTTAATATTGACACTGGAGAACTTTTAACCGAACGCCACCGCATTCCTACACCTGAAGGAGCTAAACCTGCAGATGTTGCTAATACTGTAAAACAGTTGGTTGAGCATTTTAATTGGAAAGGCAAAGTAGGTTGTGGGTTTCCTGCTCTGGTAACTCATGGGGTTGCACACACCAGTTCAAATATTCACAAAAGCTGGAGAGGAGTTAATGTCGAGGAACTATTTAAAAAATATACTGGATTAGAATTTAATGTTGCCAATGACGCGGATGCAGCAGGATTAGCAACAATGTCTTTTGGAACAGGTAAAGGAAAGAAAGGTTTAGTATTTATGATAACCCTTGGTACTGGAATTGGTTCAGGCGCATTTTACAATGGTGATTTAATTCCAAATTTTGAATTAGGTTCAATTCCATATAAAAAATATAAACGTATAGAACAGTATGCAGCTAACTCTGTAAGAAAAAGAAATCATCTTTCGTATACAGAATGGGGGAAACGCGTAAATAAATTCCTCCGTTTAATTGAAAAATTATTCTCTCCTGATCACATCATTATTGGTGGCGGAGCAAGTAAAAAGTTTGATGATTTTAAAGATGAAATAAAAATAAACACCCCTGTTACACCAGCAGCACATCAAAACAATGCAGGTATTTTGGGTGCTGCTTTATTGGCTAAGTCAAACCCATTACCATAGAAATCATCACTATTTAGGAAGCTTTTTATTTTAAATGAAAGGAATCGTATCTGTAACTATTTGATCCTTATATGATTGTTTATAATTTAATGTAAACCGTTATTGCTTATTTAATACCTGTGTAATTAAGTATTTTGTTTATGTTACAAATTCATTTTTGGTTTGCATTGGTAATCATTATTATTTTTTGGTTTTTTCTTAGTGGTAAAGAAATTCTGAAGAATGCCCCTTTAAAAAAGTTTACAATATACAGTCTATAAAATGTATGTTAGGTAAAATGCTGTCACATCATTTTAAAGCTTTCTGATATAAATCAAATAAGGAACTTTATGAAGTATTTTTAAATTTTAGTACAAATGATTTTCTTTTTATTTCAGAATTATATAACTTGTAATACTCTCCCCCTAAGTCAACTTAATCTCACAAATTAAATCAAAACAAAAGCTAACCTTATCAATGAAAAATCTTAAATTAATTCGAGAAGCAGCCGATACATGGTACATTGCCTTAATCTTTGGACTTATTTTTTTTGCTATTGGGATATATTGTACATTTTTCTCAGAAGATAGTTTTTTAGGGCTTTCGAAGATAATTGGGTATACAATTCTTGTTTCAAGTGTAATAGAACTTTATGTAGTTTTAGTTCATAAAAAAAATAAAATAACTGCTGATGATAGCTTAATATTTAGTTGTATTAATCTTGTTGTTGCAATAATATTAATTGCAAGACCTCAGATTACCTTCATTGTTCTGACTATATTAGTAGCTGTAGTTATATTAACACGTTCCATATATGCCGTGTTCCGTTCCTTTGATTTAAAATCGATCGGAATTAAAGATTGGTGGATTATACTACTAATGGGGCTTCTTGGTATTTCTTTTTCTTACATTTTAATCAATAATCCTAAACTTGCGGGTAAAGCCGTTGTCTTTTGGATCGGAATTGCTTTTATAGCTCTTGGAGTCCTAAGTGCTTTTTTATCTTTTAAATTTAGGAAACTTAGAACAATTTCTGAAAAAATTGGATCAGAACTCAAAAATAAATGGGATGTTATTAATGAAGAAATAAACATGAAAATTAATAAGGAATCTAATTATAAAATTTAATATAATGTACCGTAAATCAACCAAAAAAAACAAGCTAAATACTTTAAAATACGGTTTTAGCCTAGGTCTAGCGATTATGTGTAGTCTAAGTTTTTCCCAAACATTTACTATGGGTAAAAAATGTAGAGCATCATTAGAAACAGCGCAATCGGCCTTGCATTCAGAAATGTACAGTGAAGCACTAGAATTATTCGGCACATTTTCGTCGAAATGTAAAACAAAGGACGCAAAAGAAGCAACGGCTGTTGGTAAAGCTGAAGCTTTAAATGGCTTGGAACAATACTCCGAGGCGATAACAGAAGCAGACAAAGCGCTAGATATTACCAAAGGTAAGAGTCTAAATGGTCACTTTCAAAAAGCAATAGCACTGAATAAATCAGGAGATCTCGAAGGGTCTAAAGCCTCGTTAGAACAAGTTATTGCCCTAACGGAAAATAATCAAAATATATCACAGAGAGCATCAAATTATGGACTATTAGCGGCATTGTATGAACGCCAATTAAATGATATTAGCTCCGCTCAAGAATTTCTTAATAAAGCGAAGCAATTAGATCCGAATAATATCAATATTTTAATTCAAGAAGGTACAATGTACTCAACCATAAAAGATTTTAATAGGGCATTTCTTAGCTATGATACAGCTAAGGGTATAGATCCAAGCAATGTTGAACTGGCTACTGCTCGGGTAAATTCTAGGCTCCGAATGTTAGAAACTAAATATGGAACTAAAAAAGCACAAGAACTGCGCAATAAAATGACAGCAGACGAAAAAGTTCTTGTTTGTGAGGATTTAAACACTTCAAAATCCCTTGGACTAAATGACATGAACAAGGATTTATTTTTAGCTTTAATATGTAATCAATAAAAACCAGAAATAATGAAAAAATTAATAGTTTTAAGTTTATCCATGACCTTATTTTTTGGTTGTGGTGCAATCCAAAATATGAATAAACAACAACAGGGAACTATCGCGGGAACAGCTGGTGGTGCTTTACTTGGAGCTGCGGTGTCCAAAGGTAGTGTTTGGGGTATTCTTGCAGGAGCGGCCGTAGGTGGAGTTGCAGGGAATTTAATTGGAAAAAAGATGGATGCACAAGCTAGAGAGTTAACCCAAGCTGTACCTACTGCCGAGGTTAATAGAGTTGGTGAGGGTATTAATATGACCTTTGACTCTACTTTGGCATTTAAAATAAATTCATCCGAGTTAAGTAGTAGCTACCTAAAAGATTTATCTGCTGCTGCCCAAGTATTTAAAAGTTACCCTGACACCAATATACTTATAGAAGGTCATACGGATGATTCAGGTGCAGCGGAATATAATTACGCCTTATCAGAAAAACGAGCAAAAGCAGTATCAAACTATTTTATATCTCAAGGTATTAGTTCATCAAGATTAACTACGAAATGGTATGGAGAGACACAGCCAAAGTATCCAAATGATGAGGCCAATAGAGAAAAGAATAGACGTGTTGAACTCGCTATTTATGCCAATGATGAAATGGTTGACGAAGCAAAAAGCGGCAAGCTAGACTAGTTTATGAAAGGCATATGGTTATTGGTTATAATAGCTCTATTCGTGTTCTTCCCAATGAATAATCTTTGGGGTCAAAGTAACCATGATTACGAAGAAATAAAACATCATAATGATTTAAAAGGTTCTAGTAGATTAACTATTGGTATTGGTCATACCCACTTATCTGAAGGGAAAATTGATGGAAAAACGGAATGGTTAACACTGCCCTCATGGATACTAAATTATGACTACTGGCTCTCTAATAAATGGGCACTAGGATTACAAAACGATATAGTTCTAGAGTCCTTTTTTATTGAAAGTGATGACAGCGAATTAATAGAAAGATCGTATCCTATATCTTCAGTCCCTATAGCCATATATAAACCAGGGAAACATCTTATGTTTATTGCAGGTGTCGGATTTGAGTTTACAAACGAGCAGACGCTTACACTAACTAGACTGGGCTTTGAATATGGCTTTCATTTGCCGAATAAATGGGAAATTGGAGCAGGATTAGTCTGGGATAATAAATGGAATTATTACAACTTGTGGGTACTAGCAATAAAGATAAGCAATTTATTTATTAAACATTAACTACATAAATTTATAACATAAATTATGAAACATAATCTTCTAATTTTACTGTGGATTACTTTAATTTCAAATTCACCATTACAACTCAATGAAAAAGCCAAATCCAACAGTTCTGAAGAATCACAAGAACTTTGGCATGACCTGATAACTCCTAATTTAGAGGAATCCAAAATATTTTATGGAGATATTTTCGGATGGACTTTTGAAGACAGTAATTTTAAGGGAACAAAAATGACTACTATTATTAATGATTGTAACGTCATTGTGGGAATGATTGAAGTTAAAAATGCCAACACATCAACATGGATTTGTGCCTTACCACTTTCTACCGAAGCATTAAATCAACGCATAAAAAG
>NZ_JABSST010000005.1 GCF_013213975.1 Winogradskyella sp.
TATATTGATGAATCCGTGAAATCTAAATCCATTAAAAAAGAAATAGAAACCTTTTTAATCGAGAAAAAAATTGGAAAAATTGTGGATGTTGCCACAGAGGCAAAATTAATTATTGCTGAAGAAAAAAATAGTATTTCTATTCTAACAGTTAGTGGCCAAGACACCAAAATTATAAGTAACGAATCTATTTTTACTCAACCACAAAAAGATGGCAAATATGATTATAAAGGCATCACAAATACCTTATTCAATTATGCACAAGGATCGTATTTAAAGGACCTCAATCTTAAGAATTATGATTACGAATTTGAATTTCGATTATTACCTGGAAAATATAACGCAGAAATTGATGAAATAGAACTTTTAGAAGAAAGCGCTTTCATTGACGAAGCGGGCAAATTTAAAGTAAATACCGAAGATGACTTGGTATTCCTTGAGGTTACAAACAAAAGTGATAAACCGCTATACTTTAGCATTATAGAGATTAATTCTAAAGGTGAAATTGCCACATTTATGCCAAATGATGACTGCACGCTAAATGACAATGAAAGACGTATTATGCCTGGTAAAACTATGATATTTGAAAACTGTTATTTTCAATTTGGTGATCCATATGAAACACTAATTCTTAAGGGATTTGCAACACCAAAACCAATAAATTTTAAATCAACCGTACAATCTAGAGGCGAAAAAGGAGGTACTCGTGGTGCTGGTGAAAGCAACCCATTAGAAGATTTTGTTGGTGAAACCTACACGCAAACCAGAGGCAAAAAGGCAACTGCCAGAACTAAAGGTGGTAAAATTGATGGCTATAGTACAGAGTTTGTATATGAGATTGTAAGAGCTAAAAATTAGGCTTAACTTTATGAATAAGGTCATTCCTATATTTTTCTTTTTTTTTCATGCAGCCGTAATGGCACAAGACACACCTGCTCCCTCTTATAATTCTTATGGTTTAAAAGTTTTTTTTGATAATAGTTTCAATGACGAAAACTTAAAGAGCGAAGTCGTAAATTATATTTACGATAAAGGTTTGGGGTCTATTCTCTTAGATTCAGATTTTAGTCATATCAATCTCTCATTTGATGGTACAAATTACAATATTGAAAAATCTTCAGAAAATAAAGTTGTGTATAGAATAGACAATTCTAATCCTAGTAAAACAGCCGCGCTATTAAAAGAAAAACTATTTCAATATGCTTATGGGTTTTATATCAATAATCTTAATCTGAAAAACAACAATTATAGCTTTAGCTTCCGAATAAAACCAGTCGATAAGAACAATAAAGAGCTTTCTTTAAGCAATTATTCAAAAATAAACGGAAATTTAGACTTTAACACTAATGATTCGGCAGCAATATTAGAGGTCACAAATTTGTCAGACAATCCTATTTATTTCAGTATTATTGAAATCAATAGCAAGGGCGAATTATCTGGGTTTGTCCCAAATATTGGATGTACTCTTTTTGGTGACGAAAGAAGAATTGAACCTAGGCAAACCACTTCCTTTGAGGCATGTAAATTTAAGTTTGCACCACCATATGAGACATTAACACTTAAGGGTTTTGCATCACCAGAACCTATTAATTTTAACCCTATTATTAGGAACGAAAACAACAGTTCTTTAGAGTACATAAAGGATTTTTATACAGAAATGTTTACTTATGAGTTTCAATATAATATTGTTGACAATAACGGTAATATGCCATATCAGACACCTGTTGAAACCTACAAACCTAAATCCTCTATTGAGCTAGAACTTTTACTTAGCGATTTAGAGTTATTAGAACAATCTAATGGTAAGCGTAATGAAGAATATTTAGAAAAGCTAAATGAAATCTCTGAGCTTCATTTGGCTTTAGGTAATATAGATGAGGCTCAAACTTATGCCACAACACATAATAAACTAGCAAAACAGACAATACAAGAGCCAAAATCTTCACAGCATTCACATGATAAAGAAAAAAGAAAAGCAGCGCGGAGTGCTAAACGCCTAGCGATGATGAATGACACTGAAAAAATTGATTTTCTAACAAAAGAAAACAAACTACAATTAACTGAAATCAGCTACCTAAAAAATCGAATTAAAGAACTAAAAAAAGAACTCGAAACTTTAAAAAATTCTACGAATTCTACCAATATTATGCGCGGTGTTATTCCGAAAGAAAAAAAACGTGATATCGTTTCAGAATATACCTATAGAGCATTAATTATCGCTGAACAAAACTATGAGGACGAGAAGATTGACGACCTTAAATTTCCAATTGAAGATGCTACCGCTCTAAAAAAAATATTAGTCAATAACTATGCGTTTAAAAATGAAAATATAACATTCTTAAAAGACCCTACACGCAAAGATATTTTTAAAGCATTAGAAAACTTATTTCAGATAAGTTCTGAGAAAGATCATTTGCTGATTTTTTATGCAGGTCATGGTGTTTACGATGCTGATTTTAAAAGAGGTTATTGGTTACCATCAGACGCAGAAATAAGCAGCAAAAGTTCTTGGATGTCTAACTTAGATATAAAAGATTACATCTCAAATATTAAGACCAAGCATACCTTACTTATTAGTGATGCTTGCTTTAGTGGTTCTATTTTTGAATACAACAGAGATATTAATACAAATACAACCTCCAAAGCTTTTGAAAAACTTCTAAAAAAGAATGCACGCAATGCCATGACAAGTGGTTTAGACAAACCTGTACCAGATGAAAGTGTATTTATCAAATACTTAATAAAATCATTAAAAGAAAACAAAAGTATCCATTTAAAGGCGAGTGATTTATTTAAAACCATACAAGAGGTCGTTCTCAATAATACGGAGAATATTCCACAGTATGGCGTTATACGCAATGCCAACCATGAAGGTGGAGAATTTATTTTTTTTAAACAAAGAGAATAGAGAATGACGTTTAGGAGTTTTATAATAACAGATACGTTTTGTACGTATTAAATAGTAACCAATGAAAAACACCTTACTCTCAATTCTTGTTTTATCTTTTTTCTATTGTCCCGCTCAAAACTTTAAACTCGGATTACCAAATGGATATACATCTTACATTTTAACTTCAAGAACGGTGCACAATAATAAATTACTAATTACAGCCTCTAATGATGGCACAGTAGTTGTTTGGGATATAAAAACACAGCGTTTACTCCACCTTTTATACCATTTTTATCATAAGGGAAGGGATGCTTCTTATGACCTAAGGTTTGATTTACGCTCTAGTAACAAAAAATAATCGCTTGGGAAAAGGCACATCTTATAAAGAGTTACAGGATATTGATACTAGAAAACCAGATTTTCAAATAGAAAAAGATTATAACTATAAATATGATTATTAATCAAAAAATAAGATCGTTTAAAATACCACATATATGAAAAAAATATTACACACATTCTTAGGCATTTGCTTTTCAATATTGGCATTTTCGCAGAGTTCTGAAGATTACAATGACTGGCAAACACACTTTCAAAATGGTACTAATTACTACAATAATCAAGATTTAAACCAGGCTGCCAATGCCTTCAAAAATGCCTTTAATTTAGCAGAGAAAATTTTTGAGGTAGCATCTAATGAGTTTATGTCAACAGCATACTCTTATGCTATCATTTTAGTGCAATTAGAAGAAAATGACCTGGCCCAGAAACCAATGGAAAAAGCCATTATTAGCATAAAAGCCTTATACGGTGAAACTAATGAACAATATGCTAGCGCACTCACCATTTTGGCTAATATTTATATTGCCAAAAAAGAATACAAACGTGCTGAAGCAAAATATATAGAGTCTAACAATTTACTTAAAACTGTATATGGCGAAGACCACATGATGTATGGTATTGGACTTACAAATTTGGCAGGTTTATATGGAGAGACTGGTAACTATAAAAAAGCGTTTAACATTCTAAATGAAGGATTAGAAATTTTAAATAAAGATCCATATTTTGATAAAACAGCCTATAATAATTTGAGGTACAATAACCTTCCTAGCATATATCAAGGCTTAGGAAGACTTGAGGATGCACTGGAAATCGAAAAAGAAAGTTTGGAGTACATTAAAAAAAATTATGGCGCATTTAACTCAAATTACGCCAATATTCTAACAAGTATAGGTGGTATAAATGTTAATCTCGGGTATTTTAATAAGGCAGAAAAAGCCTTATTAGAAGCAGCAGATATTTTTGAAGAACTCAATGACCGTACAAATGACAAAGCTCTTGGAAATACCTATATGTTTTTGACGGCTTGTTTTACGGAAACTTCAGACTATAAAAAAGCATTTTACTATGCGAGTAAGGGGGTTGAGCTCATAGAATTAGATGAAACTAAGCCAAAAGTTAGTTCAATACAATACTATGAGATCTTGAGTAACCTGAGTTGGAAACTTCAAAACTACGAGCAAGTGAAAACTTACCTAGACATTGCAATACAGCTCACCAAAACTTCCGCAGGAGACAACGCACCAACACTTCCAGTCTTAATGTCAAAACTAAGTATGTGTTATCTCAATATGGATAAAATAGAACAAGCAGAAAACCTTGCAAACCTAGCGTTTAATAAGGCAAAGGCTTTAAACCTAACTATAAAAGACAATAGCTACAGAGAATGTTTAGATAATCTTAGTGCAATTCTTGTTGAACAAAAAAAATATAAACAGGCCATTAAAAATATAGAAAGTACACTTAATGAAGAAGACAAAAACTATCCTAATTATTGGCACAAGCAGATAGATCTAGCCAATGTGTATCTTATGGATAATCAATGTAAAAAAGCTTCCATTCTTTTGGATGCAGCCATCACAAAAATAAAGACATTCTATGGGACAGATAATCCAGATTATATTGATGCACTTAATAGCTTAATAATTGCTCAAAAGTGCGAAAAACAATATGGAAAGGTCATTAAAAATGTGAAGCAAGCGAATGATTTGACGAAGAAACAACTTGTAAAACAATTTAGTTTCAGCACTAATGATTTAAAACGCATATTTCTTAATGAGATTGAAGCATCATTTAATATTTATGAATCCCTCAATTTTGACAATCCACAAGAAGAACTTACCACAATTAACCTTGAAAACAAATACATTTTAAAAGGTTTATTATTAGATCAAGCAAAGAACGTTACCAAAAAACTAAAAGCACTTAATGAACCTGACATTAGTACTCTTATCAATGATTATATTGACAATAAACAGTTTTTACAAAGTATTGAAGACAAAAACAATGAGAAGTTTTTTGAAATTAAAGAAGAATTAAATAAGACTGTTTATCAATCCGAAATTGAACTAGTTCAATTGTATAATGACCGCTTTAAAGACCCCATTAATTTTGAAAAAAAATGGTCCAAGGTTAGAGACCAATTAAAACCAGAGGACGTTGCCATTGAATTTTCGAGATTTAATTATATCACGCATGAGGCAACGGACAGCACCTATTACGTCGCATACATTATTAAAAAGGATTACAATCAGCCAAAAGTTATTTCACTCTTTGAGGAATCAACATTGCAAAAACTCTTTTCAAATTCTTCAAATCCAAAAGAACTTTATAATACTAGAGGATCTAAAGCAAGGTCAACGAGTCAGACGTCAAAAACTTCAGAGCTCTATCAACTGATCTGGAAACCCATAGAATCAGAATTAGATAATATTGCAAATGTATATTTTGCACCAACAGGCTTGTTACATAATGTCTCATTTTCATCTATTAAAAACAATGATGATTTTTTAATAAACAAGTATAACCTAGTTCAATTAAGCAGTACCTACGAGATAACTTCTAACCTCAATAATCCTAAACCAGACGATATTTTATTAGTTGGAGGTATTACCTATGATTATGAAATAAAGGAAGAAGCTATTAGTAAAAAAGTACAAGAACCGCAGTCTGTAGATTTAACAGAACTGAATAGATCGAAAAAAAATAATACGTGGAGTTATTTGCCTGGCACTCTAAGTGAAGTAAATAGTATAGATACCTTGTTACTCAATAAACGTGTTACCGCAAATAAATTGACAGGCACAAATGCTAATGAATCGTATTTTAAAAGTTTAAGCGGAAAAAGTCCTAAAGTATTACATATTGCTACACATGGATTTTTCTTTGAAAACAATGATGAAAAAGTGTCACTGCTAAAATCTAAGACTCGTATTAAATATAAAACAGACTACAACCCCTTAAATAGAACAGGCTTATTGTTTAGTGGTGCAAATTATGCTTGGACAAATGGTAGTAATCCACCAAACGAAAAAGAAAACGGAATCATTACGGCAGAAGAAATATCCACTTTAGACTTTTCTGAAACTGATATTGTGGTGCTTTCCGCTTGTGAAACTGGATTAGGTGATATTGACGGTAGCGAGGGCGTCTACGGCTTGCAACGGGCCTTTAAAATGGCTGGTGTAAATATGTTAATGATGAGCCTTTGGGAAGTACCTGATAAAGAAACTGCTGAGTTTATGACCTCATTTTACAGGAATTGGCTAGGTGGACAAAATATTAGAAAAGCCTTTAGAAATACCCAAATAGAAATGTCAGACAAGTATAAAGACAATCCTGAAAAATGGGCCGCTTTTGTGTTGATTGAGTAATAATTTAGAAAAGTTGTAATTTGGTAGAATCATGAAACAAATTATACGATATATTTTACTGGTTATGGCTGCTTTGAGTTATGCTCAAGAGGGCTCACGTGGATCTAAACCAAATGCTATTAGTAAAACATCTAATGGTACAAAGCGTGCTATTGTGATTGGAGTTTCCAATTATAATGCCGATGACTTAAAATTAAAATATGCTGATAATGATGCTGCGCTTTTTAAAAATTATCTAACCGATATTGAAGATCTAGAAGACAATAATATCAGTCTGCTCATCAATAAAGATGCTGTGGCTCTAAACATTGTTCAAGAATTAAAAAAGCAGTTTAAAATTGCAAAAGATGGTGATGTTTTATACATCTATTTTGCTGGTCATGGTGATGTAGTTGAAGATTTTGGTGAAAAGGAAGGCTTTTTACTTGCAGCAGATGCGAATGCCAATCAAGAGTATTATTCTGGTGGTGTAGTACCCTTGGCGCTACTCAATAAAGCTATTAATAACCTCACTTTAAAAGGTGTTAATGTAGTTCTCATTTTAGATGCCTGCCGATCTGGCTTTGTGTTTGAAAAAGGTACACAAAAAAATATGGGCACCATACAGGCCATGTTTGAGAATTCTACCAAAATACTGAGTTGTGGTGCAGATGAATTATCTTATGAAAGCTCAGATTTAAAGCATGGGTATTTTACCTATTATTTAGTCAAAGGATTATCTGGCTTAGCAGATGACAATGCAGATAAAAATATCATTTACAGAGAACTTGATGATTATCTATATGACAACGTAAATACTACCGTTGTAAAAAAACACAAGAAAAGTCAAACACCTATTCTGCGTACAAAAAATGATAGAGCTATAATGAAAGTTGTATCTAACGATGCAACAATTATCAACTTTGAAGACATTGCTTCTACAATTGAAAACACTAAACAACTTGCTGCTAGAGGAATTGCAAAAACAGATTTAAAAAACAAATCAAACGGTGAAACTATTTCGAGATTTAATGCTGCAATACAACGCAATTCCTACTATGGCAAATCATCAAGTGCATATGAAATATATAAATCTGTTTTAAACGACAACACGGTTTCTGAAGGTATTAAAAGTAAAATGCAAAGCATTTTATTAAAAACTTTATCTAATGAAGCCCAAACTTTAATAAATCTATACATTGAAGGTTCTACCTATTTACCTCCGAGTAAAGAATTTGTTCGACAATCTAAACATCTCGATATCTGCTTAGAGTTAATGGGTGAAGATAATTTCCTATACAATCGAGTTAAAGCAAGTCAAATGCTTTTAGAGGCTTACGCTATTATAAGAAGCAACAATCACTTGAAATTTGAAACAGCTAAGCGTAAACTAAAATCGGCATTGCAATTAGAACCAAGAGCTGCATACATTCACAATGCTCTAGGTTTAGTTTATAACAACCAAAAAAGATACGATAGCGCTTTTTATCACTTTAATAAAGCAAAAGGGTTAATAAACACATGGCAAAGTCCAGATATTAACATTAGTGATAATTTCATCGACCAGTACAAGTACGATGACGCCACAGTACATCTTAACAATTCATTGGGTAAAGACGGAAATAACACCAATTTAAAACTTGGTGACATAAACATGTTGCAAGGCAAGTACCAACTTGCTGAAACCTATTATAAAAAAGCATTAAAAGCAAATCCTAACAACGCTTTAGCTCAACAAAAAATGAGTGAATTGCAAGCCTTAAAAGGTAATCATAAAACTTCTTTAGAATGGTATAACAAAGCCATTAAAGCAGATTCTACTAACACTATATCCTCAAAAGGATTATTAAATTATATCAAACTTAACAACATTGAAGATGAGCAAGCTGAGAAACTATTACTAAATGCCATAGATAGCAATCCTGAAAGTTCATTTACCTATTCTGAATATGCAGCCTTTATAAGTTCAAAATATAAACGATTAACCCGCTTAAGGCTGGCGGATTCGCTATTCGATAAAGCTATTCGTTTAAATCCTTACAATATTGAAGCTTATTCAGGAAAGGCTTGGTTAAAATCTCAGATTAGGAAACCTCTCGAAGCTACAAACACTTTTGAAACATGCATTGCTGCCAATCCCAATAATTCTGACGCTTATCTCTTTTATGGCAACTATTTAGAACAAAAATCTAATAAACTAAAAGAAGCTGAAGCGCAGTATAAGAAGGCTATTGAAAAAAACAATCAGTCTATTGCTGCTTATAGCCCTTTAGTGAAGCTATATAACCGACAAAATGACACGCAAAAATCCATTGATCTACTGCAAACTGCAATTAATATTCAACCTGAAGCACCAGATTTTTACAATCTTTTAGGACAAACCTATTTTGAAACCAAGGCTTATGACAAAGCTATCGATGCTTTTGAAAAAGCGGTTACTATTGATACCTCTTTTGTAAAAAGCAATAAGAATTTAGGTTTTAGCCAGATTGAAACCAATCAAACCGAAAAAGCTGTATCTAATTTAATTAGTGCTTCGAAAAACTCAGTTAACACCAATACAACTAACGAAATTGTTAAATATTTACATACGGTAGCAAAAGATAAAAGTAAGTTTGGCACACCAGAAGAAGTCACAAAACTTTACAAACTCGCATACGATATTGACAGTAAGGGTAATACCGCTTTTATTTATGCTAATTACTTATATCTAAATAATAATCCTGAAGAAGCATTAAATGTTGCTTTACCAAGTATAAGCAAAGCTAATTCCAAATCGCTTAATGCAGATTTATTACGTGTTTTAACAAAAGCTAGTATTGACCTCAACAATACTGAAAATGCGGATTACTACTATAACTATTTAACTAAAATTGATAAAACCACGGATTACTTATTGGCTTCAGTATATCTACAATTTAAAGGTAATATTCCTAAAAGTGAGACCATGCGTAGAAAAGTGAACCAAACCCTTTTTAGGTCTAATAAGCTTAAAACATTGTATAGTCAAACTACTATAGAGAGGTATATTTTGAATTAATAGTTCATTAAAAGATTTCGACTGCTTTGCAGTGTGCCCTCAATCAAAATATATTTTGATTTCAGACGATGCTCAACCTGACAAGATTTTTATATAATCTTTAGTCTAAAACCCAATCCCATTCAAGGTTTTCTGCTCTAGATGTTGGTCTTTGCTTGTTGTTGGTTAACTCTTTCACCTTTTCATAAACGTAATCTTTTAACTTAGAAATAGGAATGCCTTGTTCACCTTTCCAGGTGTCATAACTTAAATCGTATAATGCATTTAAAAAACTATACGTAAACACTCCGTTTTCCCATTCATCATTTTCATAAGCAAACTCAGATCCACCAGCCGCAGATATTACATAAGCGCCGTTTCCTCTGTTAATATCAAAAAACAGAGATTGCATGAGTTTAAATGATGCTTCATTCTTAGCCGTTTTACTTTTAGCCTTGCTTCCTTTTGCTCCTTCAGGAATATGGGTTATAACTCTTGTATTTAAGCCTTTATTGTTATTGGTTGCATCTAGTTCACCACTATGACATGCATCTAACAACAATAATTTTCTTCTCGCAGGTATATCTGTAAGTAAATCTTGAATCTCTGAATAAGAGATCCCTTTTGCTTCAGGATTTTCAAAGTCCATATCGTGTGCAGCAAAATAAAAATCCTTATCGCTACCGATAAGTCCATGACCAGAAAATGATACAATTACAGTATCATCTATATCTGATAATAATGTATAGGTTGTCTTTTCTGTACTTTTAAAAATATCACCCAAAAACTCTGTTTCGTCCAAAATTGCAATGGTACGCTGCTTATCTTTATTGAGTTGCGACAAATAGGCTACAACCGCTATCAACGCAACCATAATCAATGGACTCAAGAACGTCATGATTATAAATGATTTATTTTTAACCTTTGTTAAATATTCACGCTTTATGATTAATGATAAATGATTCATACCTAGTTATTTTTTACAGTTTGAATGAATATATCATTCGCTGAAGGAATGACTTCAACAAAATGGTGTACCTCTGCCTTAGCCGTTAAAAACGACAGTAAATCATTAGATGATGTTTTTTTATCAATCTTGATATTTAATTTAATATCATCATTCAAATTTTTAAACGTTGCTGGAAAAACTTCAAACTTATTCTTTATTTCAGTCAAAACAGCATTAGCATTTGAAGACTGTAAACCAACTTCAAAAGTATTTGTTTTAAAGTCTCGTTTGATATCATTGAGCTTACCATCTAAAATCTTATTAGATTTATGAAGTAATGCAATATGATCACATAACTCTTCGACAGACTCCATACGATGCGTTGAAAATATAACGGTAGCCCCTTCATCTCTCAATTGTAATATCTCATCTTTAATTAAATTTGCATTAATGGGATCGAAACCTGAAAATGGTTCATCGAAAATTAACAACTTAGGCCTGTGAAGCACTGTAACAACGAACTGAATCTTTTGCGCTTGACCTTTACTTAACTCTTGAATTTTCTTATTCCACCAATCTCCAATCTCAAGTTTTTCAAACCAATACTTAAGTCGCGCTTTAGCCTCTGATTTAGACATGCCTTTTAACTGTGCCAGATACAATGCTTGTTCTCCTACCTTCATTGATTTATAAAGTCCTCGCTCTTCTGGTAAATAACCAATATCTCTGATATGCTCTGGTTTTAAAACTTGACCATCTAATTCGACATGGCCATCGTCAGGCACAGTAATTTGATTAATAATCCGAATAAGTGTCGTTTTCCCTGCACCATTTGGGCCTAGTAAACCGAAGATACTACCCTTAGGAACGGCAATAGAAACTTCATTTAGTGCTTTGAAATCTCCAAAATTTTTAGAGACAGAATTAGCAACTAATAAGTCATTCATAAATTCAGTGGTTTTGAAAATTGGTTAGTGCGTAAAGATATTAAATGTAATACATTTTAACACATAAATACGAATGAATAAGCACTATTAAATTGCTGTTAAAAGAATGGAAACCCTTAAAAACAAAACCCACCCTTATGGTTAGATAAGGATGGGAAAAAATTGCTATGAAAAAGAAAAATTACCGCTAATTAGCATTAGCGATAATTCAAAGATAGTATTTTTTATGAAACAGAGCCTTCTTATGAAAACATATCTTTCACTTTTTCAAAAAAAGATTTGTCTGTACTTTCAGGTTTTGGCTCAAAATGTTCATCATCTCGCATATCTTCAAAGAACTCTTTTTGCTTTTTACTTAAAGTCTTTGGTGTCCAAACATTTACATGTACAAGAAGATCACCTTTACCATAACCATTAATACTAGGAATTCCTTTACCGCGTAACCTTAATATCTTACCAGATTGCACACCTGCTTCGATTTTAATTCGTACTTTTCCAGTAACAGTATCTATCTCTTTAGACGTACCCAAAACAGCATCTGGAAGACTTACATACATATCATAATGTAAGTTATCGCCTTCACGCTTTAAAGATGGATGCTCTTCTTCTGAAATAACTACTAAGAGATCACCCGCAATCCCATTTCCTGGCGCATCATTTCCTTTGCCAGTTACCTTAAGTTGCATACCATCTACGACACCGGCAGGAATTTTTACTGACACAGTTTCTTCAGCTACTTTTAACCCTTGTGCGTCAGCATCAGAAGATTTACTATCTATTACCTGACCAGAACCACCGCAGGTCTGACAAGTAGTAGCCGTTTGCATACGACCTAAAATGGTATTTGTTACTCTTGTCACTTGACCAGACCCATTACAAGTGCCACAGGTTTTGTAAGTTGTTCCTTCGGCTTGGATCTTACGTTTGACTTTTATTTTCTTTTCAACTCCGTTAGCGACCTCATCTAAAGATAGCTTCACTCGTATTCTAAGGTTACTACCTTTAACCATACGACGTCCGCCTCCGCCAAAACCACTAAATCCACCTCCAAAGGCACCACCAAAAATATCTCCGAATTGGCTGAATATGTCGTCCATATTCATACCACCACCGCCAAATCCTCCACCTTCAAAGGCTTGATGACCGAATTGATCGTAGCGCTCCTTTTTATCTGGATTACTTAGAACCTCATAGGCTTCAGCTGCTTTTTTAAACTTTTCCTCTGCCTCTTTATCATCAGGATTCTTATCCGGATGGTATTTTAAAGCCATTTTTCTGTAGGCTTTTTTAATCTCAGATTCAGAAGCTCCCTTGCTTACACCTAATACTTCGTAAAAATCTTCTTTCATATGTTTGATCCCTTTAAAAGGGAATTTTTATTTAATAATTGACTATGTAAATTATAGACTACTCTATAATTAAGCTTGTCCAATAACAACTTTAGGAAATCGAATGACCTTATCACCAAGTTTATAGCCGCGCTCAACCACATCAATGATTTTTCCTTTGAGATCATCGCTTGGAGCAGGTATTTGAGTTACTGCTTCATGATCATCCGCATTAAATGCATCCCCTCTATTGATCTCAATCTTAGAAAGCCCTTTTTGTTCTAACGTATTTAAAAGCTTGTTATAGATAAGTAGCACTCCTTTTCTTAACTCTTCCGCCTCTTGATCCTCCTCAATATGCATCAAGGCGCGTTCAAAATCATCTAAAATCGGAAGCATGGCAATCATAACCCCTTCACTGGCAGTTTTAAATAATTCAATGCGCTCTTTATTTGTTCGCTTTTTATAATTCTCAAATTCAGCAAACAAACGCATAAACTTATCTTTCTCTGCTGCTAACTGATCTTGAAGTTGCTCCTCAGGTGTTTTGACTTCATTTTGTTCTTCAGCTTCTGCTGGTGCTGTAGAGGTTTCTTCTACGTGCTGCGCTTCTGCGTCTTTATTTTTATCTTTTTTACTCATCTTGAGTTTTTGTATTTATTCTTCGATTTAGAGGGCAAAAGTACTGCCATTATGATTAAAATGTCAAAATGTCATTAACATTTTTTTATATTTTCCTAGGAAAATATATTCTTATATTTGCAATTCAAAACAATAAATATCATATTAACATGAAAACATCATTTTTTAAAATTTTTGCATTAATTGCCATTGTTGCTTTCTCAAGTTGTAAAGAAAAAGCTGACGAAGCAGAGACCTCTGCTGCTGAAGAAGCTGCTGTAGCAGAAGCAACAGCTGTAATATATAAAGCCGTAACAGATAAATCTACCATTGAGTGGAAAGGATTTAAACCAACTGGATCTCATAATGGAACTATTGCTATAGCTAATGGAGCTATCAGTGTAAATGACGGAAATATCGAAAGTGGAAAGTTTGTAATTGATATGGCAAGTATCGCCGTTACAGATATTCCTGTTGAAGATGAAGGTAATGCTAGTTTAAAAGGACACTTAACAAGTGCTGACTTTTTTGACGTTGCAACGTATCCTCAAGCAACTTTTGAAGTAACTGGATTAAAAACAATAAACGGTCAAGCTGTGCTTTCTGGAAACCTTACTTTAAAAGATGCGACTAACAATATTAGTTTTCCTGTGAGTACAAATATGGAAGGAAACACCATGATCTTAAAGAGTGAAACGTTCACAATTGATCGTTCTAAATGGAACGTAAAGTATGGTTCTAAATCATTCTTTGACAATTTAGGTGACAAGTTTATTAACGATGACATTGAATTAACAATTAATCTTATTGCAGAAAAAGCATAAGCATTACAATACGCTAAAATCAAAAAGCACTTACATTGCTGTAAGTGCTTTTCTTCTCCATAGCAATTTTATCACTAAAATTGCATTCGCCATCAATCAATCAGACTCCAACCAAAATATGGATTAATGGCTTGTATAGTTTTACTAATTACTAATAAAACTAAATCTATTTAGGCATTACCACCGTGTCAATTACGTGGATTACTCCATTACTTCCTTTAACATCTGTCGCTGTAATCTCACTATAATTTCCTGCTTGGTCCTTTAACCAAATTTTTCCGTCTTTTTGCATTACCGTCAACTTTTGACCAGCTAATGTTTCTACTTCAACTTTTCCTTTTCCCTTCTTCAATGCAGCAACTACATCGTTAGCCATTAAATTACCTGCTACTACGTGATACGTTAATATTTTAGTTAATGTTTCTTTGTTTTCCGGCTTTAGTAAGTTGTTAAGAGTTGTCGCATCAATCTTTGCAAAAGCACTATTTGTTGGAGCAAATACTGTAAATGGTCCATCACCTTGTAAAGCACCTACCAAATCAGCTGCTTTTAATGCTGCTACTAATGTTGAGAAATCTTCATTTCCTACTGCTGCGTCTACAATTGTTTTTTGAGCTGAGGCCACCTGAGTGAATGCTAACGCGACTACTGTTGTTAATACCAATACTAACTTTTTCATGATTTTTTTAAATTTTGGTTAAACTAAATTGTGCACTTATTTCTTTTTTGAAGTGCTTTCAATTATATTTACACAGGCTTTGGGCTGCCAGATGAGCACAACCCAATATTTGGGAAATCTTTAACATTAATGCAAAACGAAAACGCACTTATCCAACAACTTCAAAATAAAGAGGAACGTGCGCTATCCTTTCTTTACGATAAATATGCTGGGGCCATTTATAGTGTCATTCTAAAAATGACGCGAGATGAAGGTATTGCACAAAATTTACTTCAGGATACCTTTATGTCTGTTTGGGAAAAAGCCAATAGTTATGACAATAGCAAGGGACGTTTTTACACCTGGATATTTCGTATTGCCAGGAACAAAACGTTAAATTTTTTAAGAAAAAATGATCCGCTCATCCAAACCGATGATTTTAGTGTATATGATAGTAAAGAAGCTACTATTAGTAAAGATGCTGATTTCTTAGAATTGAATGGGGCTATAACATCATTAGAAGCACATCACAAGCAAGCTATTGAATTGGTTTACTTCAAAGGATTAACGCACAAGGAAGCACACCAAGAAATGGATGTGCCACTGGGTACGTTCAAGTCCTATGTGCGCCAGGCTTTAAAACAATTGAGAACGGCTTACACTAAATCAATAAGTGTAGTATTACTAATATTTAATGTGCTGTGATGATGGATAAGAAAATGATATTAGACGATGGACTTTTAGAACAATTTTTGTTAGGTGAACTTGATGCCGATGAAAATCTGCAAATTGAGCAACTTTTAGTTTCTGATGCCGAACTCAAAGCACATTATTCGCATTTAGAACAAGACTTTGAACGACTTGGACTTGATAATGCCATTACTCCGCCTGATTTTGTCAAGGCTCAACTTTTAAAGAAAATAACAGACAACATAAAACAAACTAAAGAAGTTACGTTAGAATCCAATAGAAATTCAAATTGGTTTCTCGGAATAGCAGCAAGTATTGCCTTATTGTTGTTTGCTGGAAGTGCATGGATGTATAATCAACTAAATAGTTTTAAACAGAAATTAGAGATAGTTGAAAACGAAAAACTAGAGTTGGATAATAAAATTAATACTCTGAATAAGCAACTCAACAATGAATTGGCACTATTGACTACCATCACCCATCCTGATACAGAACAGTATATATTAAAAGGTAATACTTTAATGCCCGAAGGTAAAGTCATTAGTTATGTAAACCACGAAACAAAATCTGTTATTGTGAATACAGAACGATTACCAGAGTTAGATGAAGCTCATGATTATCAAATGTGGGCTGATGTTGAGGGCGAAATGATCAATATGGGAGTCATATCTAAAGGCTCTATTCTTGCGGTCATGAGCTATATAGAGCACGCTGAGTCTTTAAATATTACCATCGAACCTCTTGGTGGTAGTGATCATCCTACGGTTGAACGCTTGGTAACCAACGTTTACCTCAATTAACGGAATTAAACATCTTCTAATACTGATCTGAGATTTGTAAACCTAGAATCATAGGGTTTGATTTCATTTTAGTACATTCGTGTAGTATCATGTTGACACCATATTATGAAAAAATTAGCGATTGTTATTACATCATTAATAATTTTCACACAGTCCAATGCTCAAAAACCAAGAGCAAGAGATTTAGGAATTCCATTTGTCGGAACACCTGGTGAATTTAATGCTATAACCGATGTTAAAGGTGTTGAAGTAGGCTACAGTACTATTATTTCTGGAGATGGAGACAATGAAGTCGGCAAAGGTCCTGTGCGAACTGGTGTCACAGCAATTTTTCCGAGAGGAAAGGCCAAAAAATTTAGCCCAGTATATGCTAATTGGTATAGTCTTAATGGTAATGGTGAAATGACAGGTACGACATGGATTACTGAGTCTGGTTTTTTAGAAACCCCAATAATGATTACTAATACCAATAGTGTTGGTGTGGTAAGAGATGCAGTATTAAAATGGTATGTTGATACAGATTGGTATAAAGGAGAAGATTGGTGGTATACTTATCCCGTTGTTGCGGAAACCTATGACGGCTTTTTAAATGATATTTATGGATTTCATGTTAAAGAAGTACATGTTTTAGAAGCCATTGAAGATGCAAAAAGCGGCAAAATTGAAGAAGGAAACGTTGGTGGTGGTACTGGTATGATGTGTTTGGGTTACAAAGGTGGTACAGGCACCTCATCAAGGGTTATTAAGGTAAAAGATTCGACATATACTGTTGCTGCTCTTGTACAATCTAACTTTGGAGCAAAGCGGAACTTATCGATTGCTGGTGTACCTGTTGGGCTAGAATTAAAAGATAACCAAGGTATAGAGTATAAAGGACCTCCTCAATCTAGACGACAAGAAGGCGACGGATCAATTATTGTAGTTGTAGCTACAGATGCTCCTTTGTTACCACATCAATTAAAACGGGTTGCACAGAGAATTCCTCTGGGGGTTGGTATTGTTGGTGGTCGCGGGAGTAATGGCTCTGGTGATATTTTTATAGCCTTTTCTACTGCCAATGAGCAAGCCTTTAATCGTGATGAAACTGTAACTGTAACTTCATTACCAAATGACCAGACATTTCCACTATTTGAAGCTGCTGTTCAGGTAGTTGAAGAAGCGATTATCAATGCCATGATTGCAGCTAAGGATATGAAAGGCATAAATGGCAATAAAGCTTATGCCATCCCTCATGATTTACTAATTAAAGCCATGAAAAAATACAATAGGCTAAAAGATAAGTAACTACAATAATAAATCCTCTAAAGCCGGTCTGAGATTTGCAAATCTAAAATCAAACCCTTTATTCTCGATTTTCTGGGAGCTTACACGTTGGCTTTCAAACAATAACATACACATCTCACCAAGCATTAGTTTCATCATAAACTTTGGAATATTAGGTAATAGGAGTGGACGCTGTAAAACACTTGCTGCTACTCTTGTCAATTCCTCGTTAGTCACAGCATTTGGTGCAACGCCGTTATAAACTCCTACTAACTGATACTTCAAAGTATACATCAATAAACTAGCTAAATCCTGAACATGTATCCAACTTTGCCATTGTTTACCTGAGCCCATTGCTGCACCTGCTCCTAACTTTATTGGTTTAATCAATTCTGGTAATGCTCCACCTTTCTTAGCAAGCACTAAACCAATTCTAATTTTAGCAACTTTACATCCAAGTTCTTCAAAACCATCTACAGCTGTTTCCCACTGCTCAACTACCTGACCTAAAAATGAGTTAGACTTTTTGCTGTAGTTCTCATCATAATAATTAGTGAGACTAGTTGGATAAATACCTATGGCACTTGCAGAAACTACATAATCAATTTTATAATTATGTACTTTAATCGTGTCTTGTAACAATTTAGCCGTCTGAGTTCTACTATTTAGTACTTCTTTTTTATAAGCATCTGTCCAACGTTTAGAAATTGATGCTCCTACGAGATTAATGATTGCAGAAACACCTTCAAAACAAGCATGATCTATTTCTTTTTGGTACGGATTCCAGTAGAATCCTCGGTACCCAGCTTGTGTACTTAATTTGGACTTTGAAGTCGTTAAAAAATGAACCTTATGTCCATTAGCATGACATTGCTTTACAATTTCCTTACCTATAAGTCCCGTCGCACCTGTAATTAAAATAGTCATTGCTTAACTTGTTTCTGCAAAGATACGACATGGTGTCAGCGGCAATAAGGATTTTAATTTGGATTTAACGTTTGGTTGCCCTGAGCATTTCTCGTTTACCAGGAGGTCCAGGCAATCGTTCCACAATAAAACCAACGGCTTGCATTGCTCGTCTTACACTACCTTTTGCAGAATAAGTAACTAATACGCTATTAGACCTCATGGCCTTATACATAATCTCAAAAATAGATTCTGTCCATAACTCAGGTTGTACTCGTGCACCAAAAGCATCGAAATAAATGATATCAAATTCTTCATCTGAATTGATATCTTTAAAAAACTTTTCTTGCTTTTCGAGTTTAAAATCAGAAGTAATACTTTGAGATGTTTCCCAGACAGTCTCATGCAACTTTTCAAACTGAAATTTATCCTTTTTAGAAATTAATTCTGCATAGTTAAGTTGATGAATCTCCTCCTTCGTAACAGGATAGGCGTCTACACCAACATAATCGATTTTATAATTAAGCTCCTTTGCCTTAAGTAAAGTAAGAAAAGTATTAAGTCCTGTTCCAAAACCAATTTCAAGAATTCGAATTGTAGATGTCTTGTACAAGGACTCTATGAAAAAAATTAAACCATGTTTTATAAAAACATGATTTGCTTCTTGTATTGCACCATGTACAGAATGGTATTGTTCATTCCAATCTTCAATATGAATGGTCTTAGAGCCATCTGATGTAGAGATGATTTTTCTTTTCATTCAATAATAGAGCGGTTCCTAAAACCTCTCGTTTACATTGTACTTATTAATGGATAAGTAATTTTTTAATCTTAGGAATTGGACCTGTACATTCTGTTTTATGACAGGCCAAACAATTATTGATAGCGTTATTGTAACGTTCTTTTAAATTTATATCTGACAAGGTATCCGCAATCATCTGTTGGGATTCAATAAATACATTGACAAAACTATTCCAAGTAGTGGTTCTTGAATGCCCATTACTCATTTCGGCTGCGTATAAGGTCATAAGATCCAAGGGCATAGAAACCGGTTGTTGCCCTGCTGTAATTTGTTCTTTCAATTGTAAGTTATAGGCATACATAACATTCATAAAATTGGCCATTTCCGAAGGCTGATACATGATCAATTCTTGTTTTGACCTTTCCTCAGTTTCCTCTAATCTTGGTTTATCATTGCAACTTAAACAAACCAATACCAATAGGATCATTTTATAATACCTACTGCTTAAGTAATACACCATCGGCTTCAAACTTATATTCAAGCTTAGTATCTGTAATAGCTGCAATTTCTTCTGCAGACTTTCCCGCATCTTCAGCATAATGTCTTAGCTCATCTACAGAGGTTTCTGTAATAAAAGCCTTACCATTTACAACAACCTCTCCTTCAGCATTAAGCGGCATAAAAAATCCATAGTCTTTAAAACGAACCATTACTTGTTCATCTCCGCCCATATCCAATTTCATCCAACATCCTTTCTTAGAACAAACATCTACAATAGTTCCTCTCATTTTGGCATTAACAGTATCTCCAGACTTAAGTTGCTTATAATGCTCTAACATACGATCTGATGATAACGCATCAGCATCCGAAATTTCCATTCCAAAAGATGCATAGGCAATTTCCGGTTGTTTTTGCTCTTGATTTCCTTCTGTGGTTTGCTTCTCATTCTTGCATGAAAATAACACCAGTCCAACGGCTAATAAGTAAACTATTCGCTTCATTTTTATAGTATTTTCTAAATTGATTTAAAGTTGTACAAAGTTAAGGATTTTAAGACAATATTACCTTTTTTTAACGCTTTCGGTTTTGTATTTTTACGGTGAAATAAACCGATTGTTTAATGGCAGATTTAAACACAATTACAATAGATATTACAAAAGCCGACCATTCTAAAATTGGCAATGTAGATTTTGATAATTTAAGCTTTGGTCAGGTCTTTACTGACCATATGTTTGTATGTGACTTTGAAGATGGTACATGGCAGAATCCTAGGATTACACCATATCAATCCATTTCTTTAGAACCATCTGCTAAGATATTTCACTATGGCCAATCCATTTTTGAAGGTATGAAAGCCTATAAAGATGGTAATGATAATGTGTTTTTGTTTAGACCAATTGACAATTTCAATAGGTTAAATATATCTGCAAAGCGATTGGCAATGCCAGAGCTTCCAGAAGCTATTTTTATGGATGGCTTAAAAGAGCTTCTAAAATTAGAAAAGGACTGGATTCCGAATTCTGAAGGTAGTTCTTTATACATAAGACCATTTATGTTAGCTAGTGGTGAAGGATTTCATGCATCTCCAGCAGACACCTATAAGTTTGTTATTGCCTTTGCACCGTCAGGAGCCTACTTTTCTGGTAAGGTGAAAGTTTTAATAGAAGAAAAATATTCTCGTTCGGCCAATGGCGGAGTGGGATTTGCCAAAGCTGGTGGAAATTATGCAGGACAGTTTTATCCAACACAATTAGCTAAAGATAAAGGTTACCAGCAAGTAATCTGGACAGACGATAATTCGCACGAATTCATAGAAGAAGCTGGTGCCATGAATATCTTTGTGCGTATTAACGATACACTTTTAACGGTGCCAACGAGCGATAGAATACTCGACGGTATTACAAGAAAAAGTATTTTGACCATTGCAGAAGCTGAAGGCATACAAACTGAGGTGCGTAAAATTAAAGTCTCAGAACTCATTGAAGCTTCAGAAAATGGTAGTTTAAAAGAAATTTTTGGAGCAGGAACTGCGGCCGTTGTTTCACCAATATCTGGTTTTGGATTTAAAGGTCAGGATTATGATCTACCAGAAATCGAAAACACTTTTGGAGCACATCTCAAAAAACGTATTACTGATATTCAAACCAACAAATCAAACGATCCTTTTGGCTGGAGAATTAAGGTATGCTAAATCAAGAGCTTAGCGCTCTAAAATTTCGGCAATATTTGGTTTAAAGTAGTGTGGTCCTTTTAAAACCTTACCATCTTCTCGGTAAATCGGTTCACCGTCCTCACCAAGCTTACTCATGTTGCTGCGCTGTATTTCTTCAAAGACTTCTTCAATCTTATACTGCAAGCCATGTTCAATTATGGTACCACACAATATATAGAGTAAGTCACCCAAGGCATCAGCCACTTCCACCAAATCATTAGTATTTGCAGCTTCAAGATACTCTTCATTTTCCTCGCGCATTAATTTATAACGAAGCATATTCTTTTCCATTCCAAGATCGGCTTTAGGAGTTTCTCTATGTCCTATTTTGAAAGCTGTGTGGAATGCCTTTACCGCATTTATTTTGTCTTGCATTAGTGTTTCTTTAATTAGTTGTTAAGTCGTATTTTTGTATAAAAATAAGCTAATGTTTTCTACAGGTCAATTGATTTTTGGACTTTTATTTTTTATTGTTTTCGTCATTGCCGTTGCATCTCAATATCGAAAGGATAAAAAAATTCATAAAGCGCACTACAAAGGTTCAATTTGGATTTTGATTGCCTTTATTAGCTTCATAGCTCTGATCGTGGCAGTCAAGTTTCTACTGTCTTAATTTGGCCTTTAAAATTTTAACAACACTAATAAAGGAGTTTGCGTTTGTTGATTGTTTTATTCACAAAAGCTATAATGACATTTCTCTACGCGATAGTAATTCTGGTAATTATTAATGCCCTGCTCATGATTTTTAGTATGAATAAAAATGATGAAAATTCATAATCTAAAATTGTTTTTATCCATTCAAACTGTTACAAAAATTGACTTTGACATTGACTATTTAAAAAAAGAAACATCTCAAACATTTGAACACAAAAAAGGCGGTCTAATTAGACCGCCTTTTTATTTTAAATTGAAATACTTTTAATTAACAACAGGTAAAAAACTGTACGATTTACTGTAAGCTAACATCTGCTCTGGAAAACCAACTGGTTGCGTTACCTTAATTACTGTTATTTCACCTTCATCGTTCATCTCTGGTACTAATACTGGGTTAACAAAACCACTGTAAGGGGCCGATGTAAATTGCTTATTACGCTCTAGAACCTCAGCATGGATATCTTGATCCACTTTAACTCCATAACCTTCTACTAAAGCTTCGCAAGCTACAAAATCGCCTTCCGACTTAATGCGTTGAGTTTCTCTTAAAAGTTGACCAAAGAGCTCATGAAGCTTATCATAATCATTAATGTTGTAATAGGTCTTACCATCTCTACTCACTTTTTCAATAACATTATCGGCTTTACCTTGTTCGAACACCCAAGCACTTACCCATTGACGGTTACGCATATGAGCCTCTTCAACATCATCCCCTAAATTTAATCTTATCAATTGAGTCATTAGACCATTTCTAATGTAACCGTCGTAAGCTGCTTTCCCAACTTTTTGCCAATCCTCAACTAATCCTAATTCTTGAAGTTTAGAATCATATAAATAATATAGCCCTACTAAATCCGCACGACCCTCTTCTAATGTTGAGGCATAATTCTTTAAAGTTTCCTTAGTCTCACCTACTCCTGGATTTAATTGACCAGAAGCATGACCAATAACTTCATGTAATGCTGTATGAAGCTTGTCTGCCAACTTTCCGTACTTTTCTTCTAACTCAAACTCTTCGTCATCATTGACAAATTCTTTTAAACGACCACTTCCGCCAGCATTATTGTATGCATTTATAATATTACCAAGTGAAACAGATTTACTTCCTACTTCCTTTCTTATCCAGTTAGCATTCGGTAAGTTTACACCAATTGGTGTGCTTGGAGATGCATCACCAGCCTCACCTGCAACTGTAACTACTTTATAAGTTACACCAACTACACTGTCTTTTTTGTGCTCATCCATTAATGGGGAATTATCTTCAAACCATTGCGCATTATCTGATAAAACTTTCATTTTTTGAGACATGTCAAAATCATTGATTTGAACGATAGTTTCGTAAGATCCTCTGTACCCTAATGGGTCATTATAAACTTCAATAAAACTATTAATATAGTCCACATTACCATCTGTAGCTGCAGTCCATGCTACGTTATAATCATCCCAAATTTGTAAATCACCTGTTTTATAATATTGAATTAAGAGTCCTATGGCATCGCCTTGAGCTTTATTCTCTGCAACTCCTTGTGCTTTTTCTAGCCATTTAACAATCTCATCAATGGCAGAACCGTAAAGTCCACCAGACTTATATACACGTTCTTTTAAAACACCATCTTCTTTTACCAACTGCGAATTAAGTCCAAAAGATAATGGTCTGTCTGGGTTTTGAGATGTTTTCGCAGCATAGAATTGCTCTACATCAGCATTGGTAACATCAGGACCATAAAAATTTACAGCGGATAATAAAACGTTATCAATTCCTTTCCCTTGATTTACCTTTTTAACATCTTTATCATTAAAAATAACATCAAAAGCTTCACCATCTAATTTGGTGTCAGTAGCAAGGAACAATTCATTTAAATAATCTTTAGAAAACTCTGGTTTTAATTTGTCATTTGAATAATGATGATGAATACCATTACTGAACCAAACACGTTTAAGATAAACGTCAAAAGCCTTCCAATCGTCAGATGATTTATCACCATCGTAACTCGTGTACACTTGCTCCAGCGCTTTTCTTATTTTTAAATTATGTCGGTAATTTTGATCCCACATAATGTCTCTACCTGCTAAACCAGCTTCTGTTAAATAATATACTAGTTTTTGCTCATTAAGACTTAGATTCTCCCAACCAGGAATTTGATATCTTAGGATTTTGATATCAGCAAATTGTTCGACATTAAAATCGAATTGGGACACCTTGCTTTCAAGCGTATCATCCTGGACAGTTTCCTTGCCATCATCTTTACAAGACATCGCCAAAACGGCAATAAGGCAAATGTTTAATATTGATTTTAGATTCATAAATTAGTTATTTTGTGTTGTCTACAAATGTAATATTAATACGCATATCATAAAATTACTATCTTTGAGTAACTACTAAATCTCACTAAAAATGAAGGTGGTCAAGTATTTAATTCTCTTATTATTAACCCTTGTAATTGGCTTTTCTATTCATGTTGAGGCACAACCAAATTCTTTTGAAGTTACTCACACTAAAACAATGAATACTCCTCAAGCTGTTATATATAGTGATATTATTGACTTTAAAAATTGGGAAGATAAAGATGGTATAAGTACCATGAAAATTATAGCAACAACGCATAATTCCTCTATCACTGAAAAATTGCAGTTTGCGCATTTCCCGCAGAATGACATAACTTGGTGTCTAAAATCAAACGAAGATAGATCCATAGACGTAACTTACACTATTTCTGATAAAGATTCACCATTTGGCCTCAAAGCATTCGCAACTATTATGGGTGGAATGGAATCAGAAATTGGACCTCCCTATGAAAGAGGTCTTGTAATGCTCGACAGTGTTTTACAAGAAAGCATCCCGTTAACGGTTTATAATGAAATGGCAGAAACTGTTATTATGAGCAATGGAATTCCAATTAATGAACGTGTCGAACTGCCTTCCGAATCAGATATTTCATTGGGTTTTATGCCAAATATGAAAGTCCTTAAAACCACCTTAACTGGGAATTACACAAATTTGCCAAAAGCACGGGAAGCCACGATCAAGCATTTGACCAAACAAGGATTTGAACAATCGGAATATAAACCTTATGAAATTCACGCAACCGATCTAGGATTTTATCCTAATCCTTCTGACTGGATTACAGAAATTTACGTTCCTATAAAAGAATAAATGAAGCAAATACTTTTAGTTTTCGTTGGTGGTGGCTTTGGAAGCGCATTACGATTTATAATTGGCAAATGGCTGAACAGCTCAAATGATGGGATTCCATACGGCACCTTTGCTGCCAATATTATTGGGAGCTTATTAATTGGCATTGTTTTGGGAATGGCAGCAAAAAACAACAGTCTTACCGAAAACCAAACTTTAATTTTGGCTACAGGCTTTTGTGGTGGATTTACCACCTTCTCAACCTTTGCTTATGAAAATCATATTTTCTTGAAATCTGGGGACTTTACAAGTTTTGCAATCTATACCATTGCTAGTTTTGCAATTGGATTTATGGCAGTTTTTCTTGGAATGTATGTGGTAAAAGTTTAATTCTTTTTAAAATCCCTTAGACCAGCTTCGACTTTAGTTGCAATGTAATTTTCTCTTGGTACTATTGGACATGAGAACTTCTCATTATAGGCACAATATGGATTGTAAGCCTTATTAAAATCTATTTCTATAGTATCGCCCATTGGTATTCTCATATCTAAATAGCGACCACCAGGATAGGTTGAATCGCCATTGGTATCATCCAAAAATGGTAGAAATAAATAATCAATAAATTGTTCAGACTGTAAATGCTCTTCTCCTTGATAAACATTGAGCTTAAATTCATTCCCTTGAAGATTAAAACGCAATATTCCATAAATGCGTTCTCTAGTAACCTCGCCTGTTGTGGTTTTCATATTGAACCAATTAGATCCTGGTGTCCGTTCTAAGGTCGCGGTTACAACAAACTCTGGATTAAACGGAAAAAAGTCCAATGATTTAAATGACTTAAGATCGGTTTTCTTTAATGGTGATTTTGAAGCATCCTTAAAGTCAGAATTCACTTTTCTTTGCCAAGCAGTATCACCCAAGAGTTTTTCCTTTTTGGAACAACTCAGCGAACATAGTATAAATAGCGCCATTAAAACTCGTTTCATCTTTAATCTTTTTACAGATCAAAAATACAACTTATCAGATTTTATTGTAAGTTTGGAGTGTAATTAGAGTAAAACAATGTTGCAAGCCATTAGATATACAAAACAAACCTGTGTGATTTCTTCGGAAACCATTCGGATGTATTATCTATTGTAGCTATTCTTATATATCACTAAACAATATTTAAAAGTCCGACGAAACCGTCGGACTTTTTATTTTTATAACAACAACCAAAATGAAAAAGCTTTACTTAAACTACATTGAATCTTTCATGGATTTATCAAGAGAGATGTGGTATTTATCCTTAATCAGCTTAGTAAATAGAGCTGGAACCATGGTTATTCCTTTTCTTTCTTTATACCTTAAGAAAGATATGGGTCTTTCAGAAAATGATATTGGATCAATATTCGCATTTTTTGGTATTGGTTCTGTTATAGGATCTTGGTTAGGCGGAAAATTAACAGACATTTTCGGGTTCTTTAAGGTCATGGTTAGTAGCCTATTTTTGACTGGTCTGTGTTTTATGGCTTTACAATATATTGATACATTTTGGGGATTTTGTTTTGGTATATTAGTAACAATGTCTATCGCAGACACTTTTAGACCTGCAATATTTGTAGCTATTAAAGCATATAGTAAACCAGAGAATCAAACTAGGTCAGTTGGACTAATTCGATTAGCTATAAACGCAGGAATGGGTATTGGGCCAACTCTCGCAGGATTAATAATTATTACTAATGGTTATAATCTTCTGTTCTGGATTGATGGTTTCACATGTATTATTGCTATACTACTATTTTTGTATCTAGTGAAAGATCCTAAAGTAAAACCAGCAGAGATAAGAAATGAATACAAAAATTTAGACAAGAATGTTGTTTATAAAGATGTTTCTTTTTGGATTCATTCAATTATTTGTTTTCTCTTTGGAATGGCTTTTTTTCAATTATTTACAACTATACCATTATACTATGATGAGATCTTTCAACTCAATGAATTTAAGATAGGTATTATCCTATTTCTTAATGTAGCAATTATTGTAATTTTTGAAATGCCACTTCTGAATTATTTAGAAAAGCAAATGATTCCAATTACAAAATATATTATTGTGTGTTGTAGTCTATTGTCATTAAGCTTCTTAGTCTTGTACAATAACTTTTGGATAGGAATTCTAATTATCAGCATTATTCTTATGACCTTAAGTGAAATGCTAGGCTTTCCATACACCAATAGATTTGCACTTAAAAGAGCAAAGGACGGGTTAGAGGGAAGTTACATGGCGATGTATTCAATGTCCTTTTCCTTAGCTCATATATTTAGTCCTAAAATTGGATTAGGTATAATTCATAATTATGGCTATCAAATAAACTGGTTACTCACTGCAGGCTATGGACTAATAGCAATACTTCTTGCATACTGGCTTCATACTCGTGTAAAACAAAAATTATAATGAATCTTAATCAAATTACAATTCCGTCGCTAGATCTTAAAAGAGCGACGGAATTTTATAAAAAGCTAGGGCTTACACTGATTGTTGATGCCTTACCGCGTTATGTTAGGTTTGAGTGCCCTGATGGTGACAGTACCTTCTCAATACACAACGTAAACCAATTACCAACAGGTGAAGGTATCAGTGTTTATTTTGAGATTGAAGATTTAGATTATGAAGTGAACATTCTCAAAGAAAAAGGCATTGCATTTACAAGTGAACCCGAGGATAAGCCATTGTTTTGGAGAGAAGCACATCTTAAAGATCCAGATGGCAATCAAATTATTTTGTTCAATGCAAAAGAAAACAGAAAAAACCCACCTTGGCGCATAAAAGAATAGACAAATAAAAATTCAATCAATTTTAGTAGCTCTCCTATTAACTGTTTTAAGGGGTAGTCTATCTAAAGACAATAGCAAAAAGTAAGTTTTATCAAAGATTCAAGTCTTGAAGTTAAGGCATAACGAATATTATAAACCAACCAATATAATGTCCAATTTCTAATTATGGATGCTTTTATAACACAAAACTCAGTGCACCATATGATATTTTTCGGCAGACCGTCTTCAAAGACTATAAAAGCCATACATGTTTTTACTTTGGCAAACACAGATGATCTTATTACAACTTCTGAAGGCATACGATTATTACCAAACCTAATTATCTAAAGATTAACATTCCTAAAATCACTATCGTTGTTGTTCTGAATACTTAACAGCATTGAGACAACTAGTTAAAAGATAAAGTAATGCTTAATTTGGTTAGAAAGGTCGATAAAGACGCTCAATGTATTACCTCACATCGCGATGGTGCCTTTGTTTTAGCTAAAGCCAGATTATTAGATGATGAAGTATTCACTTAGCTTTCCAAGTGGTATTGACAAGATGCGAGCAATATTCCCAATCCTAGATATTAAAAAGGATGAAGTCTTTACTCATGATAGAAATAATATTACCTCTGAAGAAGGCGAAAAATTATTTGAAACTACCTTCTATTTAAGCCACTATTTTTACCGTAAGGAGATGAATCAGTCCTTAGCTGATGGGTTAGTTGTTGATTGGAAATTAGAAGCCGTACCGCATTTGATGATTAAAAAATTAATCATCGTATTGGTTTAATCTCACTATGTTTAACCACATGAGACAACACAATTTGGGTTTTTGTTTCACCATAGCTAATTAACTGATCAATGAAGGATTCTAAGTGTTTTTGATTTTTAAGAATGACCTCCATAACAATATTTTCGTTACCAGTAATACGATAACAATTAACGACTTCGTCATAGGTTTTTACTTTTTCAAGAAATGGTTTTAGCATTCCCATAAAGGCGCGTAAGGTGACTATGGCCTTAAATTGATACCCTACTTCAAACGGTGAAATAACAGTAGTAAATGCTTCAATGACTTCGGCGTCTTCAAGCTTTTTAATACGCTCACTAACCGCAGGAGAACTGATTCCCACGCGTCTTCCGATTTCGGCATTTGAAAGGCGTGCATTATCCTGTAAACACTTTAAAATCTTCTTATTAATATCATCAATAGCCATTTTAAATTATTTTGACAGAAATTAACATAAATTTTAAAGCAAATATAAGCTTTTACCTTAATTATTAAAGTAAATTGTTAAAACTACTCCGTAATTTCGTTTTAATTGCTTGCGAAAATGAATTACAACCTACCATCACACTTGTCTGAGTTGCCTATATATAGAAAGGCCATGGATATCCTTATGATATCTCGATGTATATCGACTCACATTAGTCAGGATTTGTCGTATTTAAATGAAGACGGCTCAGAAGACAATAATATCTACTTCACGGGAGATATTGTACAACAATCAACGCATTTAGCCCCAGAAATTATTAATGCTGAACGCGCACGTTTCTCTGAAAAAAAACATCAACATCTTGAAAGTCTTGAGCGCTTGACAAATAAACTTTATCGAAGTTGTAAACGATTAGAACGCTCCAAAAGCAATGGAAGAGACTATCTTCCTATTTTAAGAGGCGAACTCAAAACATTTAAAAAATTGCAGCGTAACTGGATGCTAACGCTTTAGTTGCATATTTTACAATCTTCTTTATCTTGTAGTTCCCCAATTAAGTAGCCTTCTTGATTCATTTTGTAACCACAACAATCCATAAACCCTTGCGCAATTAGTTTACGTCCTCTTTGAATTTGAGATTTAATGGTTGGCAGAGGTAACTCTAGACGTGTCGCGATATCCTTTTGTTTGAGTCCCATTATATCAAAAAGAAAAATAGGGTCTCTATACTTTTTAGGAAGATTAATTAAAATACCTCTAAGGCAGTCTTTTTCTGTATGACTTGAATCATCTTCGTTATCATCTACATCTTGATTAGGAATATCTAAATCAATGTCTTGCGATAAGGATCTAAAATAATCTAATATGGTATATCTAGCAACAGAGAACAACCAGGGCTTAAGTTTAGAATTTTCCTTTAATGTATGAAGTTTCGTATGAACTTTAATAAAGGTATCCTGAAGAATATCATCAGCCAAAGCCTCGTTTTTCACTTTACTCAATATAAAGTGCTTAATATCTGCCGAATATGTGTCCCAAGCATTCTTAGTGGTCATCCCTAAATATAAAATATCAGCTTAGAATTAGCAATTTCTAAGCTGATAATAATTAACAATTACAATCTGTACATGTGCAACTTTCACAAGAACAATCTGCACATTGGCCATTGATACATGGCTCGCAATTACATGAGCATTTATCTGAATTTTTCATGATTTAATATTTTTTAATTCGTCTAATAGACGTAGAACCTTGAAAAAAGATGCAAAAGGACTAAAAAAAATTTACATATTTCTGCGATATTGCCCTCCCACTTCGAACAAGGCTGCTGTAATTTGTCCAAGAGAACACACCTTACATACCTCCATTAATGCTTCAAAAATATTTTGATTATGAATAGCCTTCATCTGAAGATCTTTTAATAACGCGTCAGTATTAAGGGCTTGATGTAAGTTTTTCAGTGTCTTAATTTGAAACTCCTTTTCTGCTTCTGTGGCTCTAATGACCTCAGCGGGTTGAACTGTTGGTGAACCTTTACTACTTAAAAACGTATTTACCCCAATAATTGGAAAATCTCCATTGTGCTTCAGTGTTTCATAATACAAGCTCTCCTCTTGGATTTTTGAGCGTTGATACATGGTTTCCATAGCACCTAGAACACCTCCGCGTTCTGTAATTCGGTCAAATTCTGTAAGAACAGCTTCCTCAACCAAATCAGTTAGTTCTTCAATAATAAATGATCCTTGTATTGGATTTTCATTCTTAGCTAAGCCCAATTCTTTATTAATGATAAGCTGTATGGCCATAGCACGTCTCACTGATTCTTCAGTTGGAGTGGTTATGGCTTCATCATAGGCATTGGTATGCAACGAGTTACAATTATCATAAATAGCATAGAGCGCTTGAAGTGTTGTTCTAATATCATTAAAATCAATCTCTTGAGCATGAAGACTTCGACCAGAGGTCTGGATATGATATTTAAGCATTTGGGCTCTTGGATTTGCACCGTATTTATGCTTTAAAGCCTTCGCCCAAATCTTACGTGCTACACGACCAATTACAGCGTATTCTGGATCGATACCGTTAGAGAAAAAGAAGGATAAATTAGGACCAAACTTATTAATATCCATTCCTCGACTTAAGTAATACTCTACATAAGTAAATCCATTTGCTAATGTAAAAGCCAATTGCGAAATCGGATTAGCGCCAGCTTCTGCAATGTGGTAGCCAGATATAGACACTGAATAAAAATTACGTACTCCGTTATCTATAAAATATTCCTGTACGTCACCCATTAATCGTAAGGCAAATTCAGTAGAGAAAATACAGGTATTTTGAGCCTGATCTTCTTTAAGAATATCTGCTTGAACCGTTCCTCTAACTTGAGATATGGTTTTGGCTTTGATGACCTCATAAATATCCTTTGACAACACCTGATCACCAGTGACTCCTAATAGCATTAAACCCAGTCCATCATTTCCTTTAGGAATATCTCCATTATAAGTCGGTCTATCTTTTCCTTTATACAATGCTGCAATTTTCTTTTCAACATCTTTCTCAAGACCATTTTCCTTAATATAAATCTCGCACTGCTGATCGATAGCAGCATTCATAAAAAAGCCTAATAACATTGGTGCTGGACCATTAATAGTCATACTCACCGATGTCATAGGGTCTGCGAGATTAAAACCAGAATACAGTTTCTTAGCATCGTCCAAACAACAAATACTTACACCTGCATTTCCAATTTTTCCATAAATATCTGGTCTGTAATCTGGATCGTTACCATATAAAGTTACACTATCAAACGCTGTTGATAAGCGCTTTGCTGGCATGCCTAGACTCACATAATGAAAGCGTCTATTAGTACGTTCTGGCCCACCTTCCCCTGCAAACATTCGAGTTGGGTCTTCCCCAGTGCGTTTAAATGGATACAACCCTGACGCGTAAGGAAATTCACCAGGAACGTTCTCTTGTAAACTCCATCTTAAAATATCCCCCCAAGCTTGGTACTTTGGTAAGGCAACTTTAGGAATATCAGAATGTGATAAGGATTTAGTGTGCGTTTCTATTTTTATCTCTTTATCTCTTACTTTAAACGTATATACAGGATCCTTATATCGATTTACCTTATCGTCCCAACCAGTAATAATTTCCCAATTGTAAGGATCTAAATTTAACTTAACACGATCAAATTCAGCAACCAATAGTTTTATAAATTCTATATTTTCAGTAGTACTAGATATTATACTATCGCTATCAATTCCAGATTTATCAAGTTTTGGTTTTTGACCTATAACCGACTCTAAAGTTTTATAAATACCATATAACTTCTGTGCTACTTCAACTTGAGTATTTGCAATCTTATCATAGGCACGATTATTTTCAGCGATTTCAGAAAGATATCTTGTACGCGCAGGAGGAATAACAAAGATTTTCTCACTCATCTCTTTTGAAATCTCAAACGTTGACTTTAGATCTGCTTCAGTTTTCTCAACCAACTTATCCATTATAGCCTTGTAAAGCGTATTCATTCCTGGGTCATTGAACTGAGACGCAATAGTTCCAAATACAGGCATGGTATCCGGATCTTCATGCCATAGGTTATGATTGCGCATGTATTGTTTTTTTACATCACGAAGCGCATCTAAAGCTCCTCGTTTATCAAACTTGTTGATCGCGACTAAATCTGCGAAATCCAGCATATCAATTTTTTCCAACTGTGTTGCTGCACCAAATTCAGGAGTCATAACATAAAGCGACACATCACTATGCTCCAAAATTTCAGTGTCAGATTGACCAATACCTGATGTTTCTAAAATAATTAAATCATACTCAGCGGCCTTTAAAACCTCAACAGCCTCATTAACATATTTCGACAACGCCAAATTCGATTGACGTGTTGCCAGGCTTCGCATATACACTCTCGGTGAATTAATAGCATTCATTCGAATACGATCACCTAAAAGTGCACCACCTGTTTTACGTTTTGAAGGATCAACTGACACTAGCCCAACAGTCTTGTTTGGAAAATCAATCAGAAAACGACGCACCAATTCATCTACTAAGGATGACTTACCTGCACCACCTGTTCCTGTAATTCCAAGCACAGGTGTTTTTGAGTTAATATTCTTTGTATGGATGCTATCAAGGGTAGTTTTAGCAACATCAGGGAAATTTTCAGCTGCAGAAATAACACGAGCAATTGACTTAGGATTCTTTTCATGCAATACGTTAACCTCTCCATTTAATTGATCACCTATCGCGAAGTCAGATTTCTTAACAAGGTCATTAATCATACCTTGCAAACCCATTTCTCGTCCATCATCGGGAGAATAAATTCTTGTAATGCCATAGTCCATTAGGTCTTTAATTTCTTCAGGGAGAATAACACCTCCGCCACCTCCGAAGATTTTGATATGACCAGCGCCTTTCTCTTTAAGTAAATCATACATATACTTAAAGTATTCGTTATGACCTCCTTGATAGGAAGTCATTGCAATGGCATTTGCATCTTCTTGAATAGCAGTATTAACCACTTCTTCAACACTTCTATCATGACCTAAATGTATGACTTCAACACCTGTTGCTTGAATAATACGGCGCATAATATTTATAGCTGCGTCATGGCCATCAAAAAGTGAAGCGGCAGTTACTATTCTTACTTTATACTTAGGCTTATATGGTGCGACTTGTTCCATTCGTAAAAATCTAGCTTAATTCGATAGCAAATTTACGGAATATTCAAAAATATTACACAATAATTATGAATAATATAAAACCAAGAACTACATCCCAAAACTTACTATTTTGCAATACTTAAGTACTATGCAAATATTCAAAATATGCAAAAAATTACACTGCTGATACATTGTATTGACCAACCAAATATTATTGCTTCTGTAACTAATTTCATGGCACTAAGTAATGGAAACATTGTTTATATCGATCAGCATGTTGATCGCGAACAAAATATATTCTTTATGCGCCTTGAATGTGAGTTTATTTCGGACTCATTTTCTGTTGAAAGTTTTAAAGAATTGTTCCAAAATGCATTAGTGGATAAGTTTGATTTAAAATGGCGCATCTATTCGGCAAATAAAAAGCCAAAAATGGCCTTATTCGTGTCTAAATATGACCACTGTCTTTACGATATTTTAGGACGCTATAATTCAGGTGAACTAAATTTAGAAATCCCTTTTATAGTGAGTAATCATGAGGATCTTAAGTCTATAGCTGATAATTTTAAAATTCCTTTTCATTATATCCCAATCGTAAAGGAGAATAAAAAAGAAGCAGAACTTAAACAATTAGAATTATTAGAAACACATCAAATTGATTTTGTTGTATTAGCGCGTTATATGCAAATAGTTTCTCATCTTTTAATTAACAAGTATCCAAATAAAATAATTAATATTCACCATTCTTTCTTACCTGCATTTGTTGGTGCAAAACCGTACCATTCCGCTTTTAAAAGGGGTGTAAAGATCATTGGCGCAACAAGTCATTACATTACAGAAGAGCTAGATGCAGGTCCAATTATTGAGCAAAATGTAGCTCATGTATCTCATTCTTATTCCATCAAAGATCTAATTGCCAAAGGACGTGATTTAGAGAAAATTGTACTCTCTAATGCTATTAAACTTCACGCTAATCGAAAAGTTATGGTGTTTAATAATAAAACGGTAATATTCTCGTAGTACTAAAGCGCAAAATTATCTCCTTGCTTAGCAAAATTAAAGCCCAATAATTTTAAACTATCCTTTAATCTATGACTATCCTTTAAAGCAGGATTTGTATGATTAAAATGAATAAAGTGAATTTTTTGCCTTATCTCTTGGGCCTCATTTTCAAATAAACTTGTGGTTTCCGTTATAAAAGGATGAGGAATTTTACTCATATCTCGTTTGAGTTCGCCATCCCTAAAGAATGAAGCATCCAAGAATGCATAATTGACTTTTTTAACTTCCTCAACTATATTTCTATTCCATCTATCCCATTTATCAATATCTGGGATAAACAATGCAGATTTATTTGGTCCTTCTATCGTATAACCAACGGTTTCAGAATATTCATCACGGTGCGGCACTAAGATTGGAGTTACTTTTAGTTTTGGACTCGGCATAACTATTGAGTCTTGCTTTAATTTTTTGAGGTTTATATTTTCCAAAGCAACTAATTGACTCCAAGGACCATTAGTTTCTATATATTGCTTCATACGTGGCATGGCATATACTGGAACTTTATTTGCTCCAAGTGCCTCTCTACCCAATTGCATGAGCCCTGTATAATGCCCAATATGTGCATGAGTCAAGAAAATACCATTTATAATAGAACCATTATCTATGTGTTGTTTTTTTAAAACTTCTGTTTGCTCTGCAATATCAGGAGTAGCATCAAATAACCATTTCTGCTTTGTACTATGATCAATTAATCCCAAACAAGACACCAATTTTTTGGACTCTTCTCCTCTAAAGTACGCTGCACAGCATTCCTTTTCACAGTTAATTTGAGGATAACCAGCATCTTGGGCAATCCCTAAAACAGTTATATACTGTTTAGCTTTAGAAGATGCACCCAAATTTGAGATTTCACGATTATTCACGGCAACTTCCGTACAATTAGAAAATACAAGAAAAAATAATACGAATGAATATTGATAGGCTTTCATAGGAACATATATCTTTGTTAAAGATAAAAACCCAAAACTTATGATAAAAAGAATCTTCACCTTACTTATTGTTTTTAACTTCACAGCCTGTGCTGAATTACAAAACGTAATTAATGAATTACCTCAAGGCGGTACCTTAAGTAATGCCGATATCGCAGCTGGATTGCGTCAAGCTCTTGACTTTGGAATTGATAAACAAGTAAGTAAACTTACTCAGAAAGACGGATTTTATAAAAATGAACTCGTTAAAATATTATTACCTGAAGAATTACAAAAGGTTGATAAAGCCTTGAGAAATGTTGGATTAGGTAGTCTTGCTGATAGTGGTTTAAAAGCACTTAATAGAGCGGCAGAAGATGCTGTTAAAGAAGCTACTCCAATTTTTGTAAGTGCTGTAAAAGACATTACGTTTACCGATGCAAAAAATATTCTTTTAGGTGATGATAGTGCGGCAACCAATTATTTGACCACTAAAACACAAACAGCGCTATATGACAAATTTAGGCCTGTTATTCAAAACTCATTTAGCAAGGTCGGAGCAGATCAAATATGGACTAACCTAATCACGAAGTACAATACGCTCCCACTAACTAATAATGTTAATCCAGATTTGACTGACTACGTAACATCAGAAGCCTTAGAGGGTGTATATACCATGATAGCACTAGAAGAAAAAGAAATTAGAAATAAAATGTCTTCTAGAAGTACGGATCTATTGAAAAAGGTATTTGCGCTTCAAGACTAAAAAATAAACAATCAGTGATTTACAGAAAATATTAATGACTTAAAAAACGTTTGAGTCACTTTAGTTTATACCTGCTACACAGATTAGAATATTAAATGCGTTGGCTCATTTAGAAGGATTACTCCAAATAGAATAAAATTTGAAATTTGAATATCAGGGATTGATCAAGCTGGCCTATAATTTAAGACAAACAGATCGTAATTTGAGTGACATCTCAGAATTTAAGGTAACTATGGTAAAAGTGAAATTAATAAGCTTTAATTTATAATTAGAGATCCTACATATCCTCAAATTAATCCGTTCGTTTATATAAGCCATCAAAGACAATAATAACCTAACCATCTTCAGTTATTGTTTTCCAAAGTGGTCTTGCAGTTCCATCTTCATTATGAGTCCTATTAATGCAATGGTAAAACGATTTCGCTCTGACATTACTTTCTTCTGTTTTCAGTATCATTTTAATTTTCAATTTTAATACCATTAAAGTAGAGGTGTTGTCCTTGGTAATCTGCCCAGATTTATTCCTAGTGTTTAGCTGTATAACTGTAAATATTATTACTTACACCTCTGTATCCTGGTGAGTTGCTAGTCCAATTCTATTGAAGAATACATTGACTCTGAATCTTCATAATAACATTTTTGACCTGCTTCAGATTCATCTGTATTAGTAACTTACCAAGTCCCAATCCAAAACCGAATTTAGCGTGTTTTTCTGAGCACCAATTAATGAGGTTTTTTTTGCGTAAAAAATACTACTGAGAATAGTATTATACATGATATATTGATTGGTTTCTTCAAAATTGATATAGTTTAACTACATACTATTAAAGTATATTTAATTGTATGCTAATATTAACATAACATTGATTAAACTTTTAGTTAGCATCTTTGCATTGCAAAAGAGATAAGTCTTAAAAGAGATTCGCACAGTTAGTTAGTTCAAAGTCGGTATTGTCGTTGATACCGACTTTTTAGTTTTCATCATGCAGTTGTGAAAAATAACTGTAGGACTTTAGAAGTCGACTACCATACCACGAGAATAGTTCGCCATCAACAATTAATATGTGTTTCTTAGGAAATTGCTTTTTTAAATCCATTACATGCTTTTCTTTAAATGGAAATGGTTCACTAGATAGGAAAATGGCATCTACTTCTATTAGCTTTGGATGATTAAGTTCGATTTCTGGATAACGTGAATCATCTTGAAACACATTTATAAATCCAGCTTCTGATAACATTTCATTTATAAAGGTGTCTGACCCTGCTACCATGTGGGGATTATTCCAAATGAAGTATGCAACTTTTAGTCTAGGCTCAGCAAATCTTTGCCTAAAATCATCTCGCTTTTTATGAATCCTTGCAATTAACTGTTGTGCTTGAGCTTCGACATTAAATAATTCACCATACATATTGATAAGCTCAAAACATTGCTGAATTGTGCTAATATCACTGATATGAACCGGTGCAAATTTCTCTAACTCAGAAACTATACTCTTAGTGTTCTCTTCTTTGTTACAAAGAATAATGTCTGGCTGAAGAGCTTTTATTTTAGAAAAATTAACTTGTTTGGTACCACCAACAATGTTTTTCTGTTTTCTAATATAATGCGGATGTACACAGAACTTAGTAATTCCAACTATTGAGGATTCCAGGCTTAAATCTACTAGTAATTCAGTTTGTGACGGTACTAACGAAACAATACGTTTGGGCAATGAGGGTAGCTCTAAACTTCTTTTGAGTTGATCAACAAAAACCATCAGAATTATAATCTACCCAGCTCAATTGCCATATCGGACTGGAGTGTCTGTGCCTTAGCAGCAGCAGCTTCTGCAAAATCTTTCCCTTGAGAGGCGTAAATAATAGCTCTAGATGAATTAATTAATAAACCAACGTTAGAATTAATACCGTATTTGCATACATCTTGAAGATTACCACCTTGAGCACCAACACCTGGTACCAGAATAAAACTATTAGGTATAATTTTACGAATACTTGCTAAAAACTCTGCTTTTGTGGCACCAACAACGTACATCAAATTATCGGAATTTTGCCAAGATTTAGAGGTTTCTAATACTTTCTTGTAAAGCTCATTTCCTTCGATGGTTTTGGTCTGAAAATCAAAAGCTCCTTGATTTGATGTTAAGGCTAATAAAATGGTATGTTTTTCTTCAAAAGCCAAAAACGGCTCAACAGAATCTTTACCCATATATGGTGCCACTGTAACACTATCAAAGGCTAAGTCCTCAAAAAATGCCTTGGCATACATGGTACTAGTATTACCTATATCCCCACGTTTAGCGTCTGCGATAGTGTATAATTCAGGGTAATTCTCATTTAAATAGTTGATTGTTTTTTCTAATGCTTGCCATCCTTTGAGGCCATAAGCTTCATAAAACGCTGTATTAGGTTTGTAGGCAACACACAAATGATGCGTAGCATCTATAATGGCTTTATTAAATGAAAAAACAGGATCTTCTTCCTCTAATAAGTGTTGAGGAATTTTGTTTAAATCTACATCCAAACCAATACATAGGAAGGATTGTTTTTTATGAATCTGCGCTATAAGTTGGTCTGTTGTCATGTATTAAAGAAACCTTGAAAGCAGTCTAATTTTAAATGATATCATCACTAGCTTTTAACAACTCTGTATTTTCGGCTAACATTAGCTCGTCCACTATTTTTTGAATATCACCATTAATAATGTTTGACAAATCATAAAGTGTTAAACCTATTCGGTGATCAGTAACTCGTCCCTGAGGATAATTGTAAGTTCTAATCTTCTCACTTCTATCACCACGCTTTATAATGCTCTTACGTCTTTCTGAATCGGCCTCAAGTTGCTTCTCTAATTCCATTTCATACAATCGAGAACGTAACACTTTAAGCGCTTTCTCTAAGTTTTTATGCGAGGACTTTTGGTCTTGACAACTCACAATCATACCAGTTGGTTCATGATGTAATTTAATAGCCGAGTATGTTGTATTAACGGACTGTCCACCTGGACCTGTAGAGGTGGTACGCTCAATTCTAACTTCGGTCATATCAAGTTCATAATCAAACTCTTCAACTTCTGGAGACACCATTACGGTTGTGGTACTTGTATGAACACGTCCTTGCGTTTCAGTTTGCGGGACACGTTGAACACGATGTACACCAGCTTCAAACTTTAATGTACCATAAACGTCTTCACCATTGACTTCAAAAATAATTTCTTTAAAACCACCCGATGTCCCTTCACTAATATTTACCACACTGGTACTCCACCCTTTATCAGAACAATACTTAGAATACATCCGATATAAATCACCTGCAAAAATACTTGCCTCATCACCACCAGCTCCTGCTCTAATTTCAACAACAGCATTTTTAGAATCATCAGGATCTTTTGGTATTAATAAAAATCGGATTTCTTCCTCAATAGCAGGCAATTCGCCTTTAGCTTCATCCAACTGCATCTTAGCCATTTCAACCATTTCAGCATCAGAACCATCAGCAATAATATCTTCAGCTTCAGCTATATTATCTAAAAGGTTTTTATAAACAGCACTTCGATCTACGATCTTCTTTAAATCCTTATATTCTTTATTGAGTTGTACATAGCGTTTTTGATCAGAAATAATATCCGGTTGAATAATGAGATCATTAACTTCATCAAAACGTTGCTTTACAATCTGTATTTTATCTAACATTTATCTTCAAAAAATTGAATGTCAAAAGTACAATTTTTTATGGATTATATTTTGAATGAAATTTAGCAATAATGTATAAAATATTTATGAGCCTAATGGCGTTATTGTATGTATATGGTACGGCAGTTCACCTCTATACTCAACTACTATAAACCGTTGGCTTTTTGGTCCTTTTTAGTAACCATAATCATTACGGCCATTAATCCTGCCCTAATTTTAGCGCTCTGCACAAAACTGTTCCTGACTTTTCTATTATGGATTATGATTAGCGATAGAAGGTTAAGACAACGTTTAAAATTTTATAAGATACGAGGTGTATCACATCTAAAATTTTTCAGCACTATATTTATCTTTGATAGCATTATCACATGTACATTTTTGCTACTCATTAAAGGTTTTATTTAAAAATTGTATTTTCGAGTATGATTCGTCTATTGGTCTACCTCAATTTTTACAAAACGTTTATTGTATGGTCTATAATTATAAATGTGCTATTAGCTTCTGTTGATTCCGACTATACTCCAGCCCTACTTACAAAGAGTTTCTTGACCATATTTGCTTGGTATTTTATGACCGAAACCGCTAACAAAAGGCAGTTTACATTTTACAAAAACCTTAGCATTACGCCAATTAAACTTTTTGCCTTTGTTTTGTTCTTAGACTGTCTAATGACCATTGCGTTTTTATTTTTAACTAAAACACTCCTATAAATATATCCTCTTTGGTTTTTGAAATTGACAACATAGAACTCTATTTTAAAAATAAATGTATTCTAAATGGCATATACTTGAAGGCTGAAGTTGGTAAAACTACCGCAATCTTAGGAAGTAACGGATGTGGAAAAAGTTGCTTGCTTAATATTGTCTTTGGCAATTTAAAATCTAAATATAAATTGGTAAGAATAGATAATAAGCCGATTCTAAAACCACTATACAAGTCTGGTCTTGTTAAATTTTTATCGCAATACCACTTTATTCCCAGCGGAATGCGCCTCCAAAATATTTTTAAGCTATACAATTTAAATTGGAAATTATTTACTTCTGAATTTGAAAGTTTTAATAAATATAGACATGAGAGAATAGGTCATTTATCAGGTGGTGAAAGACGTATTGTAGAAACCTATATTATTCTAAAATCCGATAGCAAACTAGTACTATTAGACGAACCCTTTTCTCATATTGCACCCATATATGTTGAATATATTAAGAAACTAATTTTTAAGGAAAAAAAGCAAAAAGCAATTATTATAACTGATCATTTATATGAACATATTATAGCGGCTGCAGATCGTATTTACCTACTTAAAAACGGAACGACAAAAGAAATAGAAGCCCTTGAAGAGTTAGAAGACTATAAGTATATCCGTCAAATTTAAGGAGACCCGTCTGACTTATTCATAATGGTATCTAAGTCTACAACTACACCAACACCAAGCAGCTGTTTCCATTGAAGTTTAGGACCCTTAACAACCACTTCCTCGTTGGTCATTTCATTCTGTTCTACCTCAACTTTTATATCGTTATCATATCTGAGGTGAGATCCAAATGTGGCTTGAACATATTTATTGACTTTCATGTCTAAATTAACCTCCCAATCCAAATCAATATTACCAAAGCTATTAAGATAATCTGTATATAATCGCAATCGTGTAATAAGATTCATATTTTCGAAAACCTCATCTTCAAATTGACCTGTTAAAAGAATACCTAGCTCTTGTCTTATTTTTTTTCCTTCACTTATAATATTCCCGTCCAAATCATAAATCGCAGGATCTACACCAAACGCACCTTGATTTGCCAGGTTTTTATCTAATACAAAGGTCGTTTTTAGAGTAAATGGTGAGCCGTAAATAGATAATCTATTTATATACCTACCATACTCCATACCAATTCCCATAAACACATAACCTGGAGCCATAAATCTAGACACTGGATCCTCTGCTTCTGGATTGCTAAATCCATTAGCAAACTGCGAATTAAAACTAAATCTAGCCGAATAAAACCAATTACTTTTCTTGTCCTTTTCTAATCCGAAATTGGATACCACTTCAATTACATCTTCTGTCTTAAAAATAGGCTGTTGTGCTTGCTTATTAAGACCATATCTCAATGTTAAAGATGAATTCCAGAATAGATTCTCTTTCTTATACTTTGCGGAGGCTTTTCCACTTATAATGGCAGAAATTGAATTAGTACCACCAGCATTCCAATTAGAAAAAGATACCTGATTTAGATAAAAGCCGATTTCCTTTTTTGTTTGCCACCCTAAATTAACTATGCTTTCCTTTTGCTTGTTATTTAAGAATAAGGAATCTGGCTGCGCACCAACCTCATATACTGAAAACAAACAAACAATAATATAGGCTAACCAATAGCGTTTCATTTGATATAAAATTAGTAGGTAAAAACACCATATTCACTTGTAATGGTAAGTTTTTTAGTATTTGAAGCTTCAACTCTTCCGATAACTTGCGCCTCTACATTAAACGACCTGGATACAGCAATAATATCTTCCGCAATTTCTGGTTTTACATATAATTCCATACGGTGCCCACAATTAAATACTTGATACATTTCTTTCCAATCCGTTTTTGATTGCTCTTGAATGAGCTTAAATAACGGAGGTATTGCAAACATATTATCTTTAATCACATGAAGATTGTCTATAAAATGAAGAATTTTCGTCTGAGCACCACCACTGCAATGCACGATACCATGAACTGCATCGCTTTTATATTTTTCTAATATGGCTTTTATAATAGGAGCATATGTTCGTGTTGGTGATAAAACTAGTTTCCCCGCATCGATTGGTACATCTTTAACAGAATCTGTTAATTTAGTTTGCCCCGAATAAACTAATTCTTCAGGGACTGCTGCATCATAACTTTCTGGGTACTTATCTGCTAAATACTTAGAAAAGACATCATGTCTCGCAGAAGTTAATCCATTACTACCCATTCCACCATTGTATTCAGTCTCATATGAAGCTTTACCAAAAGATTCTAGTCCAACGATAACATCTCCTTCTTTGATATTAGCATTATCAATTACATCAGATCGCTTCATTCTTGCTGTTACCGTAGAATCTACTATAATAGTTCGCACTAAATCACCCACATCTGCTGTCTCACCACCCGTAGAATGTATTGCTACTCCAAACGAATTTAAATCACTAATTAGTTCCTCGGTACCATTTATTATTGCAGAAATAACTTCGCCTGGAATAAGGTTTTTATTTCTTCCTATGGTTGAAGATAACATAATATTGTCTGTCGCCCCAACACAAAGAAGATCATCTATATTCATAATTAAGGCATCTTGTGCTATTCCTTTCCATACAGAAATATCACCTGTTTCTTTCCAATACATATAGGCTAAAGATGATTTTGTTCCAGCACCATCCGCATGCATTATCAGACAATAGTCATCATCGTTAGTTAAATAATCTGGAACGATTTTACAAAAGGCATTAGGGAATAAACCTTTGTCAATATTTTGAATAGCATTATGGACATCTTCCTTAGAAGCTGAAACACCCCTTTGCGAATACCTTTTGCTCACTGAATTACTCATTGAAGTATTTTAATTAAGTAACACAAAAGTAAGAATTGCTAATTATTATTTAATAATATTTGATTGAATTACGGTGTCTACCTCTTCTAAAAGCCTCTCTTTTGTTTTTTGACCACCAAAATAGAGGTTTAGACCTAAACCAAGCCTTAAAAAACTTATACTATTTTCTTCTTGAATAATGGGGCTTGTTTTTTTTGAAAACACATAATTGTATTCTCCGAATATCTCAAGACCAACTTTTTTAAAAACAATGAACTCAACTCCTAATCCTCCTTGAACTTTTGGACCTGTGGTTTGAAAGTCAGAAGATGCGTTATAACTATAACCACCGTAAGCATAAGGAGATATATTACTAAACGGGGCCATCAAATACTCTAAATTAAAATCAAAAGAAACAAATCCTTCATTAAAAGTTTCATTAAAAGCAAGGTTATATTTATTAAAGGCAATACTTACCCCAAGATGTTCTGTAATGAATCTTTTATATCCTAAACGAAAATAAACTTTAAATTCTGGCTCTGGAAAATCGCCTGTGATCAAGGTTGAACCAGCAGCAATATCAACAGAATTAGTGCCTCGGATATCATAAAATCCTAATTTCTTATATAGTCTTTTATTATCTTGATTAGATTCTACATCTTTTTGAGCACTTAGATTGGATAAGCCAATAGATGATATGGCTAACAATAGTAAAACGGACTTCAATTTAATCAACATAAATACCTTAATTACAAAATAGGTTGATTTAATTATGATTGAGGAGCGCCGCAATATATTAAAATAATCTACAAAACATAAAATTATTAAAGATTATCAATAATAGAAAAGGATAAATCTATAGAAATAGATTTATCCTTTTCTTTTGGTGTAAGTTACTCACCAATATCACTTAATCTTTTTAAGATTCTGTTTGTAGCTCAGGCTGAATATTAACAACTTCGTCATTCACAACATCGTTCATGTTTTCTGACTTGTCTTGAGACAAAATTAAAGTTGCTCCCACGAGAATAGCTACACTTAATAGTAACTTCTTCATTTTAACAAAATATTGATTAATAGCATCTCAAAAATACTAATAAATCTTCGTGGTTAAATGACTCAAAGTAGTTTTTTAACATCATTACTATACCTTTTCGATGACTAGTAAATTGAAATCGACGAATTACATAAATGCGACATGAAGGACTTAAAAAACTACGTATCAATACTTACATTTCAATAAAGCCATCCTGATGTTAATCGGAATTTTATGTGTTTCATAGAATACAGTTATTTATTTAGTAAATAAGTTATTTATTTAGTAAATAATAGTTCTCTATATTTCGTTAATGGCCACAATTCGTCATCGATCATCAATTCAAGTTTATCACAATGGTATCTAATTTTCTCAAAAATAGGTTTAACCTTATTACAATATCCTGTTGCTTTTTTATAAAGATCGACATACTTATTGCAGGATTTACGAGCTTCGGTCATTTCCGTCACCAAAAAATTAATAGCTTCAATATGATTTGAAATTTCTTCAATAAGAGATAATTGACCCGTTGCTAGCTTTTTGAATTTATCACCATAAATAGTTTTTAATCCTGTGACATTTTCAATTAAAATATTTTGATATCTTACTGCAGTAGGAACCACATGATTTCGCGCTATATCACCAAGCACACGACTTTCTATCTGAACATGCAGAATATACTCTTCCATTTCAATACCATATCTCGCTTCAGATTCTACCTTATTTAACACTCCTAAAGACTCAAATAACTTAACAGTTTTATCAGAAATCTTTACCTGTAATGCTTCTGGTGTTGTTTTATTATTACTTAAACCTCTTTTTTTAGCCTCTTTTTGCCAGGCTTCACTATATCCGTTACCTTCAAATAAAATTCTTTTTGACGTTTTTATATATTCTCGTAATACATTAAATATAGCGTCGTCTTTTTTCATATCCTTATTATTAATAAGGTCATCAACTTCATATTTGAATGCAATTAACTGTTTTGCAACTATAGAGTTTAATACTATCATAGGGTTAGCACAATTAGCTTTAGATCCTACTGCTCTAAACTCAAATTTGTTTCCGGTAAATGCAAAAGGAGAAGTTCTATTTCTATCTGTGTTGTCCAATAATATTTCTGGAATTTTACCAACCACATTAAGTTTTAAATCTGTTTTTTCTTGTGGAGATAATTTTCCTTTAGTTACTGTTTCTAACTCATTCAAAACATTAGTTAGTTGATTGCCAATAAACACAGAAATAATTGCTGGTGGCGCCTCATTTGCTCCTAATCTATGATCATTGCTTACAGATGCTATAGCTGCGCGTAACAATTCTTCATATTCATCGACAGCTTTAATGGTATTTATAAAAAAAGTAAGAAACTGGAGACTGCTCATTGGAGTTTTACCTGGAGATAACAAGTTAACACCTGTATCGGTGCGCAAACTCCAATTATTATGCTTACCAGATCCATTGACTCCCGCAAAGGGTTTTTCGTGTAATAATACCTTAAAGTGATGGCGTTTCGCTACTTTTTGCATAACATCCATTAATAAGGAGTTATGATCCACAGCCAGATTAGCCTCTTCAAAAATAGGCGCTAACTCAAACTGATTTGGAGCAACTTCATTATGCCTAGTTTTAACAGGAATCCCTAACAACACACATTCATTTTCCAAATCTCTCATGTAAGCCATTGCTCTTGTTGGGATAGTTCCAAAATAATGATCATCTAATTGTTGGCCTTTCGCGGGTGAATGACCTAAAAGTGTACGGCCTGCTAAAACTATATCTGGTCTTGATGTTGCCAAACCATTATCAATAAGAAAATATTCTTGTTCCCATCCAAGTGATGCACTAACCTTTCGTACGTTTTTATCAAAATACTTACACACGGCAGCAGCAGCAGAATCAACAGCTTGTAGAGCCCTCAATAATGGGGTCTTATAATCTAGGGCCTCACCTGTGTAGGACACAAAAACAGTTGGTATACAAAGCGTAGTACCATAAATAAAGGCAGGCGAAGTTGGATCCCATGCTGTGTAACCCCTGGCCTCAAAGGTGTTTCGAATACCGCCATGCGGAAAACTTGATGCATCTGGTTCTTGTTGAACCAATTGGCTACCGTCAAATTTTTCAATAGCAAGCCCATGACCCACAGTTTCAAAAAAGGCATCATGTTTTTCAGCAGTTGCTCCAGTTAATGGCTGAAACCAATGCGTGTAATGTGTTGCACCCTTGGATATAGCCCATTCTTTCATTCCCACAGAAATATGATCGGCCATTAGCCGATCAATCTTTGTTCCTTTATTTATAGATTCAACGATACCATCCAACGCACTCTTCGTAAGGTATTGCCTCATGCTGGCTTCATTAAATACATTCGAGCCAAAAGCTTCAGAGCGTCTTTTTGGTTCTTCTATATTTAGGGGACTACGCTTTAATGATTCTTTTACAGCATTAAATCTCAGAGTTGACATATTCGTAATTATTTCCTGCAAAAATAAGAATTTATCAATGTAAAATTAATACACCCCTTAAAAAATAGGGTTATCAACAATTATTAATAACATTTCACCTAAAATACCCCATTTTTTTTGACTGATTAGAAAAAAATACAATATTTGCATTGTCAATTTGTAAAATAATATTGAGATGAGTAAATCTAAACTAGAGTACATTTGGCTTGACGGATATAAGCCAACTCAAAACATGAGAAGTAAGACTAAAGTAGAGGAAAACTTTAGTGGAAAATTAGAAGATTGCCCTATATGGTCTTTTGATGGCAGTTCAACAAGACAAGCTACGGGTGATTCTTCAGATTGTCTTTTAAAGCCTGTGGCTATTTATCCAGATCCAGCTAGAAAGAACGGCTATTTGGTAATGACTGAGGTTTTAAATGCAGATGGTACGCCTCATGAATCTAATGGAAGAGCAACAATCGATGATGATGATAATGATTTTTGGTTCGGGTTTGAGCAAGAGTATTTTATCATGGACACTCAAACTCAATTACCACTTGGCTTTCCAATAGGCGGCTATCCTGCACCTCAAGGCATGTACTATTGTTCGGTTGGAGGAAAAAACACTCATGGTAGAGATTTAGTTGAAGAGCACGCAGATTTATGTATTGCTGCTGGATTAAACTTTGAAGGTATTAACCAAGAAGTTGCCTCTGGACAGTGGGAGTTTCAATTATTTGCGAAAGGTGCTAAAAAAGCTGGGGACGAAATTTGGGTAGCTAGATATTTACTTGATCGTTTAACTGAGCAATACGGCTACTATATAGAATACCACCCTAAACCATTAGGGAAAGATATGGACTGGAATGGTTCTGGTATGCACGCCAATTTCTCTAATACTACTTTGAGAACTTGTGGAAGTAAAGAAACTTATGAAAAAATATGCGAGGCTTTTAGACCTGTTGTTAAAGAACACATTGAAGTTTATGGTGAGTTTAACGAGCAACGCTTAACTGGAGATCACGAAACAGCTTCCATAGATGACTTCAGTTATGGAATTTCAGATAGAGGTGCTTCAATCCGCATTCCGATTATCACTGTTGAGAAAGGTTGGAAAGGATGGTTAGAAGATCGTCGTCCTGCTTCTAATGGTGATCCATACAAAATTGCAGGAAGAATTATCAAAACTGTAAAAAGTGCTGACGCCTAAACAATAACAATATAAAGCTAAGAAGCCTGCTCTATGCAGGCTTTTTTTTTATCTAAGTGCTAAAAAAATAAATACCATGTAGGCACCAAATAGTAACATACCTTTATAACGACCTATAATAAATTGCTTTGGTATTAGCATTAAAGGGATAAGAACAGCTGAGAACGCGATCATCCAGAAAATATTAGTTGACAAAATTTCTGGTGTCTCTGGATTAACAACAATTGGTTTTATAATAGCCGTTAATCCTAAAACAGAAGTTATATTAAAAATATTCGAACCAATAAGGTTACCCAAAGAAATAGCCTTTTCCTTCTTTAATGCAGCAATTACTGAAGCTGCAAGTTCAGGCACACTAGTACCAATAGCGATAACTGTCACAGAAATGACATAGTCACTAATACCAACTGCCATGGCTAATTGCTTGGCTCCTTCCACTAACCATTCAGATCCGTAATACAGACCAGCTGCACCAATTAGCAACCAAGCTGCTATTTTAAAATTGGATACTTCTGCTAACGCATCATCAACCTCTTCAAGATTTACTTGAGTGGTCTTCCTTGAACTTCTAATCAATAAAAACAAGAAAACCACTAAGGAAGAAAATAAAATAACACCTTCTATTGCTGATAAAAATTCATCATTCTTTAAAAAATAATAGAGTGCAAATGAAGCCAACATCATCATTGGCCAATTGTACTTGTAAAAATCCTTATCTACTGCTAAAGGTGAAATTACAGCTGTAATTCCCAAGACCAAGCCTATATTGGCAATGTTGGAACCTATTACATTACCAAGAGCAATATCAGTAATACCATCAAAAGCGGCCTGTAAACTCACAAGCAATTCTGGGGCCGATGTCGCAAAGGACACTACTGTCATACCTATTACAAGCTTAGATATTTTTAATTTAAAAGACAATCCAACTGAAGCTCTAACAAGAAAATCACCACCAACAACTAAAAGTGTTAGACCAACAAGAACAAGAATTACACTCATTTACTATTATAAATTAAACTTGGAATATGTTAAGGAGCGAAGATAACACTTCATTTTCAAAGCGAAGTAAAACTAAATATTTCGTTAAATAACTATTAAATTAGTTTTATAACTATAAAAATAGTTATATTTGAAAACAAACAAATTAAAAGAAGTACTATGCAGAAACTAACCAATAAAGAAGAAGAAATCATGCACATCTTATGGAGATTGCAAAAAGCTTTTGTAAAAGATGTTTTAGCAGAAGTCAAAAATGACAAACCGCATTACAACACCCTGTCCACTATAATAAGAAACTTAGAGGACAAAGGCTATGTCGGCTATAATGCCTATGGCAAAACACATCAATACTTCCCTATTGTAACTAAAGAGGATTACAAGAAGAAATTCATGAACACTGCAATAGAAAATTACTTTAACAACTCCTATAAGAATGTCGTTTCTTTTTTTGCGAAGGAAGAAAAAATTAGTGTAGATGAATTAAAAGAAATAATTGCTTTAATAGAAAAAAACAAATAATCATGGAATACCTATTAAAGGCATCTGCCGTACTATGCTTATTCTATTTTTTGTATAAATTATTTCTACAGCGGGAGACATTTTTCCAAGCGAATCGCGTGTTCTTACTTATTGGAATGCTTTCTGCCATTTGTATACCGTTGATTGTAATTCCTGTTTATGTTGAACATAATCCAACAGTTATTGAGACTATTAATACTGAAGTCAATGGTTTTGAAGTTGCATCTAAAGATGCTGGTAGCACTATAAACGGGGAGCAATGGCTCTACCTTATCTATGGTTTTGGTTTAACTCTATTTTTAGGTAAGCTCATCATTGAATTGACTTCATTATCACTTTTATTCAAACAGCATAAGTACTATAGAAATGGAAAATATATTTTTATAGAAACAGAAAAGGACATCTCTCCTTTCTCATTCTTTAATTGGATAATTTTCAACCCAAAAAAATATGGTAGAAATGAGCTTCAAGATATCTTACATCACGAAAAAGCGCATGCAAAGGATTGGCACTCTTTAGATATTATCCTAGCACAAATAGCATGTGTCATATTTTGGTTTAATCCACTCACCTGGCTCTATAAAAAAGAAATTGAACAGAACCTAGAGTTTATTGCCGATAAGAAAGCTCAAGAAATTGCAAAATGCGAAAAGAGCTATCAACTATTATTATTGAAATCTAGTGTTCCAAATCATAAATTTATAATCACAAACAACTTCTACAATTCACAAATCAAAAAAAGAATAATTATGTTACACAAATCAAAATCAAGTAAAATCAAACTCTGGAAATTTGGATTATTAATTCCCACTCTGAGCCTTTTTCTGATGAGTTTTAACACCAAAACCATTTTCATTGAAAAAGAAAAGACTGAACGTTTAATTGACACACCTCAAATTGAAGCATCAGCGCAGCTCAATCACTTTTACAATGTCATTGAAAATAAGGAAAAGACAAAAAACAAAGCAAAGACTACAAAAACAAAATTAAAAGCTAATTCTGCTCTTATAGCTGAATCTAAGATTGTTTTTCCAATATCTAACCAAAAATTTCACATTACTGTAATAGAAAAAAATACGAGTGATGCCGAACTCGACAAAATTAAGTCCGACCTAAAAAAAGAAGGTATAACTTTAAAAGTTAAAGGCGTAAAACGAAATAGTGAAAGAGAAATTACCGCTATTAAAATAAATGCAAAATCAAGTAATTCTAATGCAAGTTATAATGTTAATTCTGATGTAGCCATAAATGTTATTAAAATTATTTACGACGAAGAGAAAGATTTAATTGTTATAGGAACCAGCGATAATAACCATGCAGAACATGTATATGTTTTTGAATCTGATGAAGGAGACGGAACTAAATATAAATTTCAAAAATCATTGAACGGAAATAATATTATCGTTATTACCGAAGAACAGGACGACGATAAAAATGAAGATGAAAAAACAAAAATCATTGTTAAAGGCCATGCCGATAAAGAAAAAACAACAATGGTTAAGAGTTCTAAATATATGGAAGTTATTTCTGGTGATGAAGAAAGGGTTGAGATTACTATTGAAGAAGATAAAGACAATGATAGCAAAGTAATTATCGTTAATGGTAAACGTACTAATATCGATACATCAGAAGATAATAACGTAATGATTAAAGGTTATAATACTTGGAAAAGCAAAGATGGTGATAAGAAAGATATCATGGCCATTCAAAATGAAAATAATAACAATATTTTTATTTCTGAGGGTTCAGATAAAAAACCGTTATTTATTGTAGATGGCAAAGAAATAGACCCTAACAAAATCCAGGATATTAACCCAAAAAATATTGAATCAGTTACTATTCTAAAAGATGAGAGTGCCGCGGAAAAATACGGCGATAAAGGCAAAAACGGTGTTGTGATCATAAAGACTAAAAAAAACTAGACGTCTTTCATCAATCAAAACGAAAAAGCCAAACTTAAAATAAGTTTGGCTTTTAATATTTTTTATTTCATTCATATCTAATTGATGATAATTTTTCGAAACGTCACTGAATTTTCCTGAGTAATCTTAAGCAGGTACAAACCAGAAGCCAATTCTATATCAATGTAAGTTTCTACATTACTGTAACGTTTTAAAGCTTTACCTTCAAGAGAAAGAAGTTCAATGTCAACTAGCTTAGAAGTCTTTACATAAAATCTTCCATCAGAAGGATTTGGATACACAAATACATTCTGTAATTCACTATCATTGAAACCAAGGGATTGATTCCAAACATCACCAACATTATTACCCCAAATGTACTCCACTAAAAGCGGTTGATCTATAAAAGGATTTCGATTTCTCTGCCAATTATAAACAGTATTATTACGATGCATTTCAAAATCATCTGGTGGATCATTTCTATGCCAATCAAGTAAAGTTACCAAATCTCCTAACTGACCCGCTGTACTAGGAAACCCATTAACAACTTCGAGTCCATTGTATCTAATTTCCATGTATAGGACACTGCGCGCCACATCTCCTCTAAAACTACCTAAAGTACCAGTTGGTCCAGTATATTGCCCATAATGTTGGTTTCCTCTAGCGCTGTTTTCGGAAGCATCAGCTGCTCTAAGCGCATGTGCATCTGAATTACCATGACGTAAAGAATCTGCTTCGGTAGTCCAAAACACGTCTATTCCATCGGCAATTTGATCTTCTTCTATATCATCAAAGCCACCTCTGGACCTCGGAAAGGTATGCTCACGATTCCACTTCCCTGTATTACTACTCCCAGTTTGCAGGTCTAATTTTGCTCGACCTTCCTCTGTATATAATAACCACACCTGATTACTATTTTCTGGATTTTGATCCGCCTCCTTTAAAATATTAATTACATCTGCATAAGTCTGTGCTCTGACATTATTTGGATCAGCAATAATATCTTGTATCGCCTGTCTAAGGGCAAGATCAGATAATCCATCTAAGCTATCGTAATAGCCTTGCGGCTGTGTACTTTGCACAATCCCAGTTGTAGGATTTAATGGGGTTCCCCATGCAGCCGTTGTGAAATCATTATCTACTACTCTAACTTCAACAAAATTATTTGAAGGCACGATCGGCTCAACCAAATCTGTAAATCGAATTTTAACAACCTCGTCACCTTCATCGTCTGGATCATCGATTAGGGTAATAGTAGTGCTTGTTGAATTTGCACCACTCGGCATTATAAGATTAATATTACCTGTATAATCGGAAGTATTAAAGCCAAAATTATCCAAACTTATCGTAAAATTCAAGTCTGAAGTCACATTAGATTCGGCTAAAAACATAATATTAAAACTTGAACCCTCATCATATTGAGTTTGAGACGTAGAAATTGAAATTGGATTTATAGCATTTCCAGAACCATCATTTTCACGTCTTGGAGTTGGGGATGCAGTTGTGTATGATTCTAACCCCATACCATCAACGAAACGCTGAATTGATCTTGCATTAGCGTTTGTACCATTATCGTTATATTGGACCGTCTCCCCCATCAAACTTAATAGAACGGTATCTTCTGAATCATTGGTACCATAAACTATCGCATCAATAAGATTATCTTGAGTAGCTAAGGTTCCTTCTGGGAAGTCAGCAACAGTTGCTTGATAGATTCCAACAGCATCTGCCCCGTTCTGAATTACATTATCTGAAATTAAAAACTGTGGAAAAGGGGATACCCCAGAGCTCCCAACAACAAGCAAACCATTATTATCTGTTGCATAACCATCCAAGTCAATTACCATGTAACTCGAATCGCCTCCATTAGTTGATCCATTAAAAAACACTAGAATATATCCATCTGTTGAAAAATTAGGTGTCACAGACTTTAATTCAATAAATTCTTCCGTATCGATGCTTGGTGAATCTGGATCTAACTCATTTATCACCAAAACTTGAGACCAAGTTAAATTAATAAGAAGGATTAAACTTAGTGGTAAAAATCGTTTCATATCTAAAATTTAGGCAAAGATAGGTTTAAATTCAGCAATTGAGTCAAAAAACTAGTTGATATAATTACACTAATTCACCTCAAAATAAACTCTGATTTTGATCATACTATTGATGAGCTGAAAAGATGAAAACTCAAAATATCGGGATTTTAAAGATCAAATTCCTCTACGATTTTAAAATCAGACCTAAAAACACCCTACAATTGTTTTATATTATAACACTTAACACTATTTAAGCTTACATTTATTATTTTAAATGAAGACAAGTAGCATTAATTAGTAACCCTTTTCATTTTTTTACTTATATATTTAAATTCAATTTCACCAATTTTCATTAAAATGTTTGGAAGAACATTTGTTACCATTATATATTGAAAACTCAATCAAGAAAGTAAAACAATTTATTAACCTCTAAACCAAAAAAATATGATGACTTTAGCTAAACTAATTATTGATATTATTTTTTCAATTTTCTAAATTTAAAATCACTAAAAAATCAATCAAAACGAACCAATCAATCAAAACGAACCAATCAATCAAAACGAACTAATCAATCAAAGGAAGGTCAATCAATGTAACCAATTATAAAGTAAAACTTAGTTCTAGAATAAGTTTTACTATTTTTGCACTAATCACGCAAAAATGAGCACAAGACAACCGCAACTTTTGCTTTTATACACCAATGAAAACATCTATTTTTAAGGCTATTGCAAAACTTAATAAGATTATTCTTCCAAGTTATTCTAAAAGGCAGTTAGATCTTAGTAAAGCTACTAAGATCCAACTCGCTATTATTGCTTGGCGCACATACGTTACTAAAAAGGCATTAAATTAAACAAGACTGCCAAATCTAGGCCTTTTAAAAAATCAATTTAATCTATCGTTTAAGCGGTAAAAGTTCTTGTGCTTAAAGGTCGAGAATTCCTAACAGTCCAACCTCGCTGTGTCCATCCAGCAGGTCATCTCAGAAAATAAAGTTTGGAGTCTAAAGCCTTTCTGGTGTTCCAAACCAAACGCGCTACTGGACGTTTTCATTATTTGCACCAAATTCATCCGTTGCTGGATTAAATAATAAGGTACTTACTTCAAAAAACTGAAGAAAAACAACACCAGAAAAGATATCGGTACTGGAGCATTGTCCGTTCACAATTATCGAAACCTTACATACACAATTTGAACCTAAGGATTCTGATCCGTTAAGGTTTAAAGGTAATTCCGAGGGAGAAAGCATTTTATCATCATTGTCACTAATACAACGATAGCGCTGAGAAACTTAATTTCATTAACCCTAAAACTATCTTTTTATGATCACTCGGTATGTCAAAGTTGTGGTATAAAAATTTAGCAAAATCATAAGCCTAAATGCAAGAACTCTTACAATTATAAACTAATATAATTTACGAAATAGCGCAAGGAATCAGAAATCGTCGTTATCTCATTATCACTTCAGTAAAATATTATAGTCTAAACAAATTCTAGGTATTTGGCACATAATTTGTTCAAAAGATAAAAATAGATAACTTTAACATGCTATTAATTCCAAATAATCATGAAATATTTCCTAACACTATTACTAGTTTCGACTTCTCTATTAACAGCAAATGCACAAGATCAAAAAATTATTGAATACCCTTTTAATGAACCCGGTTCAGAACCCTCAAGAGGAGTCTTTGGTAAAGACGATCGAAAAGAAATTAAAGATGCCGAAGGCTTTAAACAATTTGCGCGAGCCACAGCAGCAATGGTCACAAAAAGTAATGCTTACGATGACGACTTCTATTCTTGGTCATTAAGAGATCGGTTATCTTTTCAATTTAACACAGATAACTTTGATAATAATGTCAAATTTTTAGACCAGCCTACAGTTGCAAGTTGCACTGGTTTTTTAATTGCGCCTGACATTCTAGTTACAGCAGGCCACTGTATTAACTCTATGGAAGAAGCAAATAATGTCGTTTGGATATTTGATTATACAAGTGAGTCTAATTTTATAGATGGTAAACGCCTAAATTTTAAAAACGAAAATATTTATGAAGTTGAAGAAATTCTAGCCTCGAAATTCGATGATGAAACTTCAGAAGACTATGCTGTACTAAAACTTAAAAGGGCTTCAGAAAGAACACCTTACAGATTTAGAACCAGTGGCACTGTATTAGAAAATGGCCCAATTTATACAATAGGAACACCAACCGGGCTTCCTCTTAAATTTTCTACAAATGCTATGGTTGTTGATACTAGCCCAGAGTATTGGTTTAAATCTGATATCGATGCATTTCCCGGTAACTCTGGCGGACCTGTATTTGATAAAAACGGTTTTATCGAAGGAATTCTTGTGCGAGGTGCTGTTACTTATAACGAAGGCAGATATACTGGCGATTATAAATATGATTCTACCTGTAATTGTGTTAAAACCGTGCAGTGGGATGACGTCAAATATACAGCAGGTTGTCAGGCTCACAAAATCAATACCTTACCTACTGAAGTCCTTTTAAATGCTATCTACTCCAACATAGCGTATGCTATAGTAAATAACTTAATAGAACGCTTTGAATCTTGGGAAATCTATAGTTGGATTTTTAACCACACCTATACCACAGCTAGAGGAAGATTTGAAAACCTTGCATTAGAAAGTAATAACATTCAGGCCTTAGAAAAGATTTTAAAGTATTCTGCAGAAAATTTATCTGATGATTATGCAAGAGCTCTAATTGATATTGCTATAAGCAAAAACAATTTAGAACTTTTAGAATTACTATTAAATAACGATCTGCTTGCTGATGCAGGTATAACTACAGGATATACCGCCCTTCAAAATGCACTAGATGATAAGAACATTGCTGTAGCAGAATTATTAATAGCCTTTGGGGCCGACGTTAAAACACTTACAAATAAGCAAGTTAGAGTCTTACTTGATGCGGCCATACGCAATGAGACAACCGAATCTTTAGAAACATATCTCAATACAGGCATCTCACCTGATGCATCTGCTCCTGGGATGCTCAGCGCACTTCAGATTGCTGTAAAAGAAGAACAAATTGACATTGTAGAAACACTCATTTCTTATGGTGCTGATGTAGATATAAAAACTTCCGATAATGATAATCTTTTGCATCTGGCAGCAAAAACTGGAAACATGAATTTGGCAAAACTACTGATTAAAAACAATGTCAGTACTAAATCAAAAAACAAAGACAAGATGAGACCTGAGAAAATAGCAAAAAAGGCTGGGTATAAGTCATTAGCGAAGTACTTAAGAAAAGTTAGAAAAAGTTAGATATTAATGACTAAAATTATTACTCAAATGTATTTTATGTCAAATATTTATGCAATGTTAAATAGAAAAGCCTTACGCAATAACATTATTGCGATAGTTGTTATTCTATTCTCTGCATCTGTAAAGGCCCAAAACAATGAATACATCAAGCTTCTTGATGATGCCATTACCATCTCAGATTCATGCCTTACCAATAGAAGTGATTATTCTCGATTTAAATTACAATTACTGGATAATTCTATTACAATTTTTAATCTAAAAATTCAGACTGAAGCAAACTACAAAAACAAAGAATTCTACTCCGTTGATAGGTTTAACCAATTCGATTTTAAATTCTGGCTGCTATCAAATGACAGTTATAAAACTTATGGTAATTTTAAATTGAGGTTATCATATTATGTCAATAATGAGTTCATAGAACAGCACTACTTAATATGTTTAAACTATATAGATCCTAATCAAAAAGACAGAGGCTCATCTACTTCTCCTGATTATGTAACCTTACCGGTGTACTTTGGAACTGATAGAAATCATACGAAATCAGGCAACCTTAATGATGCATTTGGCACTAAACGATCCTCATTAAAATATGGAATTGTAGTAGTGAGCATACCTCACGACCACAGAGTAGGTGAAATTGAAAGTCCTAAAGTGTGGAAGTTCGAATTTTCAGAAGATCCTAAAAAGCATATGATGCTTCAAGAGATCTCATTACTAGATAAAAATAATTTTTTCGATAAACTATCAAAGGATATTCAAGAGTCAGAGAAAAAGAGTACCTTTTTATTTGTACATGGTTACAACACATCCTTCAGTGAAGCTGCCAAACGCACTGCTCAAATATCTTATGATTTAAAATTTGAAGGCAAACCAGTGTTTTACAGCTGGCCATCGCAAGCTTCAACGTTTAGATATGGTAAAGATGAAGAAAACATAGCTTGGTCACAATCAAATATGCAACGCTTTTTAGAGGATTATCTCTCTAAATCTAAAGCAGAAGACATCTATCTTGTAGCTCACAGTATGGGTAATAGAGGACTAACGAGAGCCATTGTTGCGGTTATGAAAGAGCATCCAGAGCTGAAGTCTAAAATTAAAGAAATCATTCTCGCTGCACCAGATATTGATGCTGACGTTTTTAAAAATGAGATAGCACCTCAAATGGTTTCTGAAACAAAAAAGCCAATTACACTATATGTTTCCGCAGATGATATGGCCTTAAAAGCTTCAAAGCTTTTGCATGGTAATCCAAGAGCTGGGGATGCTGGCGAAAAAATGGTCATTGTAGAAGGCATTGAAACTATTGATGCCTCAGGCATTGACACGAGTTTTTTAAGCCATTCTTACTTTGCAGATACAAATTCTATAATTTCAGACATATTTGATATTATAAAATCCGGACAGCGTGCTCTGGACAGAAAGCGTTTATCCTTAATTGAACTAAAAGACAATATTTTTTACTGGAAAGTAACACAGTAAAAAAAATACACAAAATCAGTTATTATGAAAATGAAGTACATTAAAACAATCAGTATACTAACCTTACTGCTCACCTCTAGTTTATCACTTGCTCAAGAGCGTTATAGAATTACGTATGACTATGCAACAGATAAAATCAACTACCTCCATGTAGATAAAAACAATAAGGTTATCGATACCTTAGATAAACCCCAAATTAAACGAAATAGTCTTATAGAGTTAAAATTATCTAACGTTAATCCATTTGCTGTACAAGTACAAACCGATGTTAAAGAAGAAGATCTCATAAGTACTGGACAAGGTTTTAATTTTAGTTCTCTGCTAGGAAGTATCAATTCATTTACTGGTAGCAACATGGATTTAAACACATCTAATCTTCCAGACTCAAATATGTTTAAATCTGAGAGAGGTTCGAGGGGAAGTACCTCTGCCAGAGGCAGTGTAGATGATTTAAACAATCAAATCACTAATGTAGCCGCCTTAAAATCAACTTTAATTTCAAACCTTTTAAACCCAAATTTAAACAAGAAAACCATTATTGAGAACCTAATTAAAACCGCAGATGCAGAATTAGATGCGCGGCTCCCAAGTGCCCAAGACAATTTTTTCATGTACTTAGCAAAAGTTGAAAAATCAATTAAGGACAGTAAATCGCGACTTGAAAGTAATATTAACGTTATGTCGCAAGAGATTGAAAATTCGAGAGATTCAGAAGATGGAGTGGTTTCTAGAGGTGAATTAGTGTCACGAAATATTGCCTTGGCTGACTTACAACGTTTGATGACAAATCTCAATAATTCTACAGGAAAGAGTCTTCAAAATTTAGATGAATTACGTTCGCTTTACACCATTTTAGAAGCCTCTAACTTTGAGCAAACCTACGATTACGAACTAGCTGCCGATAAGGTAAACATAGAACTCAAGTTTGTACAAAGTGATTTTTCTAATGACATTGATAATGACGACACCTCAACAACCCTTAAAACGAGAAACATTAAAATGTTCTCTAAAGGTGGTTTCAAAATAAATACAAGTGTTGCCATGACCTTAAACAATTTTGGCAATAATTCTAAGGATTATTTCATCGACGAATCTGGTGTTATTGGTGCAGATAATAATGACTTTTTTACACCTAACCTCAGCACCATGATTAACTTTTACCCATATATGGGGGATAACTTTAATATCGGCGGAAGCTTTGGACTATCTATACCTATCTCTGGAAACAACAGTATCTCTGGTGTTAATTTCTTATTAGGTCCATCCCTATTCTTCGGTAGTAAAAGTAGACTAGCACTTTCGGGCGGTATTGCTTATGGACCTGTAAAGCGTCTTACCAATGGATTAGAAATTGGAGATACGACTAACTTTACCAGTGTAGATAATTTCACCAAAAATGTCTACGATTTTGGATATTACTTTGGTATCTCATTTAGTCTATTTGACTTAAATTAAAACTTAAAATTAAATCTAAAATGATGAAAAAAATTAGTTTACTCATCCTTGCATTAGCATTCAGCTTACAGGCAATAGCAGAAAAACATGCCCTTATCATTGCGGTTGGTGATTATTTGCCAAAAACGGGCTGGTCAACCATAAGTTCGGCTAATGATGTGCCATTAATAAAAAACACCTTATTACATCAAGCCTTTAAGGAAGAGAATATAGTAGTACTCAAAAATGAAATGGCTACTAGAACAGGAATCCTAGATGCTATTAAAGCTCTTCAAGCTAAAATAAAACCTGGAGATATTGTGGTTATCCACTATTCCGGTCATTGACAACAAATTTTTGATGACAATGGTGAAGAAATTGATGATAAGGACGAATCCATTGTACCTTACGATGCTTTGGTGCGCTTTATTCCAAACAAATACGAAGGTCAAAACCACATTAGAGATGATGAGTTAGGTAACATAATTGCAACGTTTAGAAATACATTAGGTAGTGAAGGGCAATTATTAATGTTATTAGACAGTTGCCATTC
>NZ_JABSST010000050.1 GCF_013213975.1 Winogradskyella sp.
ATTAAATGAAATATCAGCGGAATTCAAAGCTGCTGTTGGATTACCTGGTGGTATAATATCCGGGCAAGAATCATCACTACATTCATTTGGTGCACTTAACACATTCGGATTATTTAAATCACAAAAGCTATCAGCACTTGAAAAAGAAGCCGTTAAATCTATAGAATCCCCATCCGCTGGCAAAACTACTGAATTGAATGTGTAAGGTGACGTTAATCCAATCGCCGAAACAGAAGCTGTTCCATCACCTGATAGGTCAAGCGTTCCTGAGCTAGGAGCGCTACCAAATGTTACAGTAATATCTGCTGTAAAAAAGTCATCCGTTGTAATTGAATCTGTACCATTGTTGTTACAGGAAGTCGCGTTATTTGCACTTATACTAAAAATTGGATTACAACATGCATCATTTAAATCAATTGAATTAGTAGATATTGAAATACAAGTTGGTGTGGATTGATATCTCACCGCAGGAGTATATGTCCCTGGTGGTAAATTATTAAATATATTTGATGCTTGCCATGGTCCAATTGACCCATTCACACTAAATTCAAGAGTACCACCTCCGTTATCAGTTGCATCAATTGTTATTGATCCTTCATTAGATGGACATGTAGGTTGAACTCCGTTTGTGGTTAATTCGATTGTCGGAGCTGGAGTTAATGCTGAAGAGTCGTATAGTATAAACGCCTTTCCATCTCCACCGTCACTTCCTGTGGGACTGCTAGTTGCACCAATTTGGATTAAACGTAGACCATTAATATCCTGACCAGAGGATATCAAACTCGTCAAGGGAAAAATACTTACAAATATATCCTGACCAAAATCGGTAGGAATACCTGTTGTAAAATATGTATTAATTCCTGGTGATGTTTCTGCAATAACTTGTGTTCCAATCAAACTTCCAGAAGCGTCGAGTGCTTGTATTGCCATTCGATTATTCCCATTACGTTCGGTAAGTACAACATATCTATTACCAGCTGCACTTATCGGTGCATCATAAAAAATATCAACATAATCAGTATTTAATATTGCATTATCACCAGATAAATAATGTGTTAAATCTCGATCCCTGAAAGTCTCTAAAAGAGCAGGGTTAAATACAGTTGTACCATCATCGATATCTGCACCAATTCCCAACACATCCCTTATATACTGATTAGCACCATCTGGATTTGTAAATTGATAATCTACTGAAGTTGGCAAGTAAAACTCAGTGAATGCATTTGGTTCACCAGCAACACTAATAGAGTTTAAAATTGCACCTGATGCGCCTCCTGAACCAGTAATATTAAATGAAATATCAGCGGAATTCAAAGCTGCTGTTGGACTACCTGGTGGTATAACATCTAGACAAGCATCATCACTGCATTCAAATGGAGAAATAACAACAGAGTTATCTGTGGAAGTACAAGCCGGTTCATCTGAAAAAGTTGCGGTTAAACTTATCGCATTACCATTTGCGGGAAGTGAAACACCTATAAATGTATGCGGCGATACAAGTCCTACAACCGATATAGAAGCAATACCATCTCCAGAAAGGTCTAATGTTCCAATTAAAGGAGCATCTGAGAATGTGACTGAAATATCTGCAGTAAAGGTATCATCTAAAATATTTGAAGGTGTACCGTTGTCGTTACAAACCGATTCGTTAGACGATGAAATATCTGAAATCGCACATTGGGCATGAAGTTCAGATAATGAAGCCATACCAACAATGAATAAGGCAACAAAGACTATTTTTTTAATTGAGAAACGTGTAGAGTTTTCCATAATACTATCTAATTGATATATAATCCTTTAATTGAGCGTTGATCGACAAAACATTTTATCGATTAAACGCAAATATATTCGATAAACTGCAATAATACAAACAACTATATAAGAATGTTTCTATTAAATAGTTTAGCTCATCTATTATTCAATAGACACTTTTTAAAAAATAAGTCACGAAATTACATTTGATACCAAATACTGGCCTTTGAAGATTTGCTACTAATCGTCTCTGGGGCATATAGGTTAAGTAATTTGAGGGCAGTGTACTTATATTACGTTAAAAATGTTCCTTTTAACACGTGAAAAATAATATAATCTAACCTTAAAAAACTAAAATATTCGATGAGCCTACAAAAAAAAGGTTGAAACAAAAAAACCAATTATCAATTGCTAATTATAAAATATCGGTAAAAACTAATAATAACTATGGGATTATATTAATTTTGCTGCCTCAATTTATTTATAGAATCAATGAGTTTTAAATCTGAAATTGAAAGAAGAAGAACATTCGGTATTATTTCACATCCTGACGCAGGAAAAACAACTTTGACTGAAAAGTTGCTGTTATTCGGTGGGGCAATTCAAGAGGCAGGAGCTGTAAAAAGTAATAAGATAAAGAAAGGTGCAACAAGTGATTTTATGGAGATTGAACGCCAACGTGGTATTTCTGTGGCAACTTCCGTACTAGCATTTGAGTATAAGGATATTAAAATTAATATTTTAGATACGCCAGGCCATAAAGATTTTGCCGAAGATACTTTTAGAACTCTTACTGCGGTTGATAGTGTAATTGTAGTTATCGATGTTGCTAAAGGTGTTGAGGAACAAACTGAAAAACTTGTTGAAGTGTGTCGTATGCGCAATATTCCAATGATTGTTTTTATAAACAAACTAGATCGCGAAGGAAAAGACGCCTTCGATCTTTTGGATGAAGTTGAGCAAAAATTGGGTTTAAAAGTTACCCCAATGAGTTTTCCTATTGGTATGGGATATGATTTTAAGGGAATTTATAATCTCTGGGAGAAAAATATCAATTTATTTAAAGGAGATAGTAAACAACATATCAATGACACTATTGAAATTACAGATTTAAACTCTAAAGAGCTTGATGGTTTAGTTGGTGCAACGGCTGCTCAAACCCTAAGAGACGAAATAGAACTTGTTGATGGTATCTATCCTGAATTTGATAAACGCTCTTATTTGGAAGGAGATTTACAACCGGTATTTTTTGGCTCTGCATTAAATAATTTTGGTGTAAGAGAATTACTAGATTGTTTTATTGAGATCGCTCCAAAACCAAGAGCAAAGCAAAGCGAAGAGCGATTAGTTAAGCCTGATGAAGATAAATTCACTGGATTTGTGTTCAAGATTCATGCAAACATGGATCCTAATCATCGGAACCGATTAGCCTTTATAAAAGTTGTCTCTGGTGAGTTTAAAAGAAATACACCCTACTTGCATGTACGCCATAATAAAAAACTAAAATTCTCAAGCCCTAATGCGTTTTTTGCCGAAAAGAAACAAATTGTTGATATCTCTTACCCAGGTGATATTGTAGGTTTACAAGATACGGGTAACTTTAAAATTGGTGACACATTAACCGAAGGAGAGATTATTAATTATAAAGGAATTCCAAGCTTTTCACCTGAGCATTTTAGATATATTAATAATGCAGACCCAATGAAGGCGAAACAATTATATAAAGGCATTGATCAGCTTATGGATGAAGGAGTAGCTCAGTTATTTACCTTGGATTTTAATGGAAGAAAAGTAATTGGGACTGTTGGTGCCTTGCAATATGAAGTTATTCAATATAGACTAGAGCACGAATACGGAGCTAAATGTACTTATGAGAATCTCAATGTACATAAAGCATGCTGGGTTCAAACTGCGAATGAAAAGAGCGAAGATTTTAAAGAATTTCTCAGAGTAAAACAACGTTATTTAGCCAGAGATAAACAAAATCAATTAGTATTTCTGGCAGATTCTATATTTTCTCTTCAGATGACACAGCAAAAATACCCCAATATAACGTTTCACATGACCTCCGAATTTGAATAAATCACGATATAGTTCCTAGAAAACACCATTTCATTAATGCGTTTTGTCGGTTTTTTTTGTTTTTTAACGATATTTTACTTAATTTTCAGTATAGATATTTCATCTATAATGAAGATTAACCCAAACGAATCTACTTATTATGGATATTAACGCAAACGTTTTCAGTAACGATGAGATTACTGTGACCTACCAACCACGTTGTTGCACAAACGCTGGAATTTGCGCAAAACAACTTTCAGAAGTATTTAGGAATTCTGTTATTCCATGGATTGATTTAGATGGCGCAAAGACTGATAAAATTATTAGTCAGATTAATAAGTGTCCATCCGGAGCCTTAAAATATCACTTAAAACGCAAAGATGTTGCATAATTTGAAATTAGATATTGAACCGCTTAAAAAAAGTGCCTATAGATCATTTGATCTAAGGGCACTTTTTCTTTATGCCTGACCAATAGGCCCAAAGTTTAATGGAATTGGTGGTTGTTCCATATAAATATGTCTCACAACCACTTTATTCACTCCTATGCTTGACCAGTAGGCCCAAAATTTAATGGGATTGGTGGTTGTTCGTAATCTTTGATTTCACCATGTGCCTTTTCAAATCTAAACACATTATCTCCCAATGCTTTCAGTAATCGTTTTGCGTGTTGCGGAGTAAGTATGATCCGTGATTTAACTTTACTCTTTGGTGTTCCTGGCATTATGCTTACAAAATCAACCACAAATTCAGAAACTGAATGATTGATAATTGCTAAATTAGAATAAATACCTTCTGCTACTTTTTCATCCAACTCTATATTTATCTGTCCTTTCTTTGGATTTGTTTTTTCGTCTGCCATTATATTATTATTTAATTAAAAAGCCTTCAAGTTCATCACATGAAGGCTTTTATATTTATTTAACTTGTTAAGAAAAGATAGAATTAATTAAAATTCATTTCTTCCTTAGCTTTCATCATTTCATCAAACTCCTCTTTGGAACCTACAATAATATTATCATAGTCTCTCACACCTGTACCAGCTGGAATTCTATGACCTACAATAACATTTTCTTTAAGTCCTTCAAGGGTATCTACCTTACCATTTACTGCAGCCTCGTTAAGAACTTTTGTAGTTTCCTGGAACGATGCAGCCGAAATAAACGACTTAGTCTGTAATGACGCTCTCGTGATACCCTGTAATATTGGCGTTGCAGTTGCTGGTTGAGCATCTCTTGCCGTAACAAGGTTTCTATCTTCTCTTCTAAGTATTGAGTTCTCATCTCTTAACTGGCGCACAGTTACGATTTGTCCTGACTTTAAATTCTCAGAATCACCAGCATCTTCAACCACTTTCATTCCGAAAATCTTATCATTTTCTTCAATGAAATCCGATTTGTGTACTAATTGATTTTCTAAGAAAATTGTATCGCCAGAATCTATGATCTTAACCTTACGCATCATTTGTCTAACAACAACTTCAAAGTGCTTATCGTTAATCTTCACACCTTGTAAACGATATACTTCTTGTACTTCATTTACTAAGTATTGTTGTACCGCAGATGGGCCTTTGATATTTAAGATGTCGTTTGGAGTTATAGAACCATCAGATAATGGCATACCGGCTTTCACAAAATCATTTTCCTGAACAAGAATTTGATTCGATAATTTAACCAAGTACTTCTTCACCTCGCCAAGCTTAGACTCTATAATAATCTCACGGTTACCACGCTTGATCTTACCAAAAGATACAACACCATCAATTTCACTAACAACAGCTGGGTTAGATGGATTACGTGCCTCAAATAACTCAGTTACACGAGGAAGACCACCTGTAATATCGCCCGCTTTTGCAGATTTACGAGGAATCTTAACTAAAATCTTACCGATCTCAATTTTTTCACCATCGTCAATCATTATGTGAGCCCCTACAGGTAGGTTGTATGAACGGATTGTTTCTCCCTTATTATCTTCGATTAATAAAGTTGGGATTAACTTTTTATTTCTTGATTCTGAGATTACTTTTTCTTGGAATCCAGTTTGCTCATCAATTTCAACTTGATATGTCACACCTTGCTCGATGTTTTCATACTTGACCTTACCAGCAAATTCTGAAATAATAACACCGTTGTAAGGATCCCACTGACAAATCACGTCACCTTTCTTCACTTTAGCACCTGGTTTCACAAATATGTGAGAACCATAAGGTATATTATTAGTACTTAAAATGATACCTGTTTTAGCATCGACTAATTTTAATTCTGATGTTCTTGAAATTACAACATCTACTTCATTACCTTCATTATCTGTTGATTTAACCGTCTTAAGATCTTCGATCTCTGCAATACCATCAAACTTAACTTGTAATTTATTCTCTTCAGAAATGTTACCTGCAATACCACCTACGTGGAATGTACGCAGTGTTAACTGTGTTCCTGGTTCACCAATTGACTGAGCAGCTACAACACCAACAGCTTCACCTCTCTGAACCATTTTACCTGTAGCAAGGTTACGACCGTAACACTTAACACAGATACCTTTCTTAGCCTCACACGTTAATGGAGAACGTACTTCGATAGATTCAACTGCTGAGTCACCAATTCTTTTCGCTATAACATCATCAATATGGCCACCAGCTTCAACTAATAACTCTTCTGTATGAGGATCGTAAACATCATTTAATGACGTTCTACCTACGATTCTAGCTTCCAATTTCTCAACAACTTCTTCGTTCTTCTTAAGCGCTGAAACTTCAATTCCTCTGAGTGTACCACAATCTTCTTCATATACGATAACATCTTGAGATACATCTACCAAACGACGTGTTAAGTAACCAGCATCGGCAGTTTTAAGAGCCGTATCTGCAAGACCTTTACGTGCACCGTGAGTAGAAATAAAGTATTCTAAAATTGAAAGCCCTTCTTTAAAGTTAGATAAAATCGGGTTTTCAATAATAGATCCACCACCAGAGGTAGATTTCTTAGGCTTAGCCATTAATCCACGCATACCTGTTAACTGACGAATCTGCTCCTTAGATCCACGAGCACCAGAATCTAACATCATAAATACAGAGTTAAATCCTTGCTGATCTTCGCGTATACGTTTCATTGAAAGCTCAGTTAGCTCTGCGTTAGTAGAAGTCCATATATCAATAACCTGATTATATCTTTCGTTATTAGTAATAAGCCCCATATTATAGTTACCCATAATACCATCTACTTTAGAATTGGCAGCATCAATCATTCCTTGTTTTTCTTGAGGAATAATGATATCTCCTAAACTAAATGATAAACCACCTTGGAAGGCAAACTTATATCCTAAAGTCTTAATTTCATCAAGGAAAGCAGCTGTTTCAGGCACTGAAGTCACTTTTAAGATACCGTGAATAATATCTCTAAGTGATTTTTTAGTTAATACCTCATTGATGTAACCAGCAGCTTCAGGTACTTTTTCATTGAATAATACTCTACCTACAGTTGTTTCTATAATTTGAGTAGTTAATTCTCCTTCTTCATTAAAGTCTTTGGTTCTTACTTTAATTCCTGCATTTAAATCAACCTTCTTCTCATTGTAAGCAATAGTAACTTCTTCAGGAGAGTAGAATGTTAAGCCTTCACCTTTAACAGTAAAATCTTTATCCGTTTTACGTAGCTTAGTCATATAATAAAGACCAAGAACCATATCCTGAGAAGGTACAGTTACAGGCGAACCGTTTGCTGGATTCAAGATATTGTGAGACGCTAACATTAAAAGTTGAGCTTCTAATATAGCCTCAGGTCCTAATGGTAAATGCACCGCCATTTGGTCACCATCGAAATCGGCATTAAATGCAGTACACACTAATGGGTGTAACTGAATTGCCTTACCTTCGATAAGTTTTGGCTGGAATGCTTGAATACCAAGTCTATGTAATGTAGGAGCACGGTTTAGTAATACTGGATGTCCTTTAAGAACATTCTCTAAGATATCCCAAACTACAGGCTCTTTTCTATCTATAATTTTCTTAGCAGATTTTACAGTCTTTACAATACCTCTTTCAATTAATTTTCTAATGATAAATGGCTTGTAAAGTTCTGCTGCCATATTCTTTGGCAATCCACATTCAAATAACTTTAATTCTGGACCAACAACAATTACCGAACGTGCAGAATAATCAACACGCTTACCAAGTAAGTTTTGACGGAAACGCCCTTGCTTACCTTTAAGTGAATCTGATAACGATTTCAGTGGTCTATTAGAATCTGTTTTAACCGCAGAAGATTTACGTGTGTTATCAAATAATGAATCTACAGATTCTTGTAACATACGTTTTTCATTACGTAAAATCACTTCTGGTGCCTTTATCTCAACAAGTCTCTTAAGACGGTTGTTACGGATAATTACACGACGATATAAATCATTTAAATCTGAAGTAGCAAAACGACCACCATCTAGAGGCACCAAAGGTCTTAATTCTGGTGGAATTACAGGAACGGCCTTCATGATCATCCATTCTGGTCTGTTCTCTCTATTCTTATTAGAATCTCTAAAGGCTTCAACAACTTGTAAACGCTTTAGAGCTTCAGTTTTACGTTGCTTAGAAGTTTCGTTATTTGCTTTATGTCTTAAATCGTAAGAAAGTTCATCCAAGTCAATTCTTGAAAGTAACTCAATAAGACACTCAGCACCCATTTTAGCAATAAACTTATTAGGGTCTGTATCTTCTAGATATTGATTTTCTTGTGGAAGCGTTTCTAAGATATTAAGATACTCCTCTTCAGTTAAGAAATCCATTTTTTGGACAGGCTCTCCTTCAGCATTCATTGCAGTACCTGGTTGAATAACCACGTAACGCTCATAATAAATGATCATATCTAATTTCTTAGATGGTAATCCAAGAAGGTATCCTATTTTATTTGGTAAAGAACGGAAATACCAGATATGAGCTACAGGAACAACTAAGTTAATGTGTCCTACTCTATCTCTACGTACTTTCTTTTCTGTAACCTCAACACCACAACGGTCACAAACAATACCTTTGTAACGTATTCTTTTATATTTACCACAAGCACATTCAAAATCCTTAACAGGACCAAATATACGCTCACAGAACAAACCATCACGTTCTGGTTTGTGTGTTCGATAATTAATAGTTTCTGGCTTTAATACTTCACCTCTTGATGCTGCTAAAACAGATTCTGGAGATGCTAAACCAATAGAAATTTTATTAAATTTCTGTACTGTATTCTTATCTTGTCTTCTTGCCATTTGTTATTTATGGTATTCAGCAAATAATTTCAGCTGATAACCAGCCGAAATTATTTCCTAAGTTTTACTCTTCTAATCTAATATCTAATCCTAAACCTTTCAATTCATGCATAAGTACATTGAAAGATTCTGGTAGTCCTGGTTCTGGCATTGGCTCCCCCTTAACGATTGCTTCGTAAGTTTTAGCTCTACCAATAACATCATCTGATTTTACAGTTAAGATTTCACGCAAAGTACTTGATGCACCATATGCTTCAAGTGCCCAAACCTCCATCTCACCAAAACGCTGACCACCAAACTGTGCTTTACCACCTAATGGCTGTTGCGTAATTAATGAGTAAGGACCGATAGATCTTGCGTGCATCTTATCGTCAATCATATGACCAAGTTTAATCATATAGATGACACCTACAGTTGCTGGCTGATCAAATCGATCTCCAGTACCACCATCATAAAGATAGGTATGACCAAATCTTGGAATTCCAGCTTCGTCTGTAAATTCATTGATCTGATCTAATGTAGCACCATCAAAAATTGGTGTAGCATAAGTTCTACCTAAATCTTTACCTGCCCATCCTAATACGGTCTCATAAATCTGACCGATGTTCATACGAGAAGGTACACCTAATGGATTAAGTACTATATCAACAGGAGTTCCATCTTCTAAGAATGGCATATCCTCTTGACGAACGATACGTGCAACAATACCTTTGTTACCGTGACGACCTGCCATCTTATCACCTACTTTAAGCTTACGCTTCTTAGCAATATAAACTTTAGCAAGTTTAATAATACCTGCAGGTAATTCATCACCTACTGAAATTGTAAACTTCTCGCGTCTTAATGATCCTTGAAGATCATTTTCCTTAATCTTATAGTTGTGAATTAAGTCTGCAACTAAAGCATTTGTATGATCATCCGTAGTCCATTTACCTGATGTTAAATGCGTGTAGTCATCTACTGCATTTAACATTTTTAAAGTATACTTCTTACCTTTTGGTATGATTTCTTCACCCAAATCATTGTAGATACCTTGTGCTGTTTTCCCATTTACAATAGCGAATAATTTTTCAACTAAAACGGATTGTAAATCATCAAAACGCTTGTCATAAATATTTTCTAATGCTTCGATATCTTCTTTGTCTTGAGCTCTCTTGCGCTTGTCTTTAACGGCTCTTGCGAATAATTTCTTATCGATAACTACACCATTTAGCGATGGAGACGCTTTTAAAGATGCATCCTTAACATCACCTGCTTTATCACCAAAGATAGCACGCAATAACTTCTCTTCTGGTGTTGGATCTGATTCACCTTTTGGTGTAATCTTCCCAATTAAGATATCACCAGGTTTTATCTCAGCACCAATTCGAATCATTCCGTTTTCATCTAAGTCTTTTGTTGCCTCTTCAGAAACGTTAGGAATGTCATTAGTTAATTCTTCATTACCGAGTTTTGTATCTCTAACTTCTAATGAGTATTCATCAATGTGAATAGATGTGAAGATGTCATCTCGAACCACCTTTTCAGAAATCACAATCGCATCCTCAAAGTTATAACCCTTCCAAGGCATGAAGGCTACCTTCATGTTTCTACCAAGAGCTAACTCACCATTTTGAGTTGCATATCCTTCGCAAAGCACCTGTCCTTTGGAAACTTTATCACCCTTTTGTACAATAGGTTTTAAGTTAATAGAAGTGCCTTGGTTTGTTTTTCTGAATTTTACTAATGGATATTCTTTTATATCACTATCAAAGCTCACCATGGCTTCTTCTTCTGTTCTTTCGTATTTGATAACAATCTTATCAGCATCGACATACTCAACAATACCGTCACCTTCAGCATTTATTAATACTCTAGAATCTGAAGCGACTTGACGCTCTAATCCAGTTCCTACTATAGGTGCTTCAGGTCTTAGTAATGGCACTGCCTGACGCATCATATTAGATCCCATTAATGCACGGTTCGCATCATCATGCTCTAGGAATGGAATTAGTGATGCCGAAATAGAAGCAATCTGATTAGGCGCAACATCAGTATAATTTACATTTGTTGGCTCAATAACTGGGAAATCTCCTTCTTGACGGGCAATTACCTTGTCGTGCTGAATTTTTCCTTTGTCATCAACCTCTACAGTTGCTTGGGCTATCATTTTCTCTTCTTCCTCTTCTGCACTCAAATACGTTGGAATGTTTTTAATATCAACAACTCCATCTTCTACTTTTCTATACGGAGTTTCTATGAACCCCATAGCATTTACCTTAGCATAAACTGAAAGTGAAGAAATAAGACCAATGTTTGGTCCTTCAGGAGTTTCGATAGGACAAAGACGACCATAATGCGTATAGTGAACATCTCGTACCTCAAATCCAGCTCTTTCTCTAGATAAACCACCAGGACCTAAAGCCGAAAGACGACGTTTGTGCGTAATCTCAGCTAAAGGGTTTGTTTGGTCCATAAATTGAGATAACTGGTTTGTACCAAAGAATGAGTTAATTACAGATGATAATGTCTTAGCATTAATCAAGTCTATTGGTGTAAACACCTCATTATCACGCACGTTCATACGCTCACGAATGGTGCGCGCCATACGCGCTAAACCAACCCCAAATTGTGTAGATAACTGCTCACCTACAGTACGCACACGACGGTTAGATAAGTGATCAATATCATCAATCTCGGCTTTTGAGTTAATAAGCTCAATTAAATACTTTATAATGGTTATGATATCTTCTTTGGTAAGAACTTGCTTATCCATTCCGATATCTAATCCTAATTTTTTGTTCATTCTGTAACGACCAACTTCACCAAGTGAATAACGTTGATCGGAGAAGAATAACTTGTCAATTATTCCACGAGCTGTCTCCTCGTCTGGTGGCTCCGCGTTACGCAACTGACGGTAGATATGCTCAACAGCTTCTTTTTCAGAGTTCGTTGGATCTTTTTGAAGCGTATTATGAATGATTGCATAATCTCCTTGCTGAGCACTTTCCTTGTGTAAAAGAATTGTTTTTACTCCTGCTTCAAGGATTTCTTCAATATTGTCTTTATCTACAATAGTGTCACGATCTAATACTATCTCGTTACGCTCAATAGATACTACTTCACCTGTATCTTCATCTACGAAATCTTCGTGCCAAGTGTTAAGAACACGGGCAGCAAGTTTACGTCCGATCACTTTCTTTAGTCCTGACTTTGATACTTTAACCTCTTCTGCAAGGTCAAATATTTCAAGGATATCTTTATCTCGTTCAAATCCAATAGCACGGAAAAGAGTAGTAACTGGCAGTTTTTTCTTTCTATCAATATAGGCGTACATAACGCTATTGATATCCGTAGCAAATTCAATCCATGAACCTTTGAAAGGAATAACTCTAGCGGAATATAATTTAGTTCCATTAGCATGGAAAGACTGGCTAAAGAATACACCCGGAGATCTGTGCAATTGAGAAACAACTACACGCTCTGCACCGTTAATACAAAACGTACCACTAGGCGTCATGTAAGGAATAGTGCCTAAGTAAACATCTTGTACAATAGTTTCAAAATCCTCATGTTCTGGATCTGTACAATATAATTTTAATCTTGCCTTGAGCGGCACACTGTATGTTAATCCTCTTTCTATACATTCTTCGATTGTATATCGAGGTGGATCAATGAAGTAATCTAAAAATTCTAACACGAACTGATTTCGAGTATCAGTAATCGGGAAATTTTCCATGAAGGTATTATATAGTCCTTCATTTTCTCTTGCTTCTGACTTTGTTTCTAATTGGAAAAAATCCTGGAAGGATTTAATTTGAATATCCAAAAAGTCTGGGTAATCTGTTCTATTTACAATAGAAGAGAAATTAATTCTTTCAGCCTTTTTTGCTAACATTGATGAACGAGATTTTTATTAAATAAAAACTAAAATATGTATATAACGTTTATATACACAAAAGGGTTTAGGTCTTAGAGTTACTCTCTAGACCTAAACCATATGTTGTAGGTTAAGCTGAGCTTACTTAAGCTCAACCTCAGCTCCAGCTTCTTCTAAAGAAGATTTTAAGCCTTCAGCTTCGTCTTTAGAAACACCTTCTTTAATTGTACTTGGTGCATCATCAACTAATCCTTTTGCATCTTTTAAGCCTAAACCAGTTAACTCCTTAACTAATTTTACAACTGCTAACTTAGAAGCACCTGCAGCTTTTAATACTACGTCAAATTCTGTCTGTTCTTCAGCAGCGTCGCCACCACCTGCAGCACCTGCGCCAGCAGCAACAGCTACAGCTGCAGCAGCAGGCTCAATACCGTACTCATCTTTTAATATAGTTGCTAATTCGTTAACTTCTTTTACCGTTAAGTTAACTAATTGTTCTGCGAAATCTTTTAAATCTGCCATTTTTCTATTGTTTTAATGTGTGTGTGTTTTTATATTATTTTTTAGTGCGTACTATTAAAATTATCCTTCTCTTTCGGATAATGTTTTTACAATACCTGCAATTGTTCCTCCACCAGACTTAAGTGCCGAAATAACATTCTTAGCAGGAGATTGTAATAACGTAATAATCTCTCCAAGAAGTTCTTCTTTAGACTTAATATCTACAAGTGTATCTAACAATTCATCCCCAACATAAATCGCTTCTTCAATAAAAGCCCCTTTTAATAAAGGCTTTTCAGACTTTTTACGAAACTCTTTGATTATTTTAGCTGGGGCATTACCTGTCTCTGCATACATTACAGAAGTATTACCTTTTAACGTCTCTGGTAGTTCACCGAAATCTTTATCGGAAGCTTCCATTGCTTTTGCTAAAAGCGTATTCTTTACGACAGCTAACTTAATGTTAGACTTAAAACATGCTCTTCTTAAATTAGAAGTTGATGCTGCATCTAATCCAGAAATATCTGTTAAATAGATATTTGTATTGTCTGCTAATTGTGCAGTCAACTCTTCAATTACTTGCGATTTTTCTTCTCTTGTCATAATATTCTTAGTTTAACTGCTATCCTATTTTTGTGTCAATTGCTATACTTGGACTCATGGTACTTGACATGTAAATACTTTTGACATAAGTACCCTTAGCCGCTGTTGGCTTTAATTTCATTAAAGTCGATAACAACTCGTTAGCATTTCCAACTAATTTGTCTGCACTAAATGATGCCTTGCCAATTGGTGCATGAACAATACCAGTTTTATCTACTTTAAAGTCAATTTTACCTGCTTTAACTTCACTAACAGCTTTACCAATATCCATAGTTACTGTTCCTGTTTTAGGATTTGGCATAAGGCCTCTTGGCCCTAATACTCTTCCTAATGGTCCTAACTTACCCATTACGCTTGGCATAGTAACAATAACGTCAATGTCCGTCCAACCGTCTTTAATTTTTTGTAAGTACTCATCTAATCCAACGTAATCAGCACCAGCTTCTTTAGCTTCTGCCTCTTTATCTGGAGTTACTAATGCAAGAACCTTCATATCTTTACCTGTACCGTGTGGTAAAGAAACAACACCACGTACCATTTGATTGGCTTTACGTGGATCTACACCTAATCTCACTGCTAAATCTACTGAAGCATCAAACTTAGTGTATGTGATTTCTTTAAGTAAAGCTGAAGCTTCTTCTATAGAGTAAAGTTTATTTCTATCAACTTTAGCTCTTGCTTCTTTTTGCTTCTTTGTTAATCTTGCCATTTCTAAAAATTTAGTTTGGAGCTTCACCTCCTTTAACAGTGATACCCATCGATCTTGCTGTACCAGCTACCATTTTCATAGCTGATTCGATTTCAAATGCATTTAAATCTTGCATTTTATCTTCCGCAATTGCTTTCACTTGATCCCAAGTGACTTTTGCTACTTTACGTCGGTTAGGTTCTCCAGATCCTTTCTTTACTTTGGCCGCTTCTAATAATTGCACTGCTGCTGGTGGTGTCTTGATTACAAATTCAAATGATTTGTCCTTGTAAACAGATATTACCACAGGTAAAACTTTCCCTGGTTTATCTTGAGTTCTTGCATTAAACTGCTTACAGAACTCCATGATATTAACTCCAGCGGCACCTAAAGCGGGTCCAACCGGTGGCGATGGATTCGCAGCACCTCCCCGAACTTGTAACTTAACTACTTTGTCTAGTTCTTTTGCCATTTTTCAAAATTTAGCGCGCTTTTCTATGTGGAAGCTTAGATCAACGCTATCTTAATTGTAACAATTATTATAATTTTTCAACTTGCATATAGCTTAATTCTAATGGTGTTTTTCTTCCGAAAATTTTAACCATTACCTCAAGCTTGCGCTTTTCTTCAAATATCTTTTCGATTGTACCATCAAAACCATTAAATGGTCCATCTATAACTTTAACAGTCTCACCTTTTGTAAATGGAATCGCAATGTTAGAATCTGCCTCTATAGCTAACTCATCTACTTTACCTAACATTCTATTTACCTCAGATTGTCTCAACGGTACAGGATCACCACCTTTTGTTTCACCTAAAAAACCTATAACATTAGTGATAGACTTAATTATATGTGGAATTTCACCACTTAAATTAGCTTGGATCATTATATAGCCAGGAAAATAAACTTTCTCTTTGTTTATTTTTTTTCCGTTACGTATTTGAATGACTTTTTCGGTAGGCACAAGTACTTGATCAACATAATCTTCAAGACCCAATCTAGAAATCTCATTCTCAATATATGTCTTAATCTTGTTTTCTTGACCGCTTACTGCCCTAACAACGTACCATTTTTTATCTGACATCTTCTATTCTTATTTGTTAGCCTGCAATTAAATCAAAATAAACCTTAACAGCCTTACTGAACACTGTATCAACTCCCCAAATAGCTAAGGAAAAAATAATTGAAAATACCGCCACAACAACAGTTAATCTCTGAGCTTCTGGCCAAGGTGTCCAAGACACATGGTTTTTCAACTCATCGAACGATTCTTTTACATATGATACAAATCCTGCCATTTGATAATTTTTAATAGGTTCTTAACACCTGTTTTTGTTCTCGCACGGGTTGAGAGACTCGAACTCCCGACACCTGGTTTTGGAGACCAGTGCTCTACCAACTGAGCTAAACCCGTAAATAATAATCAAGGCGTCCCGAAAAACGGGACACCTTATTTTACTATTTAAGTGTATTGTTTAGTCTAAAATTTCAGTAACCTGACCAGCACCAACTGTTCTACCACCTTCACGGATAGCGAAACGTAAACCTACGTTCATTGCAATTGGTTGAATTAACTCAACAGTAATTGTTAAGTTATCACCAGGCATAACCATTTCAACACCATCAGGAAGCGCAATGTTTCCAGTTACGTCAGTTGTACGTACGTAGAACTGTGGACGGTAATTATTATGGAATGGTGTATGACGACCACCTTCTTCTTTCTTAAGGATATAAACCTCAGCCTTGAATTTGGAGTGTGGTGTTACAGAACCAGGCTTTGTGATTACCATACCTCTTGAGATTTGTGTTTTCTCAATACCTCTCAATAAGATACCAGCATTATCACCAGCTTCACCTCTATCTAATATTTGACGGAACATTTCAATACCAGTAATCGTAGACGTTAATTTCTCAGCGCCCATACCAATGATTTCTACCGGATCACCTGTATTAGCAACACCAGTCTCGATACGACCCGTTGCAACAGTACCACGACCTGTAATAGAGAATACATCTTCGATTGGCATTAAGAAAGGCTTATCCATATCACGAACAGGCTCCTCGATCCACTCATCAACATTCTTCATTAATTCCATTACCGTATCAACCCATTTTTGTTCACCATTAAGTGCACCTAAAGCAGAACCAGCAATTACAGGACCATTATCACCATCGTACTCATAGAATGATAATAAATCTCTGATTTCCATTTCAACTAACTCCAATAACTCTTCGTCGTCTACCATATCCACTTTATTCATGAATACAACGATACGAGGAATACCTACCTGACGACCAAGTAAGATGTGCTCACGCGTTTGTGGCATAGGACCATCTGTTGCAGCAACAACTAAGATTGCACCATCCATTTGAGCAGCACCAGTTACCATGTTCTTTACGTAATCCGCGTGACCTGGACAGTCAACGTGAGCATAGTGACGATTTGCTGTTGCATATTCTACGTGAGATGTATTAATTGTAATACCTCTTTCCTTCTCTTCTGGTGCGTTGTCGATTTGATCAAAATCTTTAGCTTCAGATAAACCTGCATCAGCTAATACTTTAGTAATAGCAGCAGTTAAAGTTGTTTTACCGTGATCTACGTGTCCAATAGTACCAATATTTAAATGTGGTTTTGAACGATCAAAAGTTGCCTTTGCCATGTTTAATTTATTTAATCTTATTTAATATTAGTGTTCAAACTTTTCTCGAACGTTTTAATAAAGAGCCAACGACGGGATTTGAACCCGTGGCCTCTTCCTTACCAAGGAAACGCTCTACCCCTGAGCTACGCCGGCAATTGATTTACGATAACCGACATATGGTTTACGATTCGCAAATCGAAATTCGTAAGTCGCAAATCTAGAGCGGGAGACCGGGTTCGAACCGGCGACATTCAGCTTGGAAGGCTGACGCTCTACCAACTGAGCTACTCCCGCATTTATAATTAAGGTTTCTTAATTAATGGTAACAGTATTTCAAATTATTTGGACAACCTTAACATATTCAGCAATCCAGGATTGACAACACAATCCAGAGAATTTTAACGAAGTTTAAAGCAGCAAGCATTATAACTTCTTATATAAATTCCTTGTGGGGAGAGCAGGATTCGAACCTGCGAAGTTAAAAAACAACAGAGTTACAGTCTGTCCTCGTTGGCCGCTTGAGTATCTCCCCAAAACCAATTCAAAAATTGGTAGATTTTCAATATTTCAAGAGCCGATAGAGGGACTCGAACCCACGACCTGCTGATTACAAATCAGCTGCTCTAGCCAGCTGAGCTATATCGGCTTTTTTACTCTTTTTCTGCATCGGAATTGACCCATAAAAAAGTCCGCTATTTCTAACGGACTGCAAATGTAGTATTTTATTTTTTTATTCAAAACATTTTTGAAAAAATTTTAAACCTAAATTCTTGCTCTTAATTTCTCTTTACGCTTTTTAATTTGACGCTCTAATGATGCCACTGCAATATCAGTACCTTCTTCGAATGTTTTGCATTGTTTCTTAACCACAAAACTATCACCAGGAACACGCACTTTAGCTTCAAAAACTTTATTCTCTTTGTCACTAGTATTCTCAACTTTTAAGTAGACGTCTGACTGAATAATCTTGTCATAGAATAAATCTAACTTATCCATTCTTTTTTGGATGAAATCAATCAACTTTTTGTCTGCCGTGAAATTAACGGATTGGGTGTTTACTCTCATAAGCTAATTTTTAAGTTAAACAATAGTATTAATACAGTTAATACGCTCTTAATTTAGGTTAAGAGGGTTCTTAAGACTGATTTCTTGGATGCGATTTGGCATATACTTTTTTCAATTCCGCTATACTATTGTGCGTATAAATCTGTGTTGCTGCCAAACTCGTATGACCAAGAAGTTCTTTTACTGCATTTAAGTCTGCACCTTCATTTAATAAGTGGGTAGCAAATGAATGCCTTAACACATGAGGACTACATTTTTCCTTAGAAGACGCCTTACTAAAATACTTATTTATTATTCTATAAACAAGCATTTCATAAACTTTAAGACCTTTTTTGGTGAGTAATAACATTTCTTTATCCTTGACAATAGGTAAAGTCCTTCTAAAATCTAAATAAACTTTTAGCGAGGATTCGAGGGAATTAATTAATGGTATATAGCGCTCTTTATTTCGCTTTCCTAACACTTTTATTTGCTTATTACTAAAATCGATATCATTAATTTTCAAATTAACCAATTCAATACGACGGATTCCCGTAGCATAGAAAAGTTCTACGATAAAATGATCTCTGGCAGATTCAAAATCAATTACTTCAATAGCTCCTTCTAATACCCTTTTCAACTCTTCCTTAGAGAATGGCAGTTGTACCTTCTTCCCTACTTTTAAAGCTTTATGATTCTTTAATGGGTTCGTTTCTATCGCTTTTACCTTTTGTAGAAATTTATAATATGAATTTAAGGATGACATTTTTCTATTAATGGTTCGATGAGATACACCTCCATTCACCAATTCAACAATCCACTGTCTAATTTCTGAATAACTCACATTTTCAATTGACCTTGAATCATGGTTTTCTAACATAAACTCCTGAAATAACTCAAGATCCCGTCCATATGCCAATACCGTATGTTTAGAATATTTCTTTTCTAAGCTTAAATAATTTGAAAAAGCCTCTAAACTCATAAGTTAATTTTAACGATTAAAGATAAGTTAATATGACATACTGTCCCAAAATAAAAAATCCTACCGTTGGCAGGATTTAACTTTTATCGTTGTTTAGTAATGTCTTACGTTGCTGGTTTGTAATCCTTACCATCAATCACAATTTTGGCAATAACTTCTCTTAGGATCTCTGATGTGCCACCGCCTATTGGTCCTAAACGACTATCTCTGGATAGTCTTGCCAATGGATACTCTTCCATATACCCATAACCACCCAAAAGTTGGAGGCATTGGTAAATAACATCATCTGACATCTTAGTGGATTGTAACTTAGACATTGTTGCTTCTTTTACTGCATATTCACCTAAGTCTAATCGCTTAGTGACATAGTAGTTAAACTGCTTACAAATTTCCATTTGGGTCTGGCAATCTGCGAATGTATGACGTAGTGCTTGAAATCTATCTATGGTTTTTCCGAAGGCGGTTCGCTCAGACATATATTGTTTCGTATAATCAAGCGCGTATTCTGCTCTAGCATGAGCATTAACTCCCATAATCAGTCGTTCAAGGGCTAAGTGTTGCATTAGGTAAGCAAAACCTTGATTTTCTTCACCCATTAAATTACTTGCAGGCACAACAACGTTATCAAAAGCAATCTCTCCTGTATCTGAAGCTCTCCAACCTAACTTATCCAATTTTGTAGCGGACACTCCCTTACTATCTCTGTCAATAACAAACATACTTATACCCTTTCCGCCTTGAGAAGGGTCAGTTTTAGCAGAAACCACTAAATAATCACTGTAAACACCATTAGTAATAAAAGTCTTTGAACCATTAATGATATAATTATCTCCTTTCTTTACTGCAGTTGTTCTCATACCTGCAACATCGCTTCCTCCAAAGGGCTCTGTTATACACAAACACCCTATACTTTCACCAGTAATGCTCGGCACTAAATACTTTGTTTTTATGTAGTCATCACCTTCTTTATTAAGGTGCGTCATTGCCAAATAAGTATGCGCCCAAATGGCAGCAGCGAACCCACCTGAATTGATACGTTGTAATTCTTCAAGTAAAATTATTGTGTAAAATAAATCCAAGTTCAATCCACCGTACTCTTCTGGATAAGCTAGTCCAAGGTATCCCATTTCACCAAACTTCTCCCAAATAAAACGTTCAATGGTTCCCGTTTTTTCCCATTTTTCAATATGAGGCACGACTTCCTTATTCAAAAAATCTCTTAAACTTTCTCGAAATAAATTGTGCTCTTCTGTGAAATACATATGCGACATATAGCTCCTTTTTTTACAAATGCAAATATAACTTAATTATCTCGATCTTATTAATAGGAAAACCTTCAACTTTTGTTAAATCATCTAAAGAATTGAATCCTTCTCTTAAGGTGCGTTCTTCAATAATATTATTTGCAATTTCGTAGTCAATATATTTAATAAGTACTAGTTCATCACGCGTTGCAGTATTTAAATTGTAAGTTGTAATTGGCCTTGGAGATTTTACGGTAAAACTATTCTTAATGCGCTCAATAACATCGTCTTCCAATCCATATACTTCATTTAGCTCAACATCGGATGCAAAGCCTCCATTAATTTTAGTTCTATAATCAATTATTCTTTGAGATAATTTTTCTCCAATACCATATATTTTTTGAAGTTGAATGGCCGTCGCTTTATTTAAATCTATTTTTTGATCGAATGATTTAGGTTGACTGAAATCAGGATAACTCTTTTTAAAGCTATTTGTTTTACTTTTAGGGTTTGTCACCCATTCTGGAAACTTAAAATAGGGTGAAATTTTAGCTAATAAGGAATCTGAAACTTTGGTAATATCCTGAAATTCATTGGGAGAATTCACCCAATGACCTAACGCTCTAAACTTATGAAGTCTATCAATTTCTTCATTTGACATGCCTAAAGTATAGCCTTTGTAATCAGTGATATAATTTGGATTGAATGGATATATTTTGGGTTCATTGTTTTCGATTTCAACCAGACGAAGGGAATCCAATTCTTTTCTATAATGTTGTAAGTTTAGGTCATCACAAATTGGCTCATTCTCTGATTTACTTGCAAAGAGATAAATACATTGTAATCCAACTAAAATAATGAGCAATAAAAAAATCCCATTTCGCTGCTGATTAGAAAACTGGAAATGGGATTTCATATTATTAAAATAAGATTATTTAATCACCTGAGTTGCTTCTTATAGCATCTACATATCGTCTTAATTGCTTCTTGACAATTGGAAATAAGAAATATAGACCAATCATATTAGGGAAAATCATGGCAAATATCATGGCATCCGAGAATTTCCAAATAGATCCCATACTTGCCGCTGCGCCAATAACAACAAAAATTAAAAATAAGATTTTATAAACTAAATCTGCCGTTTTACCTCTACCAAATAAAAACTTCCAAGACTGCAATCCATAGTAAGACCAGGATATCATTGTAGAAACTGCAAACAACACAACTGCTATAGTGAGGAACACATTAGAATAAGGGATATATTCCGCAAAAGCCTTAGACGTTATTCCTGCTCCTTCATAAGGAACTCCATCAATTAGTACAGCACCTGAACCATCTCCTCCATATTCAAAGAATCCACCAAAATTAAAAATAACGATTACTAAAGCGGTCATTGTACAAATCAGAACTGTATCAATAAAAGGCTCTAATAAAGCCACTAATCCTTCCGAAGCAGAATATTTGGTTTTAACTGCTGAGTGTGCAATTGATGCAGAACCAGCCCCTGCTTCATTTGAAAATGCCGCTCTTTGAAATCCTACTAGTAAAACTCCAATTATTGAACCTACACCAAAGGCTGTTGGATTAAACGCCTCTTTTAGAATTAAGCCTATAGCATCATCGATTAAACTAAAGTTACTCAAAATGATATATAAACATGCTGCCACATACATGACTGCCATGAATGGTACAACTTTTTCAGTAACCTGTGCAATACGTTTAATACCACCGATTATTATAACACCAACTAATGCAGCCAAAACCAATCCAACGATTGCACCTGCAGCAGTACTCTCCCAATTGAACAATTCCTTAATAACAATTGTTGCTTGGTTAGATTGCGCAGCATTTCCGCCACCGAACGAACCACCAATACAAAATACTGCAAAAACAGCTGCAGCCACCTTACCTAAAGTCGCAAAACCCCTTGATTTTAAACCTTTACTAATATAGTACATCGGTCCACCATAGACTGTCCCGTCTTCGCCTACATCTCTGAATTGAACCCCGAGTGTGCATTCAACAAATTTAGTTGACATACCTAACAAACCACATACAATCATCCAAAATGTCGCACCTGGTCCACCTAAAGCAATTGCTAATGCCACACCAGCAATATTTCCATTTCCTACAGTTCCTGAAACCGCAGTTGCCAGTGCTTGAAAATGGCTCACCTCACCCTCTTCACTTTCATCTCTAATAGTTTCTATTGAATCACCACCAGGTGTTGAATCACCGTAAGCTGGTTCAACAACGGGATGATCAACATCATCATATTTTCCTCTAACTACATTAATAGCTGTAAAAAAATGTCTAATATTTGGAAACTTAAAGTAGAGTGTGAAAAATAATGCACTTCCAACAAGAAGAACCAAAACAAAAGGAATCTCTATAGTTTCACTCTCGTAGATTGGGAAGAAAATAGCATCAAAAAAGGTATCTGCAACAGGTTGAAAAGCTTCATCTATTTTTTGATCGAGTCCCTTTTCAGCATCTTGAGCAAAATTTAATAATGGTAAAATAAGTGCAATACTTGAAAGAAGATATTTCTTCATGAATAAAGTTATTAGTTAGTTTTTAAATTTAAAGACGACAAGATGCTAAAAAAAAACGAGTTTTTAAAGTCACGGACGTTAAAATGGTTAAGCGTCTTGCTCTATGTTATACTTAGAATTTAGTCGTTCAATTTGTTCTGGACGACCCAATACTATAATCTTAGAGCCTACAACGAGTTTTGTATCTGCCTCTGGATTCACTAAATATTCTCCTTTATCATCCTTAAATCCAATTACTGTGCATCCAGTCTTCTTTCTTAAGTCTAAATCTCTGATGGTTCTAACCTTAGTAACATCATATAGTTGCTCAACCTTAACCTCCTCAACATTGATATTACGCTCTCCAACAATTCCTAAGTTATCAATAAATTCGACTAAATCAGGAATTACCACTAGAGAGGCCATATGGTCCCCACCGATTTTATCCGGTAATATTACATTATTGGCTCCAGCTAATTTCAATTTATTATAAGAGGTCTCTTGAGATGCTCTACTGATAATTGTCAATTGACTATTTATTTGTCTAGCGGACAGCACCACAAATAAATTATCTGCATCACTTGGTAAAGCACAAATCAGAGTACTAGCGCTTTGAATACCAGCTTCAAGAAGTGTCTCATCCTCGTTTGCATTTCCAAAAACATAAGGAATATCATCTTCTTGCAGGCGCTCGACAATTTCCTTATTACGCTCAATTATCACGAAAGGCTTTCCATAATCAGATAGCTTCTTAGCCGCTTGTTTTCCGTTGCGTCCAAAACCACATATTATGATATGATTAGACATGGCATCAATTTCCTTTTGCATCTTACGTTGTTTTATATCCTCAAAATTATTTCTACTCAATATATATTCTGTTATGATAGATATAGCATAACCGACAATAACTACACTTGCTAGAATCAAAAAAATTGTAAATATTTTAGCCGGAACACCTAAAGGTTGGACTTCGCCAAAACCAACTGTGGTTATCGTTATAACCGTCATGTAAAATGAATCAATCCAGCTCAATTCTGAAATTACACGATAACCAATAACACCAATACACAATAAAAAAATCAATAAAATTATTGCAGTATAAATCTTAGATCGGAAGAGTTTAATCAATGGATTGTTCATTATTACAAATCAAATACTGAAGAACGCTTCGTGTAAATAATATCTTTGATTCGGATCCAAAAAGCTAAAAACAAATAAAGTGCAAAACCAAATCCAACGGTAACAAAGGTTAAGTAGATAAATGAAGTTCTAACAATCTTAGCGCGAATGCCAATCCGATCTGCAATTCTTTGACAGACATAGTAGCCTCGTTTTTGAAAAAAATGTAATAATGCATAAAATAACTTCATTATTGCAAGTTACTTATTTTTTGTGATTAGATCATTACCAATTGCACATTGCAAACATAAATTTTTATCACAATAGTGTCGTTTTAACTCCAAATAAGATTGAGAGGTTAAGACGGTTTTTTCTAAATCCATTAAATCAAAAAACTTAGCTACAATATTGTTAGACTCAGGCCTAATTTGTTTAATAAGATGAAACAAATCTTCTTCCATAAGTTGACCAGAAGCTTTTGCATAGCTAAATTTAATTGGGATAATTGTATTTATAATTATTAAATCTATAAATGGCTTTGTAAGAATCTTTTTCGTTTTTTTAGATGATTTCCTAAATGTGTAATGCGACATCCAAAACTCTGAAACTCCCTTTCTAAAGAGCTCATAATAATCCTCTTTAGATTTCAACGAAATAACCTTAGAGAATAACTGATGCTCCAAAGTGTAAAGGTTTGAAAATTGTGATAACCGAACTGTTGGAAAATTAGATGGACGTAACCTAAAAAACTGAATAGGTAAAACCCCTTGATTATCCAATTTATATTTCTGTTTTATAAACTGATAGTGATTTTTAAGTTCTAAAAAGTAAGCGTCTTGAATATCTTCATTGAGAAGATCAGATTGTCCGAAAAGTAGAGCTTCGATTCCTGAAACATCGTGTTGTAATTTTCGAATCATAGAATAATCAATGGATGCCGCCAAACTCATAAATGCATCTCCATTTATGTTTAAACCAAAGCTTCTTAAAAGCATCTTAAATAAGACCGCCTCCCAATCATTCTTTGAGGTCAAAAGAATTTCTGATATCGCATTTGATTTTCGCTCAAGGCGCTCAATGTATAGTCGTTCCAGCCAATTATTCAACAAAAAAGAATCAACTTTTCTAAATTCCTTTTCACAGTTTATCCAGGATTTAGATTGAATTAATCTTTTATAATTTGTCAATAATGCCTTATCAACATAGTGCTGCAACTCCAAAGTTGGTATTTCAGTATTGTCTTTCCTAAATATTTCAGCATCATAGTGCCAAACGACATGAAGAACTACATTGTCATAAGCTTTATCCTTCTCGTGGTTATGCAAATACCAATCTGAAGATTTTACATGGATTTCTACATTACCAGCCCAAAGTTGATCTGCAATTCTAATTTGTGCATTAAAAAAATCAGGACCGGAATGCAGATTTTGGGTTCCGAGAGAGGCAATCTCAATGGTTTCACCATGAACAGTTTCTGTTAATGATGATCTAAAAGCTTTATATTTCCAAACGTAATGAAGAAATTCTTCCTGCATAATCTAATGTACTAATTTGATAACTAACCAAATCATGATCCAGAATTAAATTCTGTAAAACTCAATATTTGCCAAATCGGTCGTAATTTTTTAATTTTAAAATCAAAAGAAAGTTATGAAACGTTTGATATTAATTATCTCTCTTATTACACTTACTACAAGTTGTAGCAGAGATGAAGAACGAAATTTCTCCGCAATAGAAAATTTTATTGGTCAGTGGGAATTACAAAGCAGAATTCTTAATGATATTGATCCACAATCTGTGGAAGAAGCCAAATTTATTTTTAGAGACGATAATGATATAAGAGATTTTAAGGGACTATTTACGCTTGAAAGTTCAGAAGTAACTAATGGTAGTTTTATAATAACAAATCAGGGTAATGTTATGGAATTTGAGAACTCAAACGGTCTTATGTTTGCTTATGAGTTTATTCTTAATACCATCACTCTAGAATTGGCCTATGTTATCTAGAATGATGATATCGTAAAAGAAGTTTGGACTAAGACAAGTAATTTTATTGATTAACAGTTATAGACTTAAGCGCAATAAAAAATCCTGATATTAATATCAGGATTTTTTATTATCTCTACAGTTTACTTACTAATCTATATAACCCATTTCTCGCATCCAATC
>NZ_JABSST010000051.1 GCF_013213975.1 Winogradskyella sp.
GCAGCCTTTACAAACTGTCCGCCAAGTGCGCCATTAACAACACGATGGTCAAAAGAATGCGACATAAACATTTTGTAACGGATACCTATAAAATCACCTTGTGGTGTTTCTATCACTGCAGGCACCTTTCTTATGGCACCTAAAGCCAATATCCCAACTTGAGGTTGGTTAATTATTGGTGTGCCCATTATGCTTCCAAATGTACCCACATTAGTTACTGTATAGGTACCACCTTGAATATCATCTGGGTTTAATTTATTTTCTCTCGCTCTATTGGCTAAATCATTAACCTTTTTTGCCATTCCTAGTAAATTTAATTGATCTGCATCCTTAATTACTGGCACAATTAAATTACCATCTGGCAATGCCGCAGCCATACCTAAATTGATATGCTTCTTTTTTATGATGCTATCCCCTTGAACAGAAATATTCATCATAGGATAATCACGTAAGGCTTTTGCAACCGCTTCCATGAATATTGGTGTAAAGGTTAAGTTTTGACCTTCGCGATGCTTAAAGTTACTTTTATGCCTATTTCTCCAATTCCAAATTTCAGTAACATCGGCCTCAATAAAGGATTGTACATGTGCAGATGTCTGTACCGAATCTACCATATGCCTAGAAATGAGTTTACCCATTCTGGTCATTTCTATAATCTCATCTTCACCAGAAGCCACTACTGGAGCAGCTGCAGGTTTTGATACTACCTTAGGAGCAGGAGCTGTAGGAGCTGCAGTTTCAACCTCAACTTTTGGTTCTGCTTTTGGTGTTTTAGCAGGTACCAGACTTCTTGATTCTAAATAAGACTTGATATCGTTTTTAGTCACACGTCCATCTTTTCCTGAACCTGGAATGCTATCTAATTCCGCTTGAGAAATACCTTCTTGTTTGGCTATGTTTTTCACCAAAGGTGAATAAAAACGATCCCCTGAAGAGATCACAGGTTCTGCAGTTGTTTTAGCATCAACGACAGTTTGCGCTACTTCGGCTATTGCTTTTGGTGCTTCTTCCTCAACCACAGGTTCCGCTTTTGGAGCCTCTACCTCAGGAGTTCCCTCGCCTTCTATCTCTATAACAGCAATACTTTGACCAACTTGTACAACATCGTCAACATCAAAAAGTTTTTCCACCAAAACCCCATCAACCTCACTAGGAACTTCACTATCTACTTTATCCGTAGCAATCTCTAACACTGCTTCATCAGCTTCAATTGTATCACCAACGTCTTTTAACCAAGACGTTATGGTTGCCTCTGCAACACTTTCTCCCATCTTAGGTAACTTAAGTTCAAACTTTGCCATATCTGTAATTTGAAGGTCTTAATTTTAAATTTAAATGCAAAATTAATAAAAAACAGTGTTATTTTCTGTTTTTTATGCAATATTTAATTAAAGTGAATCACCTCTCCTTGTCCTGTACTGCTATCACTTCCGAGGATAAAATTACTACTTTTTAATAATATCCTAAATGCATTTTGCTTTGTTGTATCGTGAGACTTCATATAGTTTATGATAGTTTTAAAGCTTAAATAGTCTGAATCAAAGACGATTAAGGTATTGTTAGCATCCTGGTCTAATTTTGAAGTAAACGTTATTGGTCGAATTAGTACGTTCTTAAGTCTTTTATCAATATCCTTAGAAACTACTTTGCTTTGTTCAATTAAAATATGCTCTGTTTTGAAACTATGCCCAAATAAAGATACTAGTTTTAGTACTCGACTAACCACAAAAATCATAAGCTTGCTTTTAGTAAAATGCTTTCTATAGAAAATGCCCATAGCGTTGTAAAAGCGTTTGGAGTAGACTTTATCCTTTAAAGTACTTTCTCCCTTAAAATGAATAATGGCTGATCCACCATAATAATAATTCTTATATCCAGCTTTGAGTACCTTATAACTTAAATCAATGTCCTCTCCGTACATAAAGTAGTCCTCGTCGAACCCTTTCACTTCTCTATAAACACGCCTTTTAAGGATCATAAAAGCACCCACTAATATATCCGTGGCACCAATATCATCTGGTATTAAACTATTGTAATAATATGTTTTTGTTTTCCCTAAAAGCTTTTGTAGTGCAATCTTTGGAGTTGGTACTTCACGTTTACTCTCTGGTAAAAAATTACCTCTACCATCAATAAGCTGACAACCAATAACTCCTGCATCTGATTTGGAATCTGCGAAGGCTAATATTTTGGTAAATGTATCCTCTGCAACTACAGTGTCTGGATTAAGAACACATATATACTCACCCTTAGCCTGGGCAACTCCAATATTATTACCTTTTGAAAACCCAAAATTCTCCTTATTAGAAATCAACTTTACCCTTGGAAATAATTGTTGCACCATGGTACAACTATCATCTGAGGAATTATTATCAACTACAACAATTTCTGCTTCAATTGATGTTGTGGCAGCTTCCACACTCTTTAAGCATAGTTCAAGAAAGTGGTGTACATTATAATTAAGTATGATGACGGATAGCTTCAAATTGAGATTATGATTTTAAAGAAGCTTCAAATGGAATTCTATCAATAATACTTCTTCCCAACGTAATCTCGTCAGTATATTCTAATTCATTACCTGCAGCAACACCCCGAGCAATGGTTGACATCGCTACATTATAGTCTTGGATTTGTCTAAAAATGTAGAAATTCGTAGTATCCCCTTCCATAGTAGGACTCATGGCAAATATGAGCTCCTTAACCCTTCCTGATTTCACTTTTTCTACTAATGAGGTAATATTTAAATCTTGAGGTCCGACCCCATCCATTGGTGAAATCTTACCGCCTAGCACATGGTATAAGCCTTTAAACGAACTGGTATTTTCAATCGCCATAACATCTCTAATATCCTCAACAACACAAATTAACTCTTCATTACGATTAGGGTTTTCACAAATTTCGCAAAGTGGTTTATCACTAATATTATGACATGATTTACAAAAGTTAATTTCAGCTCTAACCTTTGCTAATGCATCCGATAATTGAAAGGTTTGATGCTCTGGTTGACGCAATAAATGGAGCACTAAGCGCAATGCCGTTCGTTTACCTATCCCAGGTAATTGCGACATTTCATTAACCGCATTTTCCAATAACTTTGAAGAAAATTCCATGAGTGCTAAGTTAAAGATTTTAGAAACAAAAAACCTGACCGAAGATAAAATACAGTCAGGTTTAAATCCTAGCTAATGATGATTATTTTAATATCAACTTTTTAGTCATTTCGCCAACACTCGTATTTAGTTTCACAAAATAAGTACCAGTACTAAAAGCAGACACATCTATTGTATATCCTGATTTAAGATTTACTTTTTTACCATAAAAAACAATTCTACCAGTAGCATTATAAATTCTTAAACCTACGTCTTCAGAACCATTCCATTTAATGCTTACCTTATCGCTTGCTGGATTTGGATATAAAGATAATTCTTCAATATCAAACTCATTAACACTTAACGATTGGTCATAAACGTTAGATCTCCACAAGCCTCTTCCATATGTAGCAGCATATATTTTATCATCTGCCGAATTTATCTCCAATTCATTAATTCTAACATTTGGTAAACCATTATTAAAAGGCACCCAAGAATTACCTAATGTATTGTCCGTGTAATAAACACCATAATTCATACCTACATATAATCCATCTTGCCCATTATCCTGCCATGCTAAAGCCTGCGCCGAAAAATTCGGCAAATCCCAAAGCATTGAGGTCCAAGTTTGCCCATTATTGGTACTCACATATACTTTGTTAGTATTTGTTGTCGCAATAGCCACTTTTGATGGGTCAGTTGGATGTACAGCAATGCCATTAATCCAACCACCATTTAGATTAAGACTAGACTGCAACCAAAATCCCCCACCTGTTGTTGTATAGTAGAAGGCACCATTAATTGCCAAATACATGATTTGATTATTTGAAGGAGCAATTTTTAGGTGATCTATATAGGCGGCAAAATTCTGTGAAATTGACGTCCAGCTAGATCCTGCGTTAATTGACTTATACACTTCGTCAAAGGCGGCATATATAGTATTCTGAACTGTTGGATCTTGTTCAAAAGGGACAATCCAATTCCATGAATTCTGTCCTCCTTTATTATCAGGTTGTGCTATGCCAGTTAATGTGCTTCCACCATTGAATGTTTTATAAAAAGACCCAAACTGACTTGTTCCATACATAACTTGAGGATTACTTTTATCAATAAAACACTCCATACCGTCTGCACCTAACCAATCTCTCCAAACACCACTTACATTAAGAACTGAAGTACCGTTATCCTGAGACCCTCCTGCAACCACAACGGGGTTAGTTTGACTTATACCAATTTTATAAAATTGTCTAATTCCAAGGCCAGGTGTTAAATCGGTGTAGAACGACGTTGACACCGTTGTTGGATCATCTGCTTTAAAAATACCACCATCAGACCCAACAAATAATTTAGCATTAGCCCCTGTACCAGCAAAGAGCATAATATCGACATCTGCATGACAATAGCCAATATTTTGATTAAATGCGCCTCCCGGAGTCCACTGTGATGTAATAGAAAAATTGATACCACCATCGGTTGACCGCCAGGTGTTAATACCAGCTATATGCACATCATTAACATCGTTTGGATTAACTACAATATCCATATCTCTTGGAGCTTGTCCTAAATTATCACCTCCATTAGAGTCATACCCAAAGTAATTTTGAAATGGATGACTTCTTTTAGTAAATGTAACACCACTATCGGTAGACATATGAAAACCACCAAATCTTCCATTTGATGCCTCAACAACATAAACTACACTTGGATCATCAGCCGATACACCTATCATTTTAGGACCAGAATCAAACTCATTTGAAAACGATTCAAACCCATCTGAAAAGACAACTCCTAAATTATTTGTACTAATTGAAACATCATCTAAGGTCAATCCTCTTCCATAATTGGCAGTTCCTTCAAAAGCTACATAATAGTCAGATGAAGGATTTGGTAAATTAATTGTTATATCTGACCACGTTGCTGATTCAGCTGTATAATTAGCCAATTCTATCCAACTACCTCCTGAAGATGTTTTATACAATACTCTAAGGCCATCAATATCTCCTGCCCAATCTACATTTGTATATGAAAAATTAACTTGAGAATTTACAGCACCACTTAAATTCAGTGATGGCGTAACTAGTCTAGTGACTGGTGATGAAAAATTACCGATATAGAATAGCGCTAAACCGCTGCCCGTTTTGGGTGTTACAGTATTATTTTGGTTAGCACCTGCAGTTGTCCAAGATGTACTACCAGAAACAAATTCTTGAGTCCAAACATCTAAGCCAGTATCAGTTGTAAACGTTAGTCCGCCATCAGTAGACACGAAAAATTTATCTCCAGAAGCGTAAATGGTATTAGGGTCACCTGGTTTAAATTCAAAATCATAACCCGTTGTAGCGCCACTATCAATAATACTCCAAGAAAGACCACCATCCGCAGATTTGTATAGCCCACCACCTTGTGCACTGGCATACATTTTTAAGGCATTATTCGGATCAATTAAAATTTTATTCACTGTACCACCAGGTAAACCACCATGCATTAACCATGTTGCTCCACCATCGGTAGATTTAAAAATTGTTCCACTTGTTGAACCCCAAAAATACGTATTACTATCTGTAGGATTTATGGCTAAGGCGTACACATCAATATTAGATAAATTATCTGTGAGTACTGCCCATGATGAGCCTCCATCTAAACTTTTCCAAACTCCACCTGTTTCACTTCCTACTATAATATGGTTTAAGTTACTTTCATCAACAGCTATTGAAGTAATACGACCAACTCCAGGATTCCAACCCGTAGTAGCATTCCAATCAGTTGGACCCATTTCTTCCCAATTACCAACAACTGTTCTAGAAGAAGTGCCTTGATTATTGATTCGTGAATTGTAATCCAGTAATTCGTTGTAATAAAATTCAGGTGATTTTAATTTACCATTTTCATCCATGGCACGTTCTGCAAAATATTGCCAACGTTTAAATGGTTTATAGCCTGTACCTCTCTGTCTACCGACAGAATCAAAATGTTGTTCGGCAGTATTAACAATAAATTCTACAGTATGGGTACCTTCAGCGATAAGTTTCTCGTAGTTTTGGGACAGTACACTAAATACAAATAACTGCAGCCCAAGAAAAAGAGCAAACTTTTTCATAAATATCAAATTTTAATTAGCTTTTTTTTTCAAATGTACTATTTTTCATAAAATATTCTTAACAAACTAATAATTTGATAAATGAGTCCAACATCCATACTACTTTTAATTCTAGGATATTTCAGTGTTCTCATTTTGATATCTTATTTCACAGGTAAAGAAGATTCAAATGCTGCCTTCTTTAAAGCTAACAAGTCTGCACCATGGTATCTGGTGGCTTTTGGGATGATTGGGGCTTCTTTATCCGGAGTTACGTTTATTTCGGTTCCAGGTGCTGTAGAAGGCAAACAATTTGGTTACATGCAGGTCGTCTTTGGCTACTTCTTTGGCTACCTCATCATTGCTTATGTATTACTTCCACTCTACTTTCGACTAAATCTAACCTCTATATACACCTATTTAAAACAACGATTTGGTAATATTAGCTATAAAACAGGTTCTTTTGCGTTTTTAATTTCCAGGACCGTCGGTGCTTCTTTTAGATTATTTTTGGTTGCAAAAGTTCTTCAACTTTTAGTGTTTGATTTATTTAATGTACCATTTGCAGTAACCGTTATAATCACCATTGCCCTTATATGGCTTTACACCTTCAAAGGTGGTATAAAAACAATCATTTTTACCGATACACTCCAGACCTTTTTTATGCTAGTTTCTGTTGGGGTTACAGTTGTTTATCTTGCTTCGGTATTAGACCTTAACAGCATCACTGAAGTTATAAAGAGCACCAAAGAAAGTTCGTTGAGTAAGATATTTTTCTTCGATGATATAAACGACCCTCAGTACTTTTGGAAGAGTTTCTTATCAGGTATATTTATCACAATTACTATGACTGGATTGGATCAGGACATGATGCAGAAAAACTTAACATGTAAAAACCTAAAAGATGCACAAAAGAATATGGTATCTTTTAGTGTGGTATTAATTTTTGTAAATCTGCTATTTATGGTTCTTGGCTTGCTTTTAACTCAGTATGCCGATCAGCATGGTATAACTGCTAAAAAGGATGATCTTTTTCCAACTATTGCTATGCTACCAGAAATAGGTATTGTTACCTCTGCTTTCTTTTTACTTGGTCTGATCGCTGCAGCTTATTCCAGTGCAGATTCTGCCTTAACATCACTAACAACATCATTTTGCATTGACATCGTTGGAATAGAAAGTAAAATTGAATCCGAACGCAAGCGAATCAGAAAGCAAGTCCATATAGGATTTAGTATTCTACTAATTCTTGTTATTCTATTATTTGACATCATTTTTACTGATATTTCTGTCATCTGGGAACTATTTAAGGCATCAGGATATACGTATGGACCATTACTGGGATTATTCGCATTTGGTCTGTTAACGAAGTTCAAGGTAAAAGATCAATTTGTATGGGCTGTTGCTATTATAGCACCTGTTGTCTCCTACATTCTAAATCTATATTCAAAAGAATTATTTAATGGTTATGAAATTGGGTTTGAGATTCTTATTATTAATGGACTGCTTATGTTTCTAGGGCTATTATTTATTAAAAAATCAGCCCTACATACTGAAAATCAATAATCTAAAATTAGAGCTTAATTACTCATAATTATTGGAAAGTTAAATCATAGGACTAATGTTAAGTTTCTGTTAAAAATTCCTTATTTTTATTTCGTTGATTAACTATTCTGTTTAAATGAAAAAGATAACTTTAGCATTAGTAGCCCTCCTACTGCTAGTTGCATGCTCGGAAGAAAAAGAAAACACAAGCGAAACCCCTTCCTATTTACTTTCAAAAATTGACGCCAAAGCTTCTGGTATTGACTTCATTAATCTTGTCACTGAAGATGCACAACACAGCATTATAAATTACATCTACTATTACAATGGTGGTGGTGTTGCTGCTGGTGATATAAATAACGATGGACTTTCAGATCTCTTCTTTGTCTCTAATATGGGAGAGAATAAACTATTCTTAAATCAAGGAGATCTTAAGTTTAAAGATGTTTCTCAAAAAGCAAACATTTCAGGAAATGCGAGTTGGCAAACTGGTGTTACTATGGTAGATATCAATAATGATGGTCTTTTAGATATTTATGTTTGTGCAGTTTCAGAACTACTCGATTTTACGGGACATAACGAATTATACATTAATAATGGTGATGGCACATTTTCTGAAAAAGCTAAAGACTATGGCTTAGATTTCAAGGGATATGCCACACAAGCCTATTTCTTTGATTATGATAAAGACGATGATTTAGATGTTTATATCGTGAATCATGCAGTACATACAACACTGTCTCATGGCGAAGCAGCCTTACGTAACGAACGTGTGCCTCTTGTAGGTGATGTACTGCTAAATAATGACAATGGAACATTTACAGATGTAAGTGAACTTGCTAAAATATATGGTGGTGTAAATGGATATGGTTTAAGTGCTTCGGTTGCCGATTTTAATAATGATGGCTGGGACGACATCTATGTATGTAATGATTTTCACGAAGATGATTATTACTATATCAATAATCAAGACGGCACTTTCAAAGAACAACTTGGAGATGCTTTTACAGCGATTAGTCGCTTTTCGATGGGAAGTGATGCTGCCGACATTAATGGTGATGGTTATCAGGATCTAATGACCTTAGATATGTTACCAAAAAATGAACGCGTGCTAAAAGAAACCGAAGGAGACGATGCTATGTTTAATATGCAAACACACTTAACACGCTTAGGTTACAAAGACCAATATGCACGTAATATGTTGCAGGTTAATAGCTCAGGAAAATACTTCAAGGAATCCGCACTACTTCATGAAGTTGCTGATACCGACTGGAGTTGGTCACCACTTTTAGCCGATTATGACAATGATGGTCATCAGGATATTTTTATTTCTAATGGTATTTTAAGACGACCAAACGGTCTTGATTTTAAAAAATATGTGTCTAGTGCTTTTAAAGGCAGATCTAAAGCTGATGGTTTGGAGTGGTTATTTAATTCCATCAACGAAATGACCAGTGGTAAAGTCAGCAATGAAATCTTTAAAGGAAACTCTAAAACTTTTGAAAATAAAACTGGAAACTGGATTGTCAATGAGCCTAATATTTCCAATGGTGCGATTTATGTAGATCTGGATAACGATGGAGACCTAGATATCGTTACAAATAATTTTAGTGAAGTTGCAGGGGTGTACAAAAATAACAGTGATGGTAATCAAAACTATATCAGTTTAAATTTTGAATATAAAGGTAATAACTCTGAAGGTATTGGTACTAAAGCTAAGGTCTATTCCAACAGCAAATCACAGTTTAAGCAATTATTTAAATCCAGAGGATTTATTTCAGCTGTAGACAATGATTTACACTTTGGATTGGGTGAAGCATCCACTATAGATTCAATTCAGGTGATTTGGCCAAATAATGAAATTCAAACCATAATTAATCCTGCGATTAACAATCAACTTAAAATAGCTTACCAAGCATCAGGTGACTATTTCGATTATAGCAAAACAGCTAAAACTAAAGACATATTCAAAAAAGAAGACTTCATAGATTACGCACATCAAGAGGATTTATACAATGATTTTGCCGAAGAGAAACTCATTCCTTACAAAGTGTCTATGCAAGGTCCTGCTATAGCCAAAGGAGATATTGATGGCAATGGATATGAAGACATCTATGTTGGAAATGTGTCTGGTAAGGCGGCAGTCTTATATTTAAATTCAGGAACGCGCTTTAAACCTTCAAAGCAACCTGCTTTTGATGCGGATATAGCCTTTGAGGATAACGATGCCGTATTTTTTGATGCTGATAACGATGGTGATCTTGATCTTTATGTAGCCTCTGGAGTTGGCAATACCTTTAATTCATCATTTCTATATAATAGACTCTATTTTAATGATAATGGTTATTTTATAAAATCTAATAAGGCACTGTATAATGACGGAGTTATTACCAATGTTGTAAAAGCGAATGACTTTGATAATGATGGCGATATGGATCTTTATATCGGTAATTACGCAGAGCGTAGAGACTTTGGTAAGCCCATTCCATCATATATATTAATCAACGATGGTAAAGGTAACTTTGGAGCCACTTACCCTTTGAACTCTTCCAAGGTTACTGATGCTCTCTGGAAAGATCTTAATAACGATGGTAATAACGACCTACTTATTGTATCTGAGTGGGATAAACCTATGTTATACCTCAGTGATGGTAAAGGCAAACTCAACATAAGTGATTTACCAGAGCAAACTAGTGGCTTGTGGCAATCTGTTACTATGTATGATATTGATGGTGATGGTGACGAAGATATAATGCTAGGAAATTGGGGAACAAACACCAAATTCAATCTCAATTTCGATGGTCCATTATTGATGTATCATGATGATTTTGATAAAAATTTAAAGCCAGAAACATTAATAGCTTATAATGTTAATGGACAATATTATCCTCTAAATTCAAAGGACGAAATGGCGGCGCAGATGAATATCATCAACAAAATATTTGTGGATCATAAGAGTTTTGCCGGAAAAACCATTGAAGATATTATGACTGAGGTTTCATTAGACAAAGCAAAAAAATATACGGCAGAAACTCTGTCTTCTGGATATATAAGAAATGATGATGGTAATTTTAGCGAGTTCGTTGTATTACCAGATGCTTTTCAATTAGCGCCGATCAATACGTTTAATAAGCTCACGGTTAACGGCAAGGCCAAATTAATTCTCGGTGGCAATTCTTTTAAGGTCAATACTTATCACGGTTCTTATGCCGCATTAAAAGGACTGTTGGTTAGTGATATTAATACCTTCGATGACGTTTCTAATTTTGGTATGGACACATTCCATTCACAAATTAAACAGATTGAGACTATAGAGATGAAAGACAAGAGCTTAATTATTGTCGTCGCCAATAACGATGTCTTAAAGGTTTATTCTTATTCTAAATAAATAACTTTAAGTTTACAATCTACTAAGGTTTTAGTATTGCCCTGTACCTAAAAGGACTAACGTACATGCCGCCTCATAAGCAATACCACAGGCATCAAGGATGGTGTAGAATTCTGGATTCTCTGTTCCAGGATTAAAGATGACGCGATCGGGTTTAAGATCAACAATATAATCGTAATAATCTTTTTGATGCGTTGGGTTCAAATAAAGGGTAACCGTATCAATATCCTCATAATCTAACAATTCTGTATCGATTTCAACATTAGAAACCTCACCTGACTTTAAACCAAATGCCTTGACTTCGTGATGGTTACGTTTTAATCGATGTATTGCAATATTAGAATAGCGTTCAGGTTTTAATGATGCCCCTAAAACCAAAGTTCTTTTCGTCATTTTGTTAAAAAGTTGTTAAGTAACGTTAAAAGTAGTAACATGATTTAAATATAGTCGTCTATCTTCTTATAAACTATCAAATCAATCAAAAATCAATCAAAAAATGAAGCATTTCCTCACAATGCTTATCATGATCTCATCACTCATGATAAGTGCACAACCCAGTTCAAATTCAGAAATTAAAAACGGCTCCGTATCGGGAAGAGTTTTAGATGCAAACCTCAACGAGCCCTTACCGTATGTTAATATCGTAATTAAAGATGCTGCCAATAAAGTTATTACAGGTGGTATAACTACTGAAAACGGAAAGTTTAAAATAGAACGTATTCCACAAGGTGATGTTACGGTATCAATTCAGTTTATTGGATACACAACCATAGACAAGCCAGTTAAACTTACGAGAGGTAACTACAAGGTCGATCTTGGTGACATTAAATTGCAAGAAGCTGCTACAGGCTTAGATGAAGTTACAGTTGTTGCGGAAACATCGACGATCCAACAAAAAATAGATCGTAGAGTCATTAATGTTGGCAAGGATTTAACCACTGTAGGACCTACAGCATCGGATATCATGAATAATATTCCGACCGTTAATGTCAATGTACAAACTGGTGATATTGCCCTAAGAGGTAATCCAAACGTACAAGTTATGGTAGATGGCAAGTTATCTAACATACCAGCAGCCCAATTACTTCGGCAGATTCCATCGGCATCGATTAAGCAGATTGAATTAATCACAAACCCATCCGCAAAGTACAATCCAGACGGTATGAGTGGTATTATAAATATCATTTTACACAAGAATGTAAACATTGGATTTAACGGAAATCTAAACGTTGGTTTAGGCTATCAATTAGAACCTAAGTTTAATAGTTCAATTGACATGAACTACAGAAACAACAAGCTCAACTTTTACGGTAGCTACGGTAACAATATTGCAGACCGTCAGAACTTTATTAAATTGGCTCAGGTGGAAACCGGAATTTCTCAAGATATCGATCTTTTAGATCGTAATAACTCACACTTATTTAAGTTTGGTGTTGACTATTATATCAATGACAAGAACACCTTTTCAGTCTTCACCAATCAAAACTTTTTTGATGGGGGTGCACTAGGTAAAACAGATATCTTTTTTAATGATCCAGCTGACAATCAAACTCAGATTATTGATAACATGAGTAACAATCATAGCCAGCAATATAATGTGAACTACAAGTTAGATTTTGACAAGGAAGGTCACAATATAGAACTTGAAGCAGATTTCAATATGTTTGAAGACGATGTAGAAAGATTTAACCGTTTTTCTGGTGCTAATACGAGACCAAATTTTGATGAATTTACAACAACAGACCGGGACCGAACTACCATTAATTTAGACTATGTAAATCCACTGTCTGAAACATCAAAATTAGAAGCAGGATTACAAGCACGTTTATTTAATACCGATTTGGCTTATAACTCAGATGCTAGAGTACAGAACGAATCCGGAGATTACATACCAACATCAACGTCGTTTGATTACGAGCGTAACATCTACTCTGCCTATGTTAGTTATAGTAAGCAGTTAGAAAAATGGTCTTATCAATTAGGACTGAGAGGTGAAACTGTAAATGTAGATGCCTTTGCTTTAGATACCGATTTAGTAAATGGCACGACTACAGAAATCCCATTTAAAAATGATTATATACAAGTGTATCCTTCTGCTTTTATCACCTACAATCCATCTGAAAAAAATTCGTATCAATTTAGCTTCAGCAGACGTGTAGACCGCCCAGGAGTAGGACAAGTAAATCCAATACCAGAATTTAATACACCGTTAATTTCACAATTTGGAAATCAAGAATTAGAACCTCAATTTACTAATTCTATCGAAGCTAATTACACACGGAATTTAAAAAAGGGTAGCATTACAGCTGGTGTATTTTACAGACTTATAGAAGATGAAATTAACCAAGGTGTATTTGTAGATCGATCAGCATTAGGTTCGGGCCGTGTAATTCTTAGAATTGACAACTTTGACGACACCTCTGCATATGGCGTAGAGATATCAAGTAATTATAGACCAACTAAATGGTGGAGCTTTAATGCAAGCTTTGATTTGTATGGTCGTAAACAACGAGGTTTTGCAGAATCTCTGGACCCAACAATTATCAATCCTACGGAATCAGACATTCAATTAAACAAAACTGAGGTAGATAACCTTATTATAAACTTTAGAGTCTTCAACAACTTTAAAGTCACTAAGAAATTATCACTATCTGCTTTTGCAATGTATCGCGGAAAAGATACAGGATTAAACTTTGAAGTAGACCCAATGTATTTTGTAAATCTAGGTTTACGTTACAGTTTCTTAGAAGAGAATAGAGCAACGTTTAGTCTTAATTTTAATAACGTATTCGATACGCAAGAAGTGAATATTCTAAGTGAAAGACCATTTAGACAAGAAGCTGAATTTATTCCAGAATTTAAAACCATTTTTGCCAGTTTAGCTTACCGTTTTGGAGGAGGCAAATACAGGGCAAAATCTCGTAAAAGAAGAGACAATGACGAAAAATCTGGAGGTGGATTTTTATAAAAAAAGATGAAAATTATCACAAATGAAAACAAGACTTGTCTTTAGAGTAGAGAACATCGCTTAATATTTAATAGTTTACATAAATAGTTGATGGTTAGTGTTAATGTTTAACTGTTAAATAAGAAAACCCGAAACTTTCGTTTCGGGTTTTTGTTAAATACAAGTTAAAAAGCCAAGACAATGAAATAAAGTTAGAGGTCTTACGTCTATAGAAGTGAGATAAGTTTTAAGTAATAATTATTATAATTAATTTTATAATAGTGTTAGTTAAGTTGGTTAATAGCTGAAAAGCCCAGACAAAACACTTTGTATGGGCTTTTTATTATTAAAGAAATTCAGATTACAATTAGGATTTCAGGTTTTACAGAATTAATCAATCGTATTGTTTTTAAAGAGCTTAATAGCCTTTAAGTACTTTAAGCCACCCGCTTTTGTTTGATCAAAAATAAAATCATTTAAGTCTGGATGGTTTTGGTCCATCCAATTTAAAAACGTTTCTCTATTCTTCACAAAAATGCTATCATTAAACACCACATATTTGGTGGTGACTATGGCACTGATTTTGTCCTCCTTAAAATGAAATTCTTGATCCGTAACAATTGGCGCATTATGTAAAAAGTTGATGCGTGTATCTATTTTTGAAACACGAACTTTAACTACATTGCTATCCTGCGCTATGTTCAAAATCTTATAGTTTGGATCAAATACCGAATCCCATCGTATCCATTCTACATAGGCCGCTTTTGAGAAGGTATAGGTGTAATCGTAATCGTTCTCACGGGTTACTAGACTATCTGATAACAAATCTTCAATTTCTGAGGTTTTTGAGGTGTCTAAAATCTCGAAGTAGCGATTGGTAAGCGCAAGGTGATCTATTTCTTTTTCAGAATTTTTACAGGCACTAAATCCCAAAATAAGAACTAGAATAAGAAGGTAATTTGTTTTCATAAGATTATTCTATTGCATTGTCAAGTTTCAATCTAAAATAACATTTTACAACAGCAAAACAGCCTAGCTACATTTTGAATTCATCTTCCCCTTGTTTTTGCCCCTAACGCTCAAAGGCATCTGAATGTTTAATTTGCTCTTCGAGATTCTAACTAAAATCAAAAATTCTTTAAAAATATGCTATTGAATCTAACAAGATTTCAGTTGTTCGTTTATCTATGGTTATCTGTTGTACAACACTAAAAGTGGTCAAATTTCCTTACTCACTAGCGATATCCTTCGTTGGTTCATCATAAGTTTCTAGAATGTGCTCTACTGTTCTTTCGTCAATTATGGGTTTTACCTTACAAATAGGATATAGCTATTACGCAAGTTCAGATTCTGCTTCGCACAGTTCCATCAGGAAATCCCTATATAGTTTTGGTAGTTGTTCTGCATTTCAAATAGTTTAAAAAAGTACAATTAATCTACGGGAATTTTAGTGGCTATAGACGCACTCTTATGCTTATTATTTTTGAAACAATTCATAACCAAAACAAGGCGGATAAATTAAAGTCTTTTTATAAGCGTTTTATACATCTATAAGCTATTGAGCTAGCACAGTATTAAGCATATCTAAAAACCTTCCTTTGTCAATTTTACCAACAGCAAACTCTAAAACTTCTCCTTCTGCATTTACAATTACTGTTGTTGGTGTTGCAACAATCTTATAATGATTCACCAAAGCTTCGGAAGCTACGGCATCAATATCTACCATTGTTGCTGCAAATTCTGAATTAATGCGATGCTCTACTTCTTCGTTAGCAAAAACTTCACGCTTCATAATTCTGCAAGGAGAACACCACTCTGCTGTAAAAAACAACACGGTGTTTTTATCAAAAGCATTAGATATTTCTTGTTTAGAAGCTATCTCGTTATCCCAATTAACGGAATTAGATGGTGGGTAAAATGAATACCATGCATAAGCGAGAGAAACCACAAGAAAACTTAGCCAAAAGATTTTCCAGAATGGATGAGGTCTTGCTTTTTTAAATTTTACAGGTTGATCTTTAGTAACCATGATTGTATTAGTTTTAATATCTGGCACAATATTGAAAATGATATCCAGATTACTAAATCAATCTTGCCTGTTTGTTGATTTATAATGATGAGTTGTAAAATTGAAGCCTAATTAATTATTCCCGACCAGAGTTAAAGCAATTTTGATTGTAATACGTTAAAATACCCCACAATTTATCGTTAGTAAACACTTAGTCTTCAACCTTATCAATTAAATAGAGATAATCTTTAAAGTAATTTTTCATGATCATTTTAAAACGTTTAGAAAAGGGTAAAACTCAAGTATAGGTGTTGGATTTGATTATTCTCATCTAAGCCAATGAGCCATATTAATTTACAAAGTACATATCTAAGTCACCTTTTCCCTTGGCGTGAATTTTTCCTCGATACTCACAACTAATCGCATGCTTAATAAGCTGATAGGTAGTAGCTGAAATATTTATTCTACCAGGCTCACCCGAAGACTCCATCCTGCTTGCCGTATTTATTGTATCTCCAAATAAGTCATAGTTGAATTTCTTTTTTCCAACTACTCCAGCTACGATAGGACCAGAATGCACACCAACTCTCATATTCCATTTTAGTTTACTGTCCTTATTTCTCTTCTCAAGGTATGCTAACATCTTTTGTGCCGCTAAGATACAGTTAATGGCTTGTTCTCCATTTTCCTCCTCAAGACCATATGCAGCAACATACGCATCGCCAATAGTTTCAATTTTTTGAATCCCTGTCTCCTCAACGATTTCATCGAATCGTCCAAAAATTTCATTAAGTTCATCTACCAGAGTAATGGCTGGAACAGAGGCTACTAGTTCAGTAAAACCCTTAAAATCAGTCATAAGTATGGTCACATTCTTATGTCTTTTAGGAATTACGCTACCTGTCTCTTTTAGTTCTTGAGCAATTTCTTTGGGTAGAATATTGAGTAAAAGATTGTCCGATTTCTTTTTCTCTAAAATTAATTCATTGGTACGCTCTAATACAATACCCTCCAGCTTTTCATTTTCAGCAATGAGTTTCCGCTCTCTGAATTTACTAAACATTCTCAGGCCGAAAAAAAATATGATTACATAGGAGACATAGGCCCATAAAGTTCTATACCAAGGCGGTAGAACAGAAAATGAGTATATTAAAGGTTGGGACCAAACCCCACTAGGACTTTGAGAACGTAAATAAAATGTATAATCACCTTCAAAAATATTACCAAAAGTCGCCGCGGTCTGATTTGACGGCGGACTCCATGAATTGCTGTATCCTTCCAATTTAAATTGATAGTTAACGAGTTTTGGATCAGCAGGCTCAATCGCACAAAATTCTATAGTTAAGTTGTTATGAGAATGGGGTAATACTAAGTTTTGTGGAATAGAATTGAACGGGCTAACAGTATCAAACCCTAGGTCCTTATATTTAAACTTTAACTCAGATCTTTCCTCACTATTCAATAGTTTACCATAAGTGGTTATTTCTTCAGCAATGTATGCATCAACCGTATACGCCAAATCAATATCAGATTTTTCCTCTACATTATTTTGCTTTAAAGTTCGCCATGAAATATTTTCATTGTTAATTTTAATACCTGTAAGTGTGATATTGGGTGGCCGCTTATTTTTTGATAGCTCTTCATAATCCATCCGGACTAAACCACTCTTTTCTGAGCCTGTAGCTATCCATAACATGCCTTCTTTATCTAAATAGATACCATGTTGCCCACGGTTCACATCCTTGATCTGATAACCGGTACTGGTATTGTAAATCTCAAAGACAGGTGCGTACTGCATCAATTCATTATTGGTAAGTGTACTATGCACTGTCATTAACAGTCTTTGTGAGTCATTGTCAAAGTCATTCTTTTCATTAGTATCATTAAAACCTTTAAGAACAGCGATACCATTATTGGTTCCTATAACGATGTCACCTTCTTCGGAAAGCGCTACCTGTGTTATGACATCATCGGGTAACCCATCCTGGGTTGTAAATTGGAGGAAAGAATTTCCATCAAATCGGTACAAGCCGTTCCCATAACTGCCCAACCAGAGATTCCCTTTTTCATCTTCAAGAATCGATTTAATGTCTGTATTTCCGGGGCCGTTCTCGCCGGAGTAATTGATAAAGGATTGACCATTATACCTGCTGACACCATCACCAGTACCAAACCAAAACCCCCCGTTTTTATCTTTTGTGATACAATATACTTTATTGTTCGCTAGGCCATTTTTATCCGAAAAATTAGTGAAAGACTTACCATCAAATATGCTTATTCCTTCAGCGGTGCCCATATACAAGGCACCATTTGGATCATGATGAATAAAATAAATTACATCAGAGGGCAACCCTTGATCCTTAGAATATGTAGTAAAGGACTTACCATCAAATTTCAGAAGACCATTACCCGGCTCATCTCCATAGGTTCCCAACCAGATATTGCCTTCATCGTCTTTTTCTAAAGACCAAAACATGGATGATGGCAGTCCTTGTGGTTTTCCAAAATTCAAAAAATGAACACCGTCAAAACGACTAAGTCCATCTGAGTTTCCAGCGAACCAGAGATACCCTTGGTCGTCTTGAATAATACTTCGAATACTTTTATCAATAATTCCTTGTTCTTGAGTAAAATTAATAATGGCATCTCCTGAGTATTTGCTTATTCCTGCATCTGTCCCCAACCAAATATTACCATTCAAATCTTCAATAATATTATCTATTTCATTATTTTTCAATCCATTTGAAATATTGACTGCGGTGAAGTTTAAACCGTCAAATCGAAGTACCCCTTCACCTCGCACCACAAGCCAAATATTATTTTGACTATCCATAAATATAAACGTATCCGCATATGGATTGTATGCTTTATTGGTAGGATAATAACTGACTTTATCTTTACTGAGCTTAGCAAGACCAAGAGGTGATCCTATCCATATTTTTTGATCAGGATCAATAATTATTTTTCTTACCGTTTTGAACCTAGGGTCGATCTCATCAGTCATTGGGGCAAACTTTTGCCCATCATAAACAGTTATTCCATTTTCAGTACCTATGAATAATTCTCCTTGATTGTTTTGAGCTAATGCATAGGCATAATTACCTGTAAGCCCATTATCTCTCGTGTAAAGGGTATTGCCCTTACTGGTAAAGTGCACCAAACCGTTTTCAGTAGCAAACCATAAAGTCCCATCTCTATCTTGTAGAATGTCATAGACTACACTTTGTCTATATTCCGTTGTAAAACCTGATCCATCGAATTTGGATACACCTTCAGAAGTGGCTATCCATATATTTCCCTCTTGGTCTTCTGTAATACCAGTAATTTCATTACTAATTAACCCATGTGCTTTTGTATATCTAGTAAAAACTTTTCCATTGTACTTATTTAAACCGGCGACAAAGGTTCCAAACCAAAGGTTGCCTTTGGAATCCGCAAAAGAACAAGAAGTTACATCAACCGCTACGCCTTCTTCCGTAGAATAGTTTCGAAACATCGTTGAGAATTCTGCTTTGACTTCTGTGGGTGGGGTTAACTGCGTTGCTGGAAACAACGGATGAAAATCAACATGACCAAGAGAAGACGTTTTAGGAGTTATAATCGACAGAGGTTTTGGTCTTTTATCTAGCCATATAGGTTTAGGTCGCAGACTATCAGGTAAATCGGAGAGTTGTATCGTATCCGGAAAGATTTTAGTAGTGAGAGCAGATTGCCGATTGTCTGCAGGTTCTTGTAATTTATGCTCTTGGGCACATCCTACAAGTACCAGTATTCCGGCATACAGAAAGGGACAATACAATAGCTTCGTACGAAAATTAAAAATATTCCATGGCATTCTTTCTAATGTTATTTTGACCGGTACCTATTTTGAGCATAAGTTAAGCATTTTGTGGGAAAGCTTTACCTAAACTTATTTTTGATTAAAGCCGATGGTCTAGTATATGATTTCGTTACGTATTTAAGCATTTAAATTAGTTAACAATCACAAATAGAAAATTCCATAAGAATTTTTGCAAGTAAGCGCTAGCTAGCAACCAATTATACGCATTGTTGACAAATCTATTTATTGCAATTCAATTCCGTTTCCCTTCATTGTTTCAGTCAATTTTTTGTCAAGCGACTGGTAAATTCTAATCCATTCAGCTTTGAATTTCAATCCAATTCTATCTGTAAAAGTTGTTTTTGTAAATGAATTTTTATTTTCATACGTGTCAAGAACTACAGACCGAATCAAAGAATTAAAATTGCTGCCTTTATTCATAGTTTCCGTTTCATAACCAGAGTTTTTCCACTTTATTTTTAATAATTTATGTCCGTCACGATGAGATTTCGAATAAATGTATTGATAATCAAAATTCCGATATAAGTATTTTACAGTATTTAACTGAGTCGTAGTCTTGTATATGCCAACTTTTACATTTTCTAGATATTCCTCTGAACAACACGTTAAAATTGTAAAAAGAATAATCCAAAATGCTAAGAATACTGTTTCTATCATATGTTTACCAACAGGTAAATATATCTGTATTTATGCTATTAACTTCTAAAGTAAAAAATAGTCTGTAATAAGACTTGCATGAGGTTATAGTCTCAGTACCTAAAGAATTTATATCAATCTTTACAGAAATATTAATAGTACTATGCAATATGCGTACATCTGACCTACAAAATACATGCAACTAAGTTATTAGATAATAGTACTTAGAATGCTGCTTCGCAGTAAGTTATCACCACTTAATAACGGCACTCCCCCAAGTAAAACCACTACCAAAAGCTGCCAAGACCACATTGTCTCCTTCCTTAATCTTACCTTCTTCCCAGGCTTCGGTTAATGCAATTGGAATAGAGGCTGCCGTCGTGTTGCCATAGCGCATAATGTTGTTATAGACTTGCTCATCACTCAATCTAAATTTCTTTTGGATAAATTGAGCAATACGCAAATTGGCTTGATGTGGTATTAACATGTCAATATCCTCTTGGGACATATTATTTGTAGTTAAGCCTTCTACAATAGTTTCACTAAAACGTACAACAGCATGTTTAAATACAAACTGGCCATTCATATACGGATAATAGGAGGTATCGTCCGGATCGTTCTCTTCCATAATAGCGTCGACCCATCGTCCTGTACTAGGCCCCTCTAAAGATAACTCTTTAGCATGCTTACCTTCTGAGTGTAAATGTGTAGAGAGTACTCCTTTACTGTTATCTTCTTCACGGCTTAACACTGCGGCTCCTGCTCCATCACCAAAAATCACAGTCACCCCACGTCCTCGTGTTGAGCGCTCCAATCCTCCTGAGTGATTCTCGCTACCAATAACCAAAACGTTTTTATACATACCGGTTTTGATAAATTGATCAGCTACAGACAGTCCATAAATAAATCCAGAACATTGGTTTCGTACATCTAGAGCACCAATAGTATTCATTTCTAACAGTTCTTGCACACGTACTCCCCCACCTGGAAAATACATGTCTGGACTTAAGGTCGCAAAGACAATAAAGTCGATGTCATCTTTAGTTATGCCAGCACGTTCAATGGCAATTTTAGCAGCTTTAGCACCCATAATTGAGGTGGTGTCATCGCTGGTCTTTGGATCGATCCAACGACGTTCTTTGATTCCAGTACGTTCTTGTATCCATTCATCACTAGTATCCATCCATTGCTTTAAATCGTTGTTTGTGACTACGTTTTCTGGAACATATTTTCCTAAACCTGTTATTCTTGAATTGTACATGAGCTAAAATAAATTAGAATTGCAAATTTAACCCATTTCAGTTGATTAACAGGCCTATTCGTTATGCACGCATAGCAAATGGATTAACGCTTTTTTAACATGAAGCCACTAGCCTTAAAATGCTATTTTAAGTATCTTCAAGCCACTAATCAATTATGGTAAAAACATGAAATCATTAATCAAATTATTTGCATTTTTATTAGTAGCTAACACTTATGCGCAGCAAAGTTTAAGCTACCAAAAACCTTCAGATGAAATTTTAGAATTAGCAGACGTTGAGTTAGCTCCCGGTGTACAAATAGACACTAAAGGCGAGTACATGATACTACTCTATCGCGATCAGTATAAGTCTATACAAGAGTTATCTGAAACCGAACTCCGCTTAGCTGGTTTACGTATTAACCCAGTAACCAATATTGGTAGTAGAACCAATTACATTACCAATATAAAAGTCAAAAAAATTAAGGATAAAGAAGCGACTCAAGTGGAAGGTCTTCCAGATAATGTGCGACTATCAGGATTTAGTTGGTCTCCAGATGAAAGCATGATTGCTTGCTTAAATACCACTTCAACTGGTGTAGAAGTTTGGGTACTTAATGTGGCTAACGCGTCAGTAACCAAACTGACGGAGGCCGGTGTTAATGCCAATATGGGAAGTACCATTAATTGGTTTAAAGACAATCAAAACCTATTGGTAAAAATGTTACCAAGCGACAGAAAACCACTAATTAACACAGCTACAGCAGTTCCAACTGGACCAACGGTATCCGTTAGTGATGGAGCTAAGGCGCAAAATAGAACTTATCAAGATTTATTAAAGACACCTAACGATGAATTTAATTTTGAGCAATTGGCCCGTTCAGAAATTAAAAAAGTATCTATTACTGGTGAGGTCAGCACCTTCTTACCAGCCGATATGTATCGTGCCTTAAGTTTTTCGCCAGATGGTAATTACATCATGGCCACAAAAATTAAAAGACCGTTTTCTTATTTAGTCACCTATGGTCGTTTCCCTAGCGAAAGTATAATGTATGATGCACAAGGCAATAAAATTAAGATGGTTAATGAAGTACCACTTGACGAAGTACGTCCTAAAGGTTTTATGTCTACCAGAATAGGTAAACGTAGTATGCAATGGCGTGGAGACAAGCCTGCAACACTTGTTTGGGCAGAAGCCTTGGATAATGGAGATCCTGCAGTACAAGTAAATTACAGAGATGTGATTTATGAACTCAACGCACCGTTTGCTGGGCAACCAAAAGAAATTTTAAAAACAAAGCAACGTTTTTCTGGTATTATTTGGGGAGACGATAATACTGCCATTGCTGTGGATTATTGGTGGAATACCAGAAACCTTAAAACCTATTTATTTAATCCATCTAATGGTGAAGCCAAAGTAATTACAGATCGTAACTATCAAGATGTTTATAGTGATCCTGGAAATTTTGTAACTTCTAAAAACGAATTAGGTCGCAGTAGCTTAACCATGAATGGTAATAAACTGTACCTTATGGGGGACGGTTACTCTAAAGACGGACAATTTCCTTTTATTGATGAGTACAACGTTAAAACAGGAAAAACAAAACGTCTTTACAGATCTGAGTATACCGATAAGCTCGAAAGTTTGTATGATGCTATTGATATGAAAAAGGGTGAAATTCTTGTGAGAATAGAATCTCAAAAGGAATATCCAAATTACTACATTAGAAATATTAGAAAGGACAACCTCACACCGATTACTGCTTTTGAAAACCCGTTTAAGAGTTTAGAAGAAGTTGATAAACGTGTAATAAGTTACAAGCGCAATGACGGATTAAATTTAGAAGGCACCTTATATCTGCCTTTAGACTATAAGAAGGATAAAAAGTACCCAATGATTTTATGGGCTTATCCTCGTGAATACAAAGATAAATCTAGTGCGTCTCAAAGTACAGCCAATCCAAATGAATTTGTTTATCCATATTGGGGCTCACCGATTTACTGGGTAACCAAAGGTTATGTGGTATTAGATGATGCAGCGTTCCCAATTGTTGGTGAGGGAGATGAAGAGCCAAACGATTCGTTTAGAACTCAACTCGTAGCTAACGGAAAAGCAGCTATTGATGCGGTTGATAATCTCGGTTACATAGACAGAAATAAAGTTGCTGTTGGCGGCCACAGTTATGGTGCTTTTATGACGGCGAATTTACTATCGCATTCTAACCTCTTTGCTGCAGGGATTGCACGTAGCGGTGCCTACAACAGAACATTGACTCCTTTTGGCTTCCAGAGTGAAGAGCGCAGTTACTGGGAAGCTCCAGAGATTTATTACAACATGTCACCGTTTATGCATGCCGATAAAATGAAGACTCCGTTGCTTTTAATTCATGGTGTGGCAGATAATAACTCAGGAACCTACCCCTTACAAAGTGAGCGATACTTTAATGCTCTAAAGGGATTAGGTGCTCCAGTAAGACTAGTAATGCTACCTAAGGAAAGTCATGGTTACAGAGCTAAGGAATCTATTATGCATATGCTTTGGGAACAAGACCAGTGGCTGGACAAACATGTGAAAAATAAAGTAAAAAAAGAAGAAAAAATAGAAAACGAGGAGACTCTAAAAAATTAGGTTACATACAGTTAAATAAAGCTGTCTGAGAACCAATAAAATGTTATTGCGAGGTACAAAGCAATCTGAATTTTTAGCTAAGATTATAAAGATTACTTCTCCTTAAGCAGAATGACAAAAGGTTTTTAGACAGTTTTTTTATGCCATCTTGTCACAAATAAACGCTTGGTATTTTATTTGACTATGGCTAGGTGTAACATATAAAATTAAAATAAAATATATCATGGCAAAAGGAAGTATTAATGTATCGGTAGAAAATATCTTTCCGTTAATTAAAAAGTTCTTATATAGTGATCACGAAATATTTTTACGTGAGCTCATTAGTAATGCTACCGACGCAACATTAAAATTAAAGCATCTAACCAGTATTGGTGAATCTAAGGTTGATTATGGCGAACCTAAGATTGAAATTAAAATTGATAAAGAAGGTAAAAAGCTTCACATCATTGATCAAGGGCTAGGAATGTCTTCTGAAGAGGTTGAAAAATACATCAACCAGGTAGCATTTTCTGGTGCAGAAGAGTTTTTAAACAAGTATGAAGACTCTGCAAAAGATGCTGGAATCATAGGGCACTTTGGTCTTGGTTTTTATTCGGCATTTATGGTTGCTGATAAAGTAGAGATCATCACAAAATCGCATACCGATGCTCCTGCAGCACATTGGACCTGCGATGGCTCTCCAGAATTTACTTTAGAAGAAGCAGACAAATCGGATCGTGGTACAGAAATCATATTACATATTTCTGAAGGTGAAGAAGAGTTCTTAGAAGATTCAAGAATCCGTGAGTTATTGACGAAGTACAACAAGTTTATGCCTATTCCGATTAAATTTGGAACTAAGGAAATTAACGACCCTGAGCATGAGCCGCAAACCATCACAGATGAGGACGGTAAAGAGACTAAAGAACCTCAGCGCAAAATTACTGTTGATGACATTATAAATAATCCTAATCCTGCATGGACCAAACAACCAGCAGATTTGGAAGATGAGGATTACAAAAATTTCTACAGAGAGCTCTACCCGATGCAATTTGAAGAGCCTTTATTCAATATTCACTTAAATGTAGATTATCCGTTTAACCTGACTGGGATTTTATATTTCCCAAAAATGACGAATGATCTTAACATTCAAAAAGATCGTATTCAGCTTTACCAAAATCAGGTATTTGTTACTGATAATGTAGAAGGTATTGTTCCTGAATTCTTAACCATGTTAAGAGGTGTTATTGATTCTCCAGACATTCCGTTAAACGTATCACGTTCTTATTTACAGGCTGATGGAAATGTAAAGAAGATTTCATCTTACATTACGCGTAAAGTTGCAGATAAGTTAAAGTCGTTATTCAATAATAATCGTGAAGATTTCGAAAAAAAATGGGACGACATTAAAATCGTTATTGAATACGGAATGCTTTCAGAAGAGAAATTCTTTGAAAAAGCAGATGCCTTTGCTTTATACCCAACTGTAGATGGTAAATACTATACCTTCGAAGAATTGACCAATGCTATTAAAGCAAAGCAGACTGATAAGGATGATAAAATGGTTATTCTTTATGCATCTAACCAAGATGAGCAGCATAGTTACATTCAAGCAGCAAAAGATAAAAACTACGAGGTGTTATTATTAGATTCACCAATAGTGAGTCACTTAATGCAAAAGCTTGAATCGTCAAAAGAGAATATCTCATTTGCACGTGTTGATGCTGATCATATCGATAACTTAATTAAGAAAGACGATACTGCCATTTCTAAGCTATCTGATGAAGAAAAAACAAGCTTAGATGAACTTCTTAAAGAGGTTATTCCTTCAGAAAAATTCATGGTACAATTAGAGGCTATGGATAGTAATGCATCGCCGTTTATGATTACACAACCTGAGTTTATGCGTCGTATGAAAGAGATGCAGCAGACAGGTGGAGGCGGTATGTTTGGCATGGGTAATATGCCAGAAATGTACAACCTAATTGTTAACACTA
>NZ_JABSST010000052.1 GCF_013213975.1 Winogradskyella sp.
AATGAACACACCACGTGTTAACCAAAAATCGTTACTGCTGTAGCCTAAATAGGTATAGACCATAGCGGTTGTCATAACAACCGAAAAGACTAAATCAGTATGAATTAACCAGCGTTCTAATTTCCAAGCAGATTGTTTTTTGGATGATAATTGTCTAAATGGATCTCCAACAGTTTCCGCTAATCCACCACAACCGCAAACCCAAGAACAGTACCAGCGTTTACCATATTTGTAAGTTAAAATTGGCGTGATGACAAAAATGGAAACAATTCCAAATAAAATGAGGGCTAACCCAATGTTACCATTAGACAGAAATGCTTTCACCGACCATTGGTCAAAAATATAATAGTTCAATGGCCAAATGCTTTTAAGATCGTAGTATGGGAGGTCATTATTCATCACATACATAAATTCTGGAATTAAGAACGCAAAAGCCAATTGAAAGAACATTACAGAGATAGTTCGTATTTGTTGGTAGCGATTGTGCCTGTATTTTAATATAAACTTGTACCCAAAGGCTAAAATAGCTATGGTATATAGGGTTCCGTACACAAACCATTGGCTGGCATTTCTACCACTTAATAGTTGACTCAATGGATCAAATAAATGTATTAATCCGGTGTTTTCAGCACCATCTTTTCCTAACCCTAAGTATTGCGGATAAAAGTATAATACGATGTAAAAAGCCGTTAAAATTACACCTAATATCCAGCCCCAAACTCCTCTTGCGGATACAGATTTAAACCAGACGCCGTCATTTTTGATACCTTCTAATTTATGTATATATGCTTCTCTAGAGTAGATTACTGTGCCTATAATTATGAGACCAAGGGATAGGGTTAAGAACAAACCTTCATTCGGGAAATTAGTATTGAAAAGTGCTAAGGTCATAATAAACAACCCAATAATTCCAAGTCCTAATGCTACCTTTTGTTTTGTAGTTATATCTAAAGCATCTGGTCGAGCCAAAGACATGCTATGATTTAATTTATTGCTCATTATATGTGGTTTGTAATTTCTGAGAGAAGGCTTTTAAAATGTCGTTTTCAAATCTTAAATAAAATTCTGGGTCAAAGTTGGCTTCAGGTAAATGTTCAATCACATAGTGAACATCGCGTTTTTCGTTTAACCATCGATCAAAAGTTTCATGACGCATTCTTATGCCAAAGGTGTTGATGCCTAAAAATTCATTGGTAGTTTTATGATAGGCTACTGTAATACATTTGGTGTCGTCTTCGTGTTTCCAATGAAAGTGTTCTTCATAGTCCGGTCGACCTTTACTTCCAAATACCCAACCATAAGTTTGGTATTCGATATCCATAAATTTTGCTGAGTTAAACCAATGACCAGGATTGTATGGTATGCGATTTCCACATATAGTTTGCGCTAAAGTTTCGCCCATCATTCTACCAGTATACCAAACAGCTTCAATAGGTCTTCGGTTACCAATCGCTTCATGTTGTTCTGCACAATCACCAATGGCATACACATCTGGGATATTAGTTTCTAAATAACGGTTCACCTTTACACCACGACCTGTTTCTATGTTAGAATCTTTAATAAAATCGATGTTTGGTGAGACTCCTGCGGTTAAGCCAACGACATTGCATGGAATTTCTTCACCAGTCTCTTCGATAATTACGGATTTAACTTTACCGTTTTCATCAGAGACAATCTCTTTTAGGTTGGTAGATAATCTTAAATCTATGTGATGATTTTTAATATGCCTGTTGATCATGGCGCTTTCTCCTTTGGGTAAAACTCCATTCCAAAAGCTCGATTCACGAACTAAAAAGGTTACAGGAATACTGCGGCTATTTAGCATTTCGGCCAGTTCTATACCTATAAGTCCACCACCAACAATAACAGCGCGTTTACAGACTGCTTTATTAGGTGCATGCTTTTCAAGATTCTCCAAATCTTGCTTGTGATACATGCCCATAACACCATCCAAATCTTGTCCAGGCCAACCAAATTTATTAGGCTTGCTGCCAGTGGCTATGACAAGCTTGTCATAAGCTAACAGTTCTCCAGACGAGAAGTGTAAGCGTTTTGTACTTGTTTCGATGTTTTCTACATACCCTTTTTTAAGATCAATGTGATTCTTCTGCCAGAACCAATTTTCATAAGGCTGTGTATGTTCGAATTTCATATGGCCCATGTAAACATACATTAATGCAGTACGCGAGAAAAAGTAATCGGTCTCAGCAGAAACAATGGTGATTTTTTTATCAGAGAGCTTTCGGATATGTCTGGCTAGTGTAACACCAGAAATACCATTACCGATGATAACAATGTGTTCCATAAAATTTGATTGTTAGTGATTGGTCTGTCGAACTTAAAGGTAAGAACTTAATTGCTGCGTTCAATTTAGAAAGGATTTAAATTAAAATCCAAGCTGTAAGGTTTTAAATGAAATACAGACGTCAAAATTCTTTTAAAAATCTTGTAAGTCAACCAAATTGTATGCGACATAAGTGCCGTTAATCAAAATTTAGATAAACATGAAATGCTTGGTATATATGATGGTTTTCTTAATGTCGATGAGTGTAAATACTCAGAATCTTTCGACATTCTTCTCAAAAATAAATACTTTTTTACAAACCCATGTTAATGATGGTAAAGTAGATTATAGGGCGATTCATAAAGAACAATCGAGCCTTGATGAACTTTTAAAAATCGCTCAAGGAATTTCGGTTGATGTTTCAGATGCAGATAATTACCAAGCCTTTTGGATTAATGCTTACAATCTTTCAGTCATCAAAGGAATTATAGATCATTATCCTACAAAATCGCCACTAGATAATGCTGGGTTTTTTGATAAGACCACTTACAATTTAGCGGGAAAATCTATCACACTTAATGATATTGAACACAAATTATTAAGGGCGCAATTTAAAGATGCTAGATTTCATTTTGTATTAGTGTGTGGAGCTCTTGGGTGTCCTCCATTAATTAGTGAGGCCTATATGCCAGAAACTTTAAATAAACAGTTGGATGCCCAAACTAAAATTGCCTTAAATGGTACTTTTTTAAGGGTAAACACTAAGAAAAAGAGAGTGGAAGCCTCTGAGATTATGAAGTGGTACAAAGAGGATTTCACCATGAATGGTATAAGTGAAATTGAATTTATTAATCAATATCGAACACAGCAAATTCCAGACAATTATAAGTTGAGTTATTTTACTTATAACTGGAACTTAAATAAACAATAAGAATTAGCAAACAATCAAATAGGGCGATGATGAAAAAAATCAGGTTACTCGTAATAGCTATGCTATTATCATTTATAGGATTCGCACAATACGATGAGGATTCTCAGAAAAGTGTGATTCAAGAATTTACACCTTCTATTTTACTTATAAAAGGACAATGGGATATTAAATGGTTCAATAATTTATATACCGAAACAAGAGCGACTTTTGATGGGAATGAAGGTGATGTGCCAAGAAACACATTCTTTACCTCGACTGTAGATATTTTTACTGGAGTATCCGATAGCAGACGTGTTAATGTAGGTTTACTTTTAGAGTTTAGATCTAATGTTATTGGCGGAAGAGATGCTTTTGATGTTTTTTCATTTGATGGCGAGGCAGGATCAGCACGTTCTGGATTCACATCTTTAGCGCCAGCCATTAAGTTTAATCCAATTAAGAGTGTTGGCAACTTTACCATACAATCCGCTTTGCATATTCCATTAGTTGATCAAGAGTCTGAACAAGGAGTGTTCTTAGATCAGAATGGGTTTATATTCCAAAACCGTTTCTTTTACGATTACAGTTTTGCTGATGGTAAGTGGCAATTATTTACGGAGTTAAACACAGAATATAATTTACCTAAAGAAGGGAGTTTCGCTACTAATAGCTTACGCTTATTACCAGGTGCATTTGTAAGTTATTTTCCAAGTTCAAAGTTCACCATTTTAGGATTAGTACAGCATTTACAATTAATTTCGTTCAATACTGACGGTTTTGAGCAAGATGCTACTATTCTTGGTGGTGGTGCTAAGTATCAGCTTACAGATGAGTTTAATTTAGAGTTTTTATATTCAAACTTTGTGCGTGGTAACGATACAGGCTTGGGGCAAACTTTTAATATAGGTTTAAGAGCTTTATTCTAAGATTTATATAATTTAGGCACTTAATTTATTTGGTGTGAAATGGTTTAAGTGCCTTTTTTTATTGCTTATTTCAATGATGTTATCCTCTTGCAATGGCCAGGAAGATAAAATTAATGGAGTAAGCTTTGTTGCTTCTAGGGATCGTATTGATTCAACGCATGTAAAGCCTGTGATCGAGGTTAATGCTAATTATGCGGCAATAATGCCCTTTGGTTTTATTAAGAATTTAGAACATCCTGAAATTGTTCATAATACCAAAAGACAGTGGTTTGGGGAAACTAGAGCAGGGGCTAAACAGTATATCGAAGAGCTCAGAAAGTCCAATATTAAAATCATGGTTAAGCCTCAGATTTGGGTTTGGCGAGGTGAGTTTACGGGATACATTAAAATGACAACTGAAGACAATTGGAAGGCTTTAGAGGGTTCTTACACAAACTTTATAATGGAATATGCTAACTTGGCTCAAGATGTCAAGGCAGAGATATTATGCATTGGTACAGAACTAGAGCAATTTGTAAAACATCGCCCAGAGTATTGGACGGCTCTAATACATAAAATTAAAGAAACTTATAAAGGCAAACTCACCTATGCGGCCAATTGGGATGAGTTTAAACGCACTCCGTTTTGGAATCAGCTCGATTATATTGGTGTAGATGCCTATTTTCCAGTAAGTGACTTGCAAACACCAACTTTGAAAGACTGTCTTGAGGGTTGGAAAAAACATAAACCAGTAATTAAGACCTTATCAGATCAATATGCCAAGCCAGTACTCTTTACAGAGTACGGTTATAGGAGTCTTGACTTTGCAGGAAGGCAACCTTGGGTGTCTGATCATAATCTACGTGATGTAAATCTTCAAGCTCAGGTCAATACAACAAAAGCGTTGTTTGAGACTTTTTGGAAAGAACCTTGGTTTGCTGGTGGATTTGTTTGGAAATGGTTTCATAGCCATGAAAAGGTAGGGGGCAACGACAATCCAATGTTTACTCCTCAAAACAAACCTGCTGAAAACGAAATTAGAGCTTACTACAAGACTGAATAATAGTTTTAGGAATTCGTAAGGTTATTCCTAGGGCACGATAAAGTTTAGGAATAACCATTAAATGAAACAAATCCTAATTTTATTTTTAGTTCTTTTTAGCAGTATTAGTTATGCTCAGAATAAAGTTACTGACCTTAAAGTACAGGGCAATAAAAAACTTAAAACATCATTTATAAAAAAGATGTCTTTTATAAAGTCTGGAGTAGCCTTAGATTCTTCGGTGATTGAGGAAGATATAAAACTGCTTAAGCGCTTACCATCCATTGCGCATGCGTACTACCAAGTTTTTCCAGCAGAAAAGGAAAATGAGTACAATGTGTTTTATAATATCGAAGAAAATTTCACCATTATTCCTTCAGCAAACGTTTACACCACCAATGATGATGAATTTGCGTACCGTTTAGGATTATACGAGTTTAATTTATTTGGTCAAAACATCACCTTTGGTGGCTTTTACCAAAAGGATATTTATGATTCCTATGCCTTTAATTTTAGAGCGCCATTTTTATTTTCAAGAAAATTAGGTTTAGCTATAAATTACCAAGACTTAACAACTCAAGAACCTGTGTTTTTTAATAATACAACCGCAGACTATCGCTATAATAACAGATCGTTTGAGGTGCTTGGTTTGTATCGCTTTAATTTTACCAATCGTATAGAATTAGGTGTTAACTTTTTTACTGAGGATTATCAGTATAAATCTGGCGCCACTAGTCCTAATGTGCCACAAGAACTTAAAGTAGATAAGCTATTGTATAAATTCATCTACGAATACAATAATCTAAACTACGACTACCAATACGTAGAAGGATTTAGAAGTATTTTTAATTTTCAGTATGTGCATTCGAGAGACGAAGAACAATTACCAGATTTTTTAATTGGTTGGAATGACTTTCAATATTATGAACGTGTGGGTAAAAAAGGAAATTGGGCCAGTAGAATACGCCTAGGAATTTCTACAAATGACGATACTCCATTTGCACCGTTTGCTGTAGATAATAACTTAAACATACGAGGTGTAGGAAATCTTATAGATAGAGGTACTGCTGCTATTGTTGTTAATACGGAATATAGGCATACTCTCTATGAAAAGGGCTGGTTTGCCTTGCAAGGCAATGCCTTTGTAGATGCAGGAAGCTGGAGAAATCCACGGGGTGATTTAGGTGATTTTGCAGATGCTCAAAACCTGCGAGTATATCCTGGTTTCGGTTTACGTTTTATTCATAAAAAAATATTCAATGCCATTTTTAGAATTGATTATGGGATTGGGATAACACCAGATTCAACCCAAGGATTTGTATTTGGAATAGGGCAGTATTTTTAACCCTAATTTAAACTTCAAATTGAGGCATTTCTGTTATTTCGGTTAGCTTTGTAGCTAAAGCCAATTCATATGCGCACATTAGCAATAGGAGATATTCATGGTGGCCTTAGAGCACTTACTCAAGTTTTAGAACGAGCAAATGTTACTGATTCTGATAAACTTATTTTTATGGGAGATTATGTTGATGGCTGGAGTGAGTCTGCCCAAGTTATGGATCGATTAATTGAACTATCAGAGTCTAACTCATGTGTTTTTATAAAAGGGAATCATGATATCTGGTGTGAACAATGGCTGGCTGATGGAACGGTAAATGACATCTGGTATTTACATGGAGGCAAAGAGACCATCGAAAGTTACGAAGGCTATTCTGATGAGACCAAACAGCGTCACCTTGATTTTTTTGAAACCATGCCAGTATATCACATCGATGAAGAACAACGGCTTTTTGTACATGCAGGATTTACCTCAATGCACGGAGTAGAGCGCGAAACGCATAGAGAAACCTTTTATTTTGACCGTACATTATGGGAAATGGCTTTAACTATGGATAAACGCATTGCAAGGAAGTCAGAATTATATCCAAATCGACTTAAGCATTATAAGGAAATTTACATTGGGCATACACCAACATTAAATTATCACAAATACCAGCCAATGAATGCTATTAATGTTTGGAATGTAGATACTGGAGCGGCCTTTACAGGATCGCTATCGGCTTTAGATATAAATTCTAAAGAAGTCTTTCAGAGTGATACTTTACCAATCTTGTATCCTAATGAAATGGGTAGAAATAAGTAGAGCTTAGCGGATGTGTTTTTTATAGTACTCTAACATCTCTTCAGCTGAAGCACCAAACCAGCGTTTCACATAGATCGCCCAAAAATGGTATTGTAATTTCCAGATTCCTACTTTTTTGTAGAGTCTTGCTGAGGTCCTAATCTTTTTATTAATCACCACAAACTCTTTACGTTCATATAATTCATTAATTAAAATATTATCCTCATAAATCACGTAGCGCTCATCAAATCCACCAATTTCTTCAAATAAGGCTTTAGTAATAAACTGACTTTGATCTCCGCCTCGGCATGCACGCCATGGAAATTGGGTTAACCAACTTGCTAATCGCAGCCACCAATGCGTACTGTTAAATTGCATTCTAAAACAGCCGGCATCATTGCCTTTTTTTACCTCATTTATTATGGCCTGATCAAAATCTTTAGGTGGAAATGCATCAGCATGCAGAAAGTAAAGAATATTGCCTTTGGCTTCTCTCGCCCCAGAATTCATTTGTTTGGCACGACCTCTTTCAGAATGTATTAATTGGACATTTAAAGCGCTTACTTTATTGACAACTCGGCGATCAATAACCTCAGTATTTTTAGAATGAAGTAATTCGTTTTGCGAGTCCGTAGAATCGTTATTAGCAATGAATTCCGATACTATTTTTTGTGTGTCATCTGTGCTTCCACCATCTACTACAATGATGTCACTGATATTTTTAACAGTAGTATTTTTAGATAAGTGTTCCAGCAAGTTTCCAATCATTTTGGACTCATTTAATACTGGAATAATTATACTTATCATACTACTTTTAAATTGATTTAAGGCTTAATCATTCAGCTCCCAGCTATACTCCTTATAGCTCTTTTTCGCATTCTCTGCTATTGTGATATCCGAGTACTGATTTAAAAATTCTATGAGACTTCCATCAGTTTTGAAGTCTTTGGCAAACCATTTAAAGATTTTTGAGAGTTTAATGCTGTTCTCTGAAAGTTCATTTTTAGATGCGTCTGAAAGAAAGTCTTTTGTGGCAATGGTTAATTGTTCATCAAGATTGTTGGCTGAGTATGCCTTATTCAGAAGTTTTGGACATGATTCCGACGCACACACAATAGCAAAATGAAGTCTTGGCTCATCCATTTTACGTAAGATTTTATGTTCAATATCATTTAGGTTAAGCCATTTCTCATTAAACTTCCAAAGGCGTTGATCCCAGGGGTCTTTAATGTCTTTTATGCTATTTAAAGGATAGTTACGTAAGATCAAATCTATGGTTAAGGCATTGTAGACGTTAATCCAGTAGGCTAGTTTTTGTGCTTTGGAATGTTCTTTAATGCTAGAGTAATCTGCTTGTAAGGCGGAAATATAATTCTGAAGATCCTTAGAATCTTGCTTAAAACCATTATAATCTACATTACCATTAATAGAAACATGTTTACCCAATAGTTCATTCCATAATTCATGATTGTTATCAGATGAATTTGAATCGGTTTGATGATGTTTGTCTTGTTCTTTTTGATTTAGTAATTCGTCGACTGTGTCTTGACTATCGGTTTGTTTCATGACTTTACCTTGCTCATTCACAATCTCAATCGTTTCTTGAATCTCATCATCTGAGTCTGAGAGAATGTTTTCAACTACCTCAGTTTTCTTAGTTGACTCGGTAATCTCATTATTTTGATCTGTTTTATTTTCAATTGCCTTTTTAGAACCTGAACAGGAGAGGAGGCAAATGGCTAAAATGGCAGTAAGAGCAATCTTCATTTTTTTAGTGGATATAATTCTTGGCTTACAAAGTCTTTAGGGAACTGTTCATCACCTTCAAACCCCAATTCAATATCTCTACCATCATGTGGTATATAATTGGTTTTAAAAATGTAGTCCCATAGACTCAATGTTAGTCCAAAATTTACACCATACCTTACATGTTCTGGCAATTCTTTGGCATGATGCCAGATGTGCATTTTAGGATTATTAAAAATGTATTTAAGGAATCCATAGTCCCAGCCTAAATTGGCATGATTAAGATGTCCTATTGCAATAGAAAAGAAATAAACAATGGCCACATCTTGCGAACTATAGTTAGCGATTATGGCTAGAGGAATATATCGTATGGAATTGTAGATAACAGGCTCCATCCAATGGTATCTTAGATGTGCTGCAAAGCCCATTTCTTTAACAGAATGGTGAACCTTGTGAAAGTTCCATAGAAAAGGAACGCGGTGCAATAGTCGATGCGTATTCCACTGTACAAAATCATTCACCAAGAAAAAAATGAGTAGCCCTAACCACTTCGGTAAATCTTTAGAATCAAAGAGTTGAAAGCTCGATAGCGATAATCCTATACCACCAAGAGCATCATTCAATAATTCGGCAACTGTATTCGATAAGGCAATAAGAACTATAAGATTAAGTAGGAAAAAATTGAAGAACATATAAAACGTATCCAACCAAAAATCCTTACGAAATAAGGCTTGTTCTTTTCTCCAAGGGAAAGCGATTTCTAAAATCCAAACAAGAATTGAAATGGCAATAAGACCATAAAAATAATTATCCCAATGGTTAAGGTCAATAAGCTCATACTTGAGGTAATTCCAGTAACCGGAATAGGAATTTTCAATGATGTCTATATACTTATCCATATAAAAAGAAACCTCTTAGTGGTTTTACTAAAAGGTTAATTTACAAAATTACTCACTTTAATTAGCAACATCCACCACCATCGTAATGCCAAGTAGACGCGCTAATAAATATATCATCTCTATTTAATGCAGCTAGAGCTCCGGCTGTTTTGTCACATACAGCTAATGGCTGATTTTTAAGTAAAATGTGTCCTTTTTTATCATCAACATAGTCTTCATCACCAAAATAAATGGCAGCTTTACCTGTAAAAATACATGGACCATCCTCTGGCATAGGATCTTTTATAGCAGCAACTTCAATAGATTCAATGTAAATAAGTTCTTCGGTGTCGTAATTCTTTGGATCAAGAATTCTGTAGGGTTTTCGAGCACGGATTTCAATAGTTCCAAATCCGGCATCCGTCAACATCTTAATATACTCAGCAATAGGTAAGCTTCCACTCAAGCAAAGTGCTCTTAGGCGATCATCATTACGCAAAGCATCATTCATTGGTTGCTCACATGTCGGGTCACTCATGACTAAACGACCGTGAGGTTTTAAGACACGATACATTTCTGCAATGGCTTTCTTTAGATCATCGGCTTTAAAAATGTTGAATAGACAATTTTGAGCTGCCACATCTATACTATTATCGGCAACTGGGAGATTCAAGGCATCCCCTTTTTTGAGATCTACAAACTCACTTTTAAACCAAGGATTCAGTTCTTCAGCTTCTTTGAAGTTTTTTCTTGATGCTTCAAGCATTTCATCTACCACGTCGACACCTACAACACCACCTTTCTGACGATTAAAATATGAGAATTGTAATAATTCCATACCTCCTCCAACACCAACGTAGAGCATTTTAGGGTTGTTAGTTAAATCGCGCGCATGCACTGTAGATCCACAACCATAGTTCATTTCTTGCATTATTTTAGGAATCTTTAATCCAGGTAATTCCCAAACAGGATTGGTTGTGCAGCACAAACCAACATCTGGAGTTAAAGCGGCTTTCTTATATAAATCGTGTGTAGCTTCTAAGTAGCTCATGTTAAATCGTTTTTATTAATTCTTTGAATAGGGTTATCATATTTGGTTCTGCCTTGGCAGCCATTGCAATAATTTCTGCAATGTTTACAGGTTCTAAATGATCTGGGTCGCATTCATCGGTTAAAACTGACACGGCTGCTACCTTTAATTTTAAATGATTAGCAACAATAATTTCCGGAACAGTACTCATACCAACAGCATCAGCTCCAATTATTTTGAGCATTCGGTATTCGGCTCTGGTCTCGAGTTGTGGTCCTACAACGCTAGCATATACTCCCTTATGAAGCGTTATGCCATTGGTTTTGGCAATAGCTTTAATGGTTGCATTAATCTCTGGATCGTATGGAGCGCTCATGTCTGTGAAACGCTCACCTAGTTGTTCAACACCTTTAAAAGCTAAAGGAGAGCCTCCTTGTAAATTGATATGATCATCAATTAACATTAATTCTCCTTTTTTGAAATTTAAGTTTATGGCGCCGGCAGCATTTGACACCAGTAGTGTTTTTATACCCAACTTTTCCATGATCCTTACAGGAAAGGTAACATCCTGCAACGTATATCCTTCATATACATGAAAGCGTCCTTGCATGACAATGACTTTTTTACCTTCAAGCAGACCATAAATTAGTTTTCCTTTATGAAACTCAACAGTAGCCGTCGGGAAGTTAGGAATATGATTGTAACTGGCTTCTGCGATAACTTCAACTTCGTTTATGAGTTGACCTAAGCCTGTTCCTAAAATTATGCCTATTTCAGGACTATCAAAGCCTTTACTTTGTAAATATTCTGTACTCTCTGTAATCTGTTTAATCATTGAGTTGTTGTATTTTTTCTTGTAATTTTGGATTCGATTTGTAAAAGTCAGAAGCAATTAAATCTTCATAAGTGTCAATATCATTTAAGGTGCTTAAAATACCAGTCTTAATGCCTTTTTGATTCAGTTCATTCAGAGTAACTTCGAGTAAATTAGATTGGCTCCAAGGTTTGTTTTCAAAGACGCAGGTCTCAAGTTCTGAAAGGCCAATGAGATAATAGCCACCATCTTCAGCTGGTCCAAAAACGACCTGGTTATCATTTAATTTTTGAAGACCACATTCAATATGTTTTGAGCTTATGTCTGGAAGGTCAGAACCTATTAAAACAATGCGTTTATAACCGTCTTTAAAGCCATCTTTAAAAGCATTTAACATACGTTCTCCTAAATCCGAACCATTTTGGACAGCTTTAAAGTTGTCTTGCCATTGTGAATCGACAATAGCATTTGAGAAATAAATACGTTTATCAACTTTTAATTCCGATGTCGCTTTTTCAGTAATCTTTACCAATTCTGTATAGACTTCGAAAGCCCCATAATCACCAATAGTTTTTGCAAGCCTAGTTTTTACCGTTCCAAGCTTTATATTTTTAACAAAAACAATTACTAAGGCATCAGTCATAAATTTTATGTCCTTTTAGAAGCCATTGGCTCCATTTTTTAGAAAATGTATGCACATCTTCGGTTGGTTCTTCGTTAGTATCTACTACGGTGAAGTCGTTATTTTTCCATTCAAAAATACCACCAAATAAATTGTAAACATCGGTAAATCCTTCTTTTTTTAATTCTTCAGCAACGTCCTCAGATCGGATTCCAAGAGAACAATAAACTACAATCCTAGTTGATTTATCTGTTATTTTTTCAGTGACTTTTTTAATATCAAAAAAATCATAGCCTACATGGATGGCATCTTCTAAATGGCTGGTCTCAAACTCTTTTAATTCACGTGCGTCTAAAAGAATAGCATCTTCACTTGGCATAGCTAACTCTTGAACAGAAATATAGGGTATGCTTTCCGAATTATATTTCTTTAATAGCTCAGAAACTGATTCTTGAGCAGTAACCGTAAATGAAAAGATAAGTGCACTAAAAAAGATAAACTGTTTCATTTGATGTATTTTAAGCAACTGTTCCCTGGCAGCTACTACCAGCTCCAGCAGTACACCCATAACAATGTTGAGAGATGACAATATTTCTACCTTCCAATAGCGTTTCATTATATTCTGAAATGTGCTTTACTTTACTATTTACAGGTAATTCTAGCATTTGGTTAAAATCACAATCATATAAATAGCCATCCCAACTCACGGACAAGGTATTGGTACACATGACATGTGCAACGGCAGATGGATTATAAGCCTCAACCAATTGATACATGTAATCCTCATAATTTTCAGATGCAATCAGGTAATCTAAAAAGCGGCTAATTGGTAAATTGGTTATAGCAAACAGATTATGGAATTGTATTTCGAAATCTTCCATTAATGCTTTTTTAAAGTCTTTTTCCATTGAAGCTTGATCTCCAGGAAGAAAAGCACCAGAAGGGTTATAAACCAAGTCTAGACGTAAATCACTTTCAGGCATACCATAACCCACAGTATTTAACTCTTGTAGTGCTTTTATAGATTTATCAAAAACACCATCACCACGTTGCTTGTCGGTTTTACCACGCGTCCAATGAGGCATTGAACTTACAACATGTACGTTATGTTTTTTAAAGAACTCAGGTAAATCATAATACTTTTTATTAGCTCTAATGATCGTTAAATTAGAACGTACAATAAAGTCCTTGATACCAGCTTTTGCAGCTTCTTCTACAAACCATCTAAAATTAGGATTCATTTCTGGAGCTCCACCTGTGAGATCTAGCGTATGCGCACCTGTATTTTTTATGACTTCTAAACACATTTGCATGGTTTTTCGGGTCATAATTTCTTTGCGGTCAGGACCAGCATCCACATGACAATGATCGCAAACTTGGTTGCACATATACCCAACATTGATTTGAAGGATCTCTAATTTTTTAGCCTTTAAAGGAAATTGGTTAGTCTCGGCAATTTTATCTTTAAAAGTTGGTAGTTCACCATTTTGAAAAATACCATTAGAGAGTATTTCGAGCTGTCTGTTGCTATTTGCTAAATCGCTTTCGCGCTTTTTTAAGGACTTAGTAGCCATTAAATTTTCTTTTTTGAGAGTTTATCCGTCTAATTTATTCACTTTATTCATCATCTGTACTCCATGGACTAAAGTGGCACCACTTTTAATGGCAGCTCCAACATGAATAGCCTCCATCATTTCTTCTTTGGTTACACCGCGTTGAAGACCATCTTTAGTGTAGGCATCAATACAATATGGGCATTGTTCGGTATGAGCAACAGCTAAGGCAATCAATGATTTTTCTCTTGCTGTTAAAGCACCTTCTTCAAAAACTTTTCCATAATAATCGAAAAACTTGGTACCAAGTTCTTCGTTCCATTCGGTAATTTTTCCAAATTTTCTAAGATCCGCAGGATCATAATAAGTCTTCGACATGTTTTAAATTTTAATACTAAAAATCAAGATAAGCTTTTTGTCGAAGTTAATTCTTAATGTTTACAGAAAATCTTCCCATTTCAATAAAAGAGTGTATCTAGAATTAGTTTCACCAAGAACCTTAGAAAATGTATTATAACCAAAAAAACCGATTCATTTGAATCGGTTTTTTGATGGTGGTGCCTCCAGGAATCGAACCAGGGACACAAGGATTTTCAGTCCTTTGCTCTACCAACTGAGCTAAGGCACCAGTTGCTTAAATAAGCGGATGCAAATATATATTCATTTTTAGTATTACCAAAAATAAAGTTGTAAAATTTGATTTTATAAATTTGCGAATTAGTAATTGTCTATGAATCTTATAATTGATGTTGGAAATTCCTTTGTAAAGTTTGCAGTTTTTAAGAATAACGCGCTTCTGCATAAGGAGAGTTTTGAATTATTTAAATTTAAGAAAAGGTACAAAGCACTACGGGAAAATTTTAAAAACATCGATTGCTGTATTATTTCTTCAGTAGGACGACTAACCGATGAGCAAATCCATTATGTTGATGATGAATTGGAGGTGTTAAAGTTAAGTATTAACACAAAGCTCCCATTTAAGAACTTATACCAAACTCCAAAAACTTTAGGTGTTGATCGTATAGCTTTAGTCAGTGCATCGGTAAACCAGTTTCCTGATAACAATGTTTTAATTATAGATGCAGGCACCTGCATAACCTACGACTTTGTAACAGATAAAAACGAGTATCTTGGAGGCGCTATTTCTCCGGGAATAAGATTGCGCTATGAAGCCCTTCATAATTTTACAGCTAATTTACCATTATTAGAAAAAGACCAACCTAAAACCATTACTGGCGATACTACAGAATCCTCAATACATTCTGGTGTTACTATGGGAGTTATTAAGGAAATTGATGGGGTAATTGATGAATATCGAGAAAATCATCAAGATTTAACAGTTATTTTAACAGGTGGTGATGCCAATTTTTTGTCAAACCAATTAAAAAATAGCATATTTGCGAATTCAAATTTTCTATTGGAGGGTTTGAATTTTATTCTAGATTTTAATTCAAAATAATGATTAAAAACCTCATTATAATCTGTATTGCTGTTATAAGTTTTAATGCTTTTGGTCAGCAAGGAACAGCATCACCATATTCATTTTATGGAATTGGTAGTCTTAAATTTAAGGGTACTGTGGAAAATCGAAGTATGGGTGGTATGGGTGTTTATTTGGATAGTGTTCATTTTAATTTAAGAAATCCGGCGTCGTATGTAGGGAAAAATGTTGAAGGCTTTCCATTTGATAATGAAAGTAGACCCGTAAAATTCACAGTTGCAGGGACATTCTCTAATACTAAACTTAAAAGCGATAACGGTGAAGCTGAAACAGGTAATTCTACTTTTGATTACTTGGCACTCTCTGTTCCTATCGGTAAATTTGGTTTTGGATTTGGTTTATTGCCGTATACTTCTGTTGGCTATAAACTGGACGATATAGATGGTGATGGTATAATTCAAAATAGATTTAGTGGAGAAGGTGGTGTTAATAGGGTCTTTGCTGGTTTTGGATATCAAGTAACCCCAAAGTTAGGTATTGGAGTTGACATCAATTATAACTTTGGAAACATACAAAATGCAGCAATAGAGTTTGCATATAATTCAGAAGGAGAACCGTTACAATTTCAAACAAGAGAAGATAATAGATCTGATCTAAGTGGTTTAAACTTAAATTTTGGCTTGTCTTATAAAACCATGATTACTGAAAGGTTAGAACTTTCTGCAACAGCTACCTATGCGCCGCAGAGTACTTTAAGTTCTGAAAATCAGCGGTCGTTTTCTGCTATCGTAATCAACACTGCAACAAATACCGAAGGCGTAGTAAATACCTTTGAAGAAGATCTAGAGGCGCAGGGACTTAGAAATACAGAATTAACAATTCCATCTCGATTATCATTTGGTGCAGGTATTGGTGATCCCAAATCATGGTTCGTCGGTGCAGAGTATACATACCAAAATACCAGTAGCTTCTCTAATCCTATTTTTAATAACGAAACTTCCACCTTTGAGAATGCTTCTGAATTTGCAATTGGAGGTTTCTTAATACCTAACTATGATGCGTTTTCAGGTTATTTTAAACGTGTAGTTTATAGGGCAGGAGTTAATTTTGCCAATACAGGGTTAGTCGTTAAAAACGAATCGATAAAAGAGTTTGGCATATCTTTTGGTCTAGGTTTACCGATTGGCAATCGCGCCTTATTTTCAAATGCTAATTTTGGACTTGAAATTGGACGCAGAGGAACAACAAATAATAACCTAGTTCAAGAAAATTTTGTAAACTTTAATTTAAGTTTGTCACTAAACTCTAGGTGGTTTAGACAAAGAAAATATAACTAACGCTAATATAATTACAAGATGAATACGAGAATTACAATACTGTTAGCAGCTTTTTTTGTGGGTCTTAACATAAGTTTTGCTCAGCAAGATGAAGAGTGCATGAATAACCTGTCAATTTTTGATAGTTATGTGAAAAGTAAAAGATATAATGAAGCATACGAACCTTGGAATATTGTGCGTAACAAGTGCCCGAAATTTAATAGGGCAATTTATGCACACGGTGAGAAGATACTTAAGCATAAGATTGAAAATTCAACTGGAGCAGAACAAGTTGGTCATATCAATGATTTAATGCTCTTGTATGATCAAAGTAGAGAAAACTTTCCTTCTAAATATGATTTAGGTGAGGTGTTAGCGGACAAGGCTAACTTGGCATATAAGTATAAAAAGGAACTTAACAAGTCTACAGAGCAGCTTTATAACATGTTTAATGAAGCTTATACAAAGGATGCTAAGAACTTTACAGACGCCAAAGGATTATATACATACTTCTCATTAGCAGTTGATCTTTTTGATGCAGGAAGTATGCCCGCTCAAAATATGTTCGATAAGTATGATGATGTTTATGAAATGATTCAGACAATTATTGAAGGTAACACCATTAAGTTAAACAAGTATGCTGCAAAAGAGGCTGCTGGTGAAACATTGTCTAAGAAAGAAGCTAAATACAAGTCGAGTTATGAGTCTTATATCGACGCTTTTGAAACTAAGATTTTACCAAGTATGGATAAAAAGCTTGGAGATAGAGCAACTTGTGATGTGTTAGTACCGCTTTACGAAAAGAATTATGAAGAGAAAAAGACAGACGGTGTTTGGTTACAACGTGCTATGAACAGAATGTATACTAAGGGTTGTAAGGAAGATCCGTTGTTCTTAAAATTAGTGCAACAAAAGAATAGTCTCGAGCCAAGTGCTGATACTTCTTATTACCTATACATCTTAACGGGTGAGCAGAAGTATTTTGATCAAACAATTGCTCTTGAGCAAGATCCTTTAAAAAAGGCTAAACTTTATAAAAAATTAGCTAATGAACTAAAAAGCAAAGGTAGCTACGGTCAAGCGAGACAATATTACATGGAATCTATGAAGTTAAATCCTTCTGATGGTTCGCCTTATATAGCAATTGCAGCGATGTACGCAAAGAGTGCTAATAACTGTGGAGATTCTAACTTTAACAAGAGAGCTGTATTCTGGTTAGCAGCAAGTACTGCAGAGCAGGCTGGTAGAATAGATGGTCGATTACGATCGGCTGCAGCAAGGTCCGCAACAAGCTATAGAGCTAGTGCACCCTCGAAAACAGATATTTTTAACGAAGGAAACGCTGGTCAGAGCATTAGAATCGGCTGTTGGATCGGGCGTTCGGTAACTGTTCCGAGCATCTAATGAAACTAAAAATTTCACATATTATAAAAAACTTAGTCACAGCATACGTTGTGACTTTGTTTTTTGGGTGTGAAAATAATTTTAGCGATGTTAAAAAGGTTGGAATTCTTCAAAATCAACCTATAGGTGAAGCTGAAAATATAGATTTAAAATATACCGAATTTACGGATGATACGGTAAGAGTTAAGGCAAATCTCATTAGTCCAAAATTATTAGACTACTCAAATAGGGATTTTGCTTTTTCCGAGTTTCCTGATGGTATTGAACTTAAGGTGTATGACAACGATGGTAAGATGACTAAAATCACATCGCGGTATGCTATTTTTTATTCTGACACTGATATCATAGACTTGAGAGGCAATGTTAGAATAGCAACACATCAAAAAGATACTTTATACACCGAGCAACTCTACTATAATGAGAAGTTGGAGTGGGTTTTTACTAACGAATCTTGGCTGTTTAAAAGGGCTTTTGGGTCTACTCAGCATGGAAGCGGATTTGATTCAGATAAAGATTTCAAAAATTTTCAAATGCTTGAAATGGGTGGTGATTTTGAGCTTGATAATTAACTATCTTTGTGGTTTAAACATAAACCGATAGATGAAAATTCTAAAATTTTTTCAATTCGCATACATCATATTTGCAGGCTTGTTTTTATGGGATGCTATCTCTAACTGGAATATAGATCGTAACAGATCTTATATGTCCTTATTCTTTGTTGCCCTTGCGATTTTTATGTTCTTTTTTAGAAAGCGCTTTGCTAAGAAGTTTGAGGAACGTAGTAAAGAATAATTTATGTCAGTAGATATAATCATTATTATAACTACACTGATTCTTTCAGCCTTTTTTTCAGGTATGGAGATTGCTTATGTCTCTTCAAACAAAATTCATATCGAGTTAGAAAAGAAGCAAAACGATTTTTTGGGTAGAATACTCACCAAGCTCACAGCAAAGCCTTCAAAGTATATTGCTACTATGCTTATTGGTAATAATATTGCTTTGGTGATTTATGGTCTTAAAATGGGTGATGTTTTAGTGCGTTGGTTTCAAGGTATTGTCACGGATAATACCTTTGTAACAAGAATGTTAACCGATTTTCAATTACTAACACAAACCATTATCTCTACACTAGTAATTTTAATTACAGCTGAGTTTTTACCTAAAGTTTTCTTTCAAATTTATGCCAACATTTTGCTCAAGGTATTAGCCCTACCTACCTATATTTTTTATTTAATATTTACGTGGATTTCGGATTTAGTGCTTTGGATTTCTGACGCAATACTGAAGTATTTATTCAAAGCCAAAGGTGAGGATGTGGTTCTAGCTATGACCAAAGTTGATTTAGGAAATTATATCAGCGAGCAGATGGAATCCTTTGAAGATCACGAAGAGGTGGATAGCGAAATTCAAATCTTTCAGAACGCTTTAGAATTTTCCGATGTAAAAGCGCGTGAGGTCATGGTTCCAAGAACAGAAATTTCTGCAGTAGATATTTCTGAATCAATAGATAATTTACGTCAATTATTTATAGAAACTGGTCGTACGAAGATTATTGTTTATAAGGATAGTATTGATGATATCTTGGGCTACATACACGCTTTTGAGCTGTTTAAAAAACCTAAAAGTATTAAGTCAATGGTAATGCCCGTAAGTTTTGTTCCTGAAACAATCCTTATTAAAGATGTTTTAAATATCCTTACCAAAAAACGTCAGAGTTTGGCAGTTGTTATAGATGAGTATGGCGGTACATCAGGTTTAATGACTGTTGAGGATATTGTTGAAGAACTATTTGGTGAAATAGAAGATGAACACGATACGCTTGAAATGGTTGAAGAAAAAATAGAAAATAATCTCTATAGATTTTCAGCGCGATTAGAAGTCGATTATATCAATGAAACCTATAAACTTAATCTTCCTGAGAGCGAAACTTATGAGACTTTAGGTGGCCTAATTGTAAACGAAACAGAAGGCATACCTGAGGAAAATGAAGACGTCTTAATTGATAATTTTGAGTTTACTGTCGAAGAAGTTTCTTCAACAAAGATTGACATCGTTCTGCTTAAAATACTTGAAGTAGATTAATACACTCTGAGCACGCACAAAAACTGTGACTTACCTTTTATTATTTATTAGAAAATACTATTTTCGCAGACTTATTTACATGAAACGATAGACTATGGCAATTTTAAACAAAATTAGACAGAGATCACTTATCTTAATCTTAGTAATCGCATTGGCATTATTTGCTTTTGTTATTCAGGGTGTAATTGATAATCCAAATGCTTTTGCAAGTAATCAAGGTGTTGTTGCTACAATTAATGGAACAGACATTGATAGGAATGATTTTCAACAAAAAGTGAAGAATTACCAAGATAGAGTAGGTGGTAGAGTTTCTTCAACACAAGCCATGAATACGATTTACAATGAGGAATTGCGTAACATCATCATGGATGGTGAATATGAAAAATTAGGCTTATCTGTTGAAAAGGATGAAATGAGAGATTTATTAAAAAATAGTTTTCAATCGTATCCTGAGTTTCAAGATGAGAACGGTGCATTCGATGTCAATCGTTTAAACGCCTTTATCGCTAATTTAAAAGATTTAAAAGGTGAAGCGGCGCCACTAGGTAATTTCCTTGTAAACTATGAGAGTTGGTCTAATAATGAACAAACTATTGCTTCTAATGCTGTGCAGCAATCCTATTATAGTATGCTTAGAGCAGGTGTTGGCGCAACTATTGCAGAGGCCAAAGATGAGTATTTAGCGGATGCAAAGACTGTTAATATTAAGTATGTTCAAATACCTTACACAAGCATAGCAGATAGTTTAGTCAACGTTAGTGAGTCAGATGTAAGAGCTTATATGAAGAACCACGAAGATAAGTTTAAAGCTGATGCTAACAGAGAAGTGGTATATGTGGAATTTAAAGAAGAAGCGTCTAAGACAGACGAGGATGCTATCATTGCGGATTTAAATGCGCTTAAAGCAGATCGTGAAGTATATAATGAAAGCAGTGGAAATAATGAAACAGAGTTAGGGTTCACTAATGCTAAAGATATTGCTGATTTTGTAAACGCGAATTCTGATCTAAAATATGATGATTCATTTTTGAGAGCAGGGCAATTACCTGCAGTGGCAAAAGATAGCATAATGAATCTTGAAGTAGGCGATTACTACGGGCCATATAAAGATGCTGGCTATTTCAAGTTATCAAAAATGATGGCTGTTGAGCAAATGCCAGATACCGTTAATGTAAGACACATTCTTGTACCATTTGCTGGTGCTTCTAGTGCAGCTCCTGATGTAACAGCTACACCAGACGAAGCTAAGCGAAAAGCAGATAGTATTCTTGCTCAAATTAAAGGGGGTAAGCGTTTTATGGATTTGTTAGAATTATCTTCTGACAAAGTAAGTAATGAAAATGATGGAGAAATAGAGTTTGCTTACAATGCAGGTATGGCGCCAGAATTTAAAGCATTTTCCTTTGAAAATAAGGTAGGTGACATTGATGTTGTTGGTACTTCGTTTGGATATCACATCATCGAAGTATTAGAACAAAAGAGTTTTAATAAGGCCGTTAAAGTGGCTACTGTAGCAAGAGAGATAGAACCATCTGATCAAACTCTACAGGATGTATTTAATAAAGTCTCTAAATTCGAAATTGCTGCTAAAGACAGCGATTTTAATACATTAGCTGAAGAAAATGAGTTAACGGTTAAGCCTGTGACGTTTAAAGAATTAGATGAAAATATTCCTGGTCTTGGAAGCCAAAGACAAGTAGTGCGTTGGGCTTTTGAAGAGGGTACTGAAGTTGGTGATTACAAAAGATTTCCCGTTTCTGGATTAGGGTTTATCGTTGCAAAGCTTGTAGAAAAGAATGAGGAAGGGTTAATGAGTATCGAAGATGCGTCTATTACGGCAGTTCCAGAAATTAGAAACGAAAAGAAAGCACAAATGATTCGTCAGAAAATCACAGCGTCTACAGTTGATGAGATTGCTAAAAATCAAGGTCAGACACCAAGAACTGCGGCAGCCTTAACCTTAAAGAATACAACTTTAGCTGGTGCAGGTGCGGAGCCTAAAGTAATTGGAGCGTCATTTGGTCTGCAAGAAGGTGCTTCATCTAAACCTATTGATGGTCAAAAAGGGGTTTATGTTATTACCGTAACTAAGATAACTGAGGCTACAGAACTTGATAATTATACGTCTATAATGAATAGATTAAATTCAACCCTGAGAGGAGCTGTTCAAGGTAAAGTATTCCAAGCACTAGAAAATGCTGCAGATATCGAAGACAATAGAGCTAAAACGGTTTATTAATTTAACTGTGAAATATAATAATGAAGGTCTTACGGAAGTAAGGCCTTTTTTATTTAATCATATCTGAATATGATATTATGGTGTCGTATCCTTTCGAATTAAAGTAATCTCTTGGGTTGTTAATTGAGGTTGCGAGAATAAAATCTCCTCCCCAAGCACCAAGACTTTTAATAGCTCCATTAAAATCTTCAAATAACTGAAATTTAATTGGTGGTTGTTCTATCAATTCTGAAATCAGAGACTCGTGCTCAGTTACCAGCGCCTCAAATTCAGATAAGTGCTGACAGTCGATCAAGGATTCAGTTATAGTATTAAAGTCCTCTAATGAATTAGAAGTATTCTGACGCAAGGCTTTGTAGGTTTTAATACCTTCTCTGCTGTTTTGTTTCTTGTTGAGGTAGATAAAATATAATTGATCTTTAAAAGGTGGGTTAAATACAACTTCAGTTACTTTAGGACTGTTTTCTGACACCAACTGATAGGTGATGGGATGATTGTGCTGTGCACATGCTACATCATAACCACTTCCACCAAAAGTTAAGTCGAGAAGTTGGTAAGCATCAATTTTTGCCCAAGTAGCAATATTATTTATTAAAGTTGATGACGTTCCTAATCCCCATTTTCGGTTAAAATCTTGATTTGTCTTGATTTCAAGGCCATTGGACCCCTTCAAGAATTCAGGATTAAGTCTTTGTGCTGCTGTTAAGATTTCTAAGAGTCTAGTAGATACTTCGTCTTTAGTTTCGGAAGCGTCTAAATCTAAATTTAAAGGTAAAATAGCCTCAAACCAAAGCTCATTGTTTTCATCATAACTCTGCCATGATATGTTTCCTTTATTATTGGGTAAAATACTAAGACTTTGACCAAATTTAGTGGGTAATGCCAAAGCTTTAGCACCATCTAAAACCACATATTCGCTGGTTAGTAAAAGTTTACCATGACTTCTAAAGGTCTTCATTAGCCTCTTAACTTTTCTATTGCTTCAACAACTGCACTATGCGTAACAACATTGGTCTTAAAATGTTCAATAAGTTGTGCTTTTTCTTGACTTGTAGCCTCAAACTGATTTAAGATATTCATGAGGTGCATCTTCATGTGGCCTTCTTGAATACCAGTGGTTGTTAAGGATTTTACTGCAGCAAAATTCTGTGCAAGTCCTGCAACTGCAACAATTTGCATGAGTTCTTTTGCTGATGGTTTTTCAAGTAATTCTAAGGCAAATTTCACTAGAGGGTGTAAACTTGTAAGACCTCCAACCGTACCTAAGGCTAAAGGTATTTCAATCCAAAATTTAAAAGTGTTATTTTCAACTGAGCAATGTGTTAGACTAGCATATTGTCCGTTTCTTGCAGCGTAAGCATGTACTCCAGCTTCAACAGCTCTGAAGTCATTTCCTGTGGCGAGTACAACAGCATCTATGCCATTCATGATACCCTTATTATGCGTCACAGCTCTAAAAGGTTCAACCTCTGCAATATTTACGGCTTGTTTAAACTTAGCTGCAAATAGTTGAGGGTTTTTAATATCCTTACTTGCTAGTTCTGAAACTGGACAAGAGACTTCGGCACGAACAAGGCATTGTGGTACATAATTAGATAAGATGCTCATAACAACAACAAGTTCTTCATCTAAATGCGCTTCTGCCTCACGCTTTAATGTTTTTGCAAATTGCTCTAGACACGAATTAATAAAATTAGCTCCCATTGCATCTAGTGTTTCAAACGTTGCATGCAATTGATAATAATTTTCTAGTGAATTTGTTCTGTCTCTTAATTCGATATCTAAAATACCACCACCACGCTTTTCCATATTTTTGGTGATGCTAGAACTTTCAGAAATCAATAAAGGTTTTACAGATTCAAAAAATACTTGTAAAGCTTCAAATTGCCCAGCATAGGTAAAATGAACTTGTCCAATTTTTTCAGTAGATAACACCTTGGTTTTAAATCCACCTCTTTCTAACCAAAATTTAGCAGCCTTACTTGCAGCAGCAACTACAGAGCTTTCCTCAATAGCCATTGGAATGGTATACAATGTATTATTGATTGAAAAGTTGGGTGCTACACCGAGTGGTAAATAGTAATTGGTTATGGTGTTTTCTATGAATTCATCATGTAACTTCTGTAGCTTTTCATTGGTGTTCCAATACTGTGTTACGAGTGTTCTGGCGGCATTTTTGTCATTAAAATAGGTGTCTAAAAGCCACTCAATTTTTTCGGATTTTGTGAATTTAGAAAAGCCAGAAATAGCGTTAGGCATAGATTAATCGTGTTTTAATGGCAAAGATACTTAGGATTGGCATAAAATGTGTGCATATTCTTTCATTATTGCCGATTTACTGTTAATAATATCTGTTTTTTGCATAATTTTTAGTAAACTTGGCTTTGCTTTATTGAAAGAAGATTTACAAGAAATGCCACCTGTAAAGATTTTCAAAATTAATAGAAAATGGTAGGATCTGACCATTAAAAACAATAAGTACTAATAGATGAAATTCAGACACGTCGTTGCAGTTATTGGTTTTTTAACCACCTCCCTAATTTATTGTCAAAACAAGCAAATCACACTCCAAGATATTTGGAGTGGTGCCTTTAGAACAGAAGGTATGCAGGCCTTGCATTCCATGAAAAATGGAAAGCAATATTCTGTTTTAAATTATGATAGGCAAAATGGTATCACCTCTATTGATATTTACGATTATAAAACACTAGAAAAAGTAAAAACCTTAGTTTCTTCCTCAGAGATAGCAGAAATTCAAGGTTTTTTTAATTATACCTTCAGTGATGATGAATCTAAAGTTATTTTAACAACCAAGGAGATACCTGTTTTTAGACGTTCAAGATTAGGTGAGTACTATGTTTATGATATTGCAGCTAAAGTACTTACGAAAGTATCTGAGGATTTAGTGCAAGAACCAACACTCTCTCCAGATGCGTCCAAAATTGCTTATGGCTTTGAGAATAACCTTTACGTTAAAGATTTAAAGTCTGGTGCTGTTAAGCAAATCACGACCGATGGTGTAAAAAACAAAATAATTAATGGCATTACCGACTGGGTGTATGAAGAAGAATTTAGCTTTGTAAGAGCCTTTGATTGGAACGCTGGTAGCAATCAGATTGCTTTCATTCGATTTGATGAAACTGATGTTCCTGAATTTTCAATGGATGTATTTGGATCAGGACTATACCAAACACAGCAAGTATTTAAATACCCAAAAGCTGGGGAAGCAAATTCAAAAGTTTCATTGCACGTGTATGATCTAAATTCTGAGACACTCTCTGAAGTTAAGGTGAGTAAAGCATATACTGACTTTTATATACCAAGAATTCAATGGACAAAGGATGCTGACGTTTTAAGTGCGCAGTACATGAATCGTCATCAAAACGAATTGGATCTATGGATGATAAATACCAAATCCAATACGTCTGATTTGGTATTGGCTGAAACTGATAAGGCATACATTGATGTAACCTTTAATCTCACCTTTTTGAAAGACAATAGTTTTATCTGGACGAGTGAAAAAGATGGATACAATCATATTTATCACTATTCAAAAAAGGGTGAATTAGTCAATCAGGTTACTAATGGTGATTGGGAAGTGACACGATATTATGGTTTTAACGAAAAGGAAAACACGATTTATTACCAGTCTGTTGAGAATGGGTCCATTAATAGAGATGTCTATTCTATTAAACTCAATGGAAAGAATAAAAAACGTCTAACTAAGGCTGATGGTACAAACAGCGCGTCTTTTAGTGCTGATTTTACATATTTCATCAACACCCATTCTAGCGCTATAGCTCCGCCAGAATATACCTTACATAGTTCTAAATCTGGTGATTTGGTAAAAGGTATCAAAGACAATGACCGTTTAGCTCAAAATGTAAGTGATTATGTGACTTCCAAAAAAGAATTTTCTACCATTTCTATCAATGGATACGATCTTATCATGTGGATGATTAAACCTGCCGATTTTGATGAG
>NZ_JABSST010000053.1 GCF_013213975.1 Winogradskyella sp.
GGTTTACAGTAATCTATGACGAACCACTTAACGGACAACGAAAAGAATTTAAAGCCCATTTTACCCTGAAACGATAATTATTAAATAAATAGAAAATAAAAAGCCTGATCATTCGATCAGGCTTTTTATTTAATGCAGTAATATGTATTAGATGCTAAATCCTAAGGTTAGAATTACATCTGTAAATTTTGATTCAAAAGATGCAGAATCTGTTAAACCTACATTGTACAATTGATAGTTTGTATCGCGTTCAGATTGACTGAAAGCTACATCTAAATTGAAGTTTCCAAAATTGTATCCTAGACCTAGTGAATACCCAGAAAGGTCCCCAAAGAATGTATCATCTTTATAAGGGCTTTCTTCAAATCGGTATCCACCTCTAAAACTAAGTTGTTTGTAACGGTACTCACCACCAACATTATAAGCGACTGAGGTATCTAATGTATTCCCAATAGCGCTATTTAAACCAGAGAAAAATATATCTGACGTAGGTTTGAACTTTGCACCGCTATAATCGCGTATAGAATAGTCAAAACTTAATAAGCCTTGTTTCCCAAAGACGTATGCTAAACTACCTGTAAGTTTACTTGGAGTTTGTAAGCGATACTCTGGAAAGATATTGATTACATTAGGACTCAATACTTGGTTAACGTTAGAGCCATTATCAATTCTTGTCGTTGCTAAATATTGAGATGTTTCTTCAGAAATTCGGTACCATGTAGGTGAATTATACGATACTCCAACACGTAATTCCTCAGTTAATTTGGCGATTCCTCCAAGTTGAAAAGAGAAACCACTACCTGTCGTAAGAAGATTGTTTTCAAAACCTACATCTGTAACCGTAGATGCAACGTTATTATTTGATTCCTGAAAATATGTAGATCGTTCGTAATTGATGAAATGTGTATTGAAATTTAATCCAAAATAAACCTTGTCATTATAACTTGTTGCAAAATTAAAGGCTAATTTACCATTGTAACCTCTACTGGCATAAGCATAACGTTGATTAAAATTAGTACCATTAATGTTACGTATATATTCTGTGTTGTCATCGGTGTCATTTACAGGGTCAATTAAAAATCCTTCAAATCCTAAAAATGCCTGTTGATGTTGAAAACCAAAGATGTTTCCGATTTCTGAGTAGGCTTGGGAAATGGTTTCCCCAGGAAGGGCTGAAATTTCATCGAGACGTAATCCATTAGCGTTTTGGAAAAAATACTCTACAATACTGGTGTTAGGATTTATACCGCTTGCTACCCAGTTGTCGTCAAAGTCTGCAACTCTATCGTATGCAGCACTGACAGCGAATTTCTTCCAAGGTGAATTTATATTTGTATTTCTAAACACAAAGGTTGCTCCTAATTGGTTTATATCCACATTAGAATTATTGGCAGTATTGAGACCATTGAAATAACTAATTTGGTCATCTTTATTGATTATGCCTAATGATCCAGCTGTATAACTCGTATTAAAAATGGCTGAACCTGCCGGATTAACATGAATACTTGATAAGTCACCACCAAGTGCACCAAAGGCACCGCTCATCGCTCTAAAGCGTGCTGTTCCTTTGATATCTTCCATAGAATAACGCACAGCGTCAGTAATGTCTTGTGCTAGAATATTGGATGTGCAAACCAGGCCTACGCCTAGCATAAGTAATTTTTTCATAGGTAATGTTTTAATTTATGGAATTATCCTGTTGACTTAACCTCGTCCGCGTCTTCCTCCACCGCTTGATGATCTTGAACCACCAGATGATCTAGATCCACCTGATGAACGTACGCCACTAGATGATCGTGATGAAGACGAACTTCGCGTTGTGGGCATAGAACGTGATGGCCTTGTGCTTCGAGTTGTTCTTACAGTTCTAGACGTTGAAGGTCTTGTGACTCGAGTATTTTGAGATCGCGTTGTTCTTACGGTTCTACCATTAGACGAACGTACTGTTCTTGTGTTTCCAATAGACCGTGTAGATCTTGGTGTTCTTGTACTAACAGATCTTGTTGTCCGTCTATTTATTGCAGCGTTAGACAATCGTCTTGTAGAATAATCTCTTCTTGAAACTGCTGCGTTACTCCTATCTCTTCGACTTAAGCTGTAATTATTATACAGTACAGAGCCTCTGCGTCCTCCATTAAAGGCAATAAAATTGTTACTGTAATAACCATTTCTCCACCCCCAGTAATTATACCCTGGTGGGCACCAGGCATTCCAGCCCCAATAATTCCAACCCCAGCCAGTGTTCCAACCCCAGCCAGCATTCCAACCCCAACCAGCATTCCAACCCCAGCCAGCATTCCAACCCCAGTAATTCCAGCCCCAGCCTCCATAAAACCAAGGGTCGTTAATACCCCAGTTATTCCAGCCCCAGCTGTTATCAATAATATTTATGGTAACATTTCCATTTTGACCCCAACCTCCATAGGCAGGACGTTGTTCTAAAGTATCTTGAACACGCTCTAAATAGTTTCCTTCATAAGCGTCTATATCAGTAAAAATTTCGCTTTCTTCTGTTGCAGCATTTAGCTGTGCAGTGTTTTCAGCGAAATAATTTTTGTAGTAGTTTGAATCTTCAGTAGAAGTGGTGACTTCTGGTTGTTGTTCAACAACAATGGTACTGTTGTTTTCTGTTGAATATATTCCATCATTATCATATCCGGCATATTGAAAGGAACCACATGAAGTTAACATGGCTAACACACCGAGTGCAACAAAAAATGGCAATTTTTGTCTAGTAATGGTTTTAAATTGCATATCTCTTATTATTTATTGTTGAACATAGCAAAAATAGTTAGTTTTGCTGAACTATTTTTTTATTTAACATAGTCACAATATCTGTGCCAAAACACTGAAGATGAGTAAAAATCTTACAAAAAGAGCTGAAGATTATTCAAAATGGTATAACGAACTTGTTGTAAAAGCAGATTTAGCTGAAAATTCTGCTGTAAGGGGTTGTATGGTCATAAAACCATATGGCTATGCAATATGGGAAAATATGCAAGCTGAGTTGGATAGAATGTTTAAAGAAACAGGGCACCAAAATGCATACTTTCCATTATTTGTGCCAAAGAGCTTGTTTGAAGCCGAAGAGAAGAATGCTGAAGGTTTTGCGAAGGAGTGCGCCGTAGTTACGCATTATAGGTTACAGACCGATCCAGATAATGAAGGTAAACTTCGAGTTGATCCTAAAGCTAAATTAGAAGAAGAACTTGTCGTTAGACCAACCAGTGAAGCTATTATTTGGAATACTTACAAGGGGTGGATTCAGAGTTATAGAGACCTACCAATTTTAGTAAATCAGTGGGCGAACGTCGTCCGCTGGGAAATGCGTACACGATTGTTTTTAAGAACTGCAGAATTTTTATGGCAAGAAGGGCATACTGCACATGCTACTAAGGCCGAAGCTGTAGAAGAGACCATTCAAATGAATGATGTGTATGCTAAGTTTGTTGAGAATTTTATGGCAATTCCTGTAATTCAAGGAATTAAAACTGAAAGCGAGCGATTTGCAGGTGCCGAAGAAACCTATTGTATTGAAGCTTTAATGCAAGATGGAAAGGCCCTTCAAGCAGGGACATCACACTTCTTAGGGCAAAATTTTGCTGAAGCCTTTGATGTTAAGTTTACAAATAAAGAAGGTAAACAGGATTATGTGTGGGCAACATCTTGGGGTGTTTCTACACGATTAATGGGTGCCTTAATTATGACACATAGTGATGATAAGGGATTGGTGTTACCTCCAAATTTAGCACCGTATCAAGTTGTAATCGTACCTATATATAAGACTGAAGAACAATTTGAAGCTGTTCAAAAGGTCGCTGATGAAATCATTTGTGATTTGAGAGCACGCAACATTAGAGTTAAATTTGATAAGCGAGATACCTTGCGTCCTGGTGCAAAATTTGCACAACATGAGTTACAGGGTGTGCCTTTAAGAATTGCAATTGGTCCTAAGGATCTAGAAGATAATACAGTAGAACTTGCAAGGAGGGATACGTTTACCAAAGAAACTGTCATTCTTGATAGAATTAATATTGTTGTTGAAGATTTATTAGAAGAAATTCAAGAAAGCTTGTTTAATAAAGCATTAGACTTTAGAAATTCTCATATTACCAAGGTAGATACATTTGAAGAATTTAAAGATGTACTAGAAACCAAAACAGGTTTTATTTCTGCACATTGGGATGGTACAGCAGAAACAGAGCAAAAGATTAAAGAGTTAACTAAGGCTACCATTAGATGTATTCCTTTGGATAATGAAAAAGAGGTAGGACAATGCGTATTTACAGGTAATTCGTCTAGACAACGTGTGCTTTTTGCAAAGGCTTATTAATTTTTTTTTAAAAAATAGATGCGAGTAGTTGCAACATTTAAAAATAGTTGTATTTTTGCATCCGCAATGGAAACATTGTTGGTTCATTTAAATATGTAAATAACCAAATGGCCCGTTCGTCTATCGGCTAGGACGCCAGGTTTTCATCCTGGTAAGAGGGGTTCGATTCCCCTACGGGCTACAATTTTTAAAAGAAAAAAATAGAATGGCAAATCATAAGTCAGCTTTAAAAAGAATTAGAAGCAACGAGAAAAAAAGAGTGCTAAATAGATATCAGCACAAAACAACTCGTAATGCTATTAAGAAATTACGTGAGATTACAAATGCAAAAGAAGCACAAAAGATGTTACCTTCTGTTGTAAGTATGATCGATAAGTTAGCAAAGAAAAATGTAATTCATGCTAATAAAGCAGGTAACTTAAAATCTAGCTTAACGAAACACGTTGCTTCATTATAACTGAAGTACAATTAAGATAATTAAGAGTCTTCCTATTTGGGAAGACTTTTTTTGTTTCGATAATGATTATAACAGCAAAGAAAAAACCTTGAGGGATTCTCAAGGTTTTATTTTTTCTAAAGATTGTTGTTCTACATTATCCGTTCATTGATATTAAGAACTCTTCGTTACTTCTAGTTTGTTTAAATCTATCATTGATAAATTCCATCGCTTCAACTGGATTCATATCTGCAAGATACTTTCGCATTACCCACATTCTCTGGATGGTGTTATCGTCTAATAATAAATCATCACGTCTCGTGCTAGATGATGTTAAATCGATAGCTGGGAAAATACGACGATTAGAAATCTTACGATCTAATTGTAACTCCATGTTACCAGTTCCTTTGAATTCCTCAAAGATTACTTCGTCCATTTTAGATCCTGTTTCTGTAAGTGCTGTTGCAATGATTGTTAATGAACCACCATTTTCAATATTACGTGCAGCTCCAAAGAATCGCTTAGGTCTGTGTAATGCATTGGCATCCACACCACCAGACAAAATTTTACCTGACGCTGGCTGCACCGTATTATAGGCTCTTGCTAAACGTGTAATCGAATCTAGTAGAATAACAACATCGTGTCCACATTCAACTAATCGCTTTGCTTTTTCTAAAACAATATCTGCAATTTTAACGTGCTCGTGTGCTTCCTTGTCAAAGGTAGAAGCAATAACTTCACCACGCACATTACGTTGCATATCTGTTACTTCCTCAGGACGTTCGTCAATAAGTAAAATCATTTGATACACTTCAGGATGATTGGCTGCAATTGCATTAGCAACATCCTTTAGAAGCATGGTTTTACCAGTTTTTGGTTGTGAAACAATCATACCACGTTGCCCTTTTCCTATTGGTGAGAATAGGTCCATTATACGTGTTGAAATTGTACTCTGTCTTTCGGCAATATTAAATTTTTCCTTAGGGAATAATGGTGTTAGATGTTCAAAGGCTACACGGTCTCTAACAACATTTGGATCCTGACCGTTGATTTTACTCACTTTAATTAGTGGGAAATATTTTTCACCTTCTTTGGGTGGCCTTACGTGACCTAATACTGTATCACCTTTCTTAAGACCAAATAATCTAATTTGAGATTGTGAAACATAAATATCATCAGGTGAGGTAAGATAGTTATAGTCAGAAGATCTTAAAAATCCATAGCCATCTTGCATGATGTCTAAAACACCTTCACTTTCAATAATCGCGTCAAACTCAAAATCTGGTTCACGGTAACGGTTTCTATTGTCCTTATTACCATTGTTTTTTGAGTGGTTATTGTTTCTGTTATTATCTTTATTTCGATTTTGTCGATTATCGTTATTTTGATTGTTGTTAGAGCGATTATCGTTGCGATCAATAGACTTATTCTCTTGTCGCTTGTGATTCTGTCTGTTGTCATTAGACGTGCGGTCTTGTGTTTTAGAGTCATCCTTTTTCTCAGAGGATTCTTGAGATCGCTGTTCTTTTTTGTCTTGAGATCGTTGTTCTTTTTTGTCTTGAGGTTGTTGATCTTTTTTGTCTTGGGGCGCTCTCTGAACTCTTGCTCTTTTCTGCTGAGGCTTATTTTCTTTAGTTTCAGTCTCAACGGAAGCCTTAACCGCTTGCGGATTGGCTGCTTGGTAGTCTAATATTTGATAGACTAGATCTAATTTTTTTAAGCTTCGGTATTTAGGTACCTTAAGTTGTTTAGCAATATCCTGTAACTCAGGTAACTTTTTCGCTTTTAACTGTGAAATTTCGAACATTTCTATGTATATAATGTATTATAATTTTGACATTGTTAATTCAAGATTTTCTAAATGAAATAAAAAGAAAAAGGTGAAATTAATATGGAAGATTAGATTGATGTAACAAAGTTGGTTACTTCCTTCTATTGCAATGATACAACTTTATTTTCAATAAATTTCTATCTTTTTATAAAATAAACTACTAATTTTGCCAAGCATTTTTAGTGATCGAAATGATTCAACGTATACAAACACTTTATTTACTTTTAGCGTTAGGCTTTTCTGCAGGGTTAATCTTCGTATTTTATTTATGGACCAATAGCGAAGAGGTAAAAGTATATGCTACCGATAATTATATGTACTTAGGCTTGTTTTTGGGCTCGGCTTTATTATCTTTAATTTCGATTTTTAGTTTTAAAAAGAGACAGTCTCAATTCGTAATGGGACGCGTGAATATCATATTAAACTTTATTTTACTAGGAATCTTTGTTTATCAATCTCTAAATGTATCTGGAGAAGCTGACGTTTCTGAGAAAGGTATTGGGATTCTTCTTCCTGTTTTTTCTATTGTGTGTTTAGTCTTGGCTAACAAGGCTATTAAAAAGGATGAAGATCTTGTAAAATCTGTAGATCGATTACGATGAACCTAAAATCTTAGTAGTATTAGTGCGAAAAACCCAGACGCTGCCGTCTGGGTTTTTCATTTTATCTTCTTTCGAACTCAATAATTTCGAGAGCTTTTATATGTTTTCCGTCGATTTTAAATCGAAGCATAGTTCGTTTTTTATGAAAGCCATGTGTTCCAACAGCGCCTGGATTCAAGTGTAAAAGATTTAAAGTTTTGTCTGGAATTACTTTTAAAATGTGAGAATGTCCTGTAATAAATAAATCTGGCGGATTCTCTTTAAGGGCAGTTCTAACTTTTCCGTTATACTTTGGAGGATATCCACCAATGTGAGTTATCCAGACATCAACATCTTCGCACATAAAACGGTTATGTAGTGGAAATTCTGTGCGAGCTTTAGCATCATCAATATTTCCGAATACAGCTCTTAAAGGTTTGAGCGCCTTTATTTCATCTGTAACAGACAAATCACCAATATCGCCTGCATGCCACACTTCATCAGCTTGCTTAACATGCTTTAGAATGGCGTCATCGATATAACTATGTGTATCTGATAAAAGAAGTATTTTTTGCATTAAGATAATATTGTGAAATTAACACGTCAAACTGTTTATCTTTGCCGTGTTAGATGCAAAAATAGCTAATCTTTTGAGATATTTTTTAGAGTTATCATACAATGGTAAGGCTTATCATGGTTGGCAAAATCAGCCCAATGCCTTAACTGTGCAAGAGGTTCTTGAAAAAGGTTTGTCAACTCTATTAAAAGAGACCATTTCAATTGTTGGTGCCGGAAGAACTGATACTGGTGTCCATGCATCGAAAATGTTTGCACATTTTGATTTTATTCCAGAACTTAATGTTAAACAATTAGCGTATAAACTCAATTCCTATTTACCTAAGGATATTGCAATTTATAATATAAGAAAGGTTAAATCTGACGCGCATGCCAGATTCGATGCTTTAAGTAGAACTTATCATTATAAGATAGCTACAAGTAAAAATGTTTTTAATTATGACTATGCATATCAAGTGTCCCAGGAATTGAATATTGATAAAATGAATAACGCTTGTGAAATCTTATTTGACTATAATGATTTTCAATGCTTTTCAAAAAGTAATACAGATGTAAAAACCTATCATTGTGATATAAAGGAAGCACATTGGGAAAAGGCATCATCTGATCGATTGCAATTTACAATAACTGCGAATCGATTTTTACGCAACATGGTAAGGGCAATTGTAGGAACAATGATTAATATTGGTTTAGAAAAAATTGAACCAGATGATTTACATCAAATAATTGCGTCTAAAAAAAGGAGTGAGGCTGGTTTTTCAGTTCCGGCGCATGGTTTATATTTAGTGGAAATTTTGTATCCCGAAACAACTTGGATTGCTGATTAAGTATGGCAGATAAAGAAAAGAAAATATTTGACGTTTCGCTATTTAAGCGCTTGCTGCAATTTATAAAGCCATATAAAAGTGTTTTTATAATTTCATTGGTTTGTGTGATTGGGCTTGCAGCTTTTGGTGCGTTACGACCTTATGTTTTACAACAGGCCATAGATACCCAAATCGCTGAAAAAAAGTATGATGGGTTTGTGCTGTATGTCACTGCCATGCTATTGTTGTTGGTTCTTGAGGTTGTGGCACAGTTATTATTTATTTACTACGCAAGCTGGTTAGGGCAATCTGTTGTAAAGGACATTAGAGTAAAGCTTTTTAACCATATCCTAAAATTCAAAATGACCTACTTTGATAAGTCCTCCGTAGGAGTCTTAATTACGAGATCTGTAACAGATATGGAGCGTATTGCGGATATATTTGGTCAAGGGCTTTTTATGATTTTTAGTGACTTGCTAAAAATGTTGGTGGTTATTGGTGTTATGTTTTTTATGAATTGGGAGTTAGCACTCATTGTATTTGCCACCTTACCACTAATTGTAATTGCAACTAAGATATTTCAGAAGTACATGAAGCGTGCGTTTGAAGATGTACGCACGGAAGTGTCTAATCTAAATTCATTTGTTCAGGAGCGTGTTACTGGAATGAAAATTCTTCAATTATTTACACGAGAAACAACCGAATACAAAAAGTTCAAAGCAATTAATGAACGCCATAAAAAGGGCTGGTTAAAAACGGTATGGTATAATTCTATATTCTTTCCAATTGCTGAGTTTGTATCTTCTATGACTATGGGCGCAGTTATTTGGATTGGTGGTGTAAATACCGTTGTTGGTCAAACGGCATCAATGGGTGATTTAATTGCCTTTACGATGTTTATTCCTTTACTCTTTAGACCTCTAAACCAGATTGCGAATAAGTTTAATACGCTTCAGATGGGAATGGTTGCGGCAGATCGTGTATTTAAAGTATTAGACACTCATTCTAATATCGATGATTCAGGTGTTATCGAGGCCAATCATTTTAACGGTGATATAACATTTGACAATGTTTGTTTTTCATATGTGAAAGACGAGGTGGTTTTAAAAGAAGTGTCATTTAATGTTAAAGCAGGTGAAACCGTTGCCATTGTTGGTGCTACCGGAGCAGGAAAATCTACTATTATTAATTTATTGAATCGTTTTTATGAAATCGATTCTGGAGATATAAAAATTGATGGCGAAGATATTAAATCCATGACCTTAAGTTCACTCAGAAATCAAATTGCTGTGGTGCTTCAAGATGTATTTCTCTTCGCGGATACCATTTTAAATAACATCACTCTAAATAACGAATACATTACCGAAGAAGACGTGGTAACTGCTGCTAAAACGATAGGGATTCATGACTTTATTAGTAGTCTACCTGGAGGATACCATTATAATGTTAAGGAGCGTGGTGTTATGTTATCCTCTGGACAGCGCCAGTTAATTTCGTTTTTAAGAGCCTATGTTACTAATCCAAGTATTTTAATTCTTGATGAGGCTACGTCTTCAGTTGATTCGTACTCGGAACAATTAATTCAACAAGCCACAGATACAATTACTAGAGGTAGAACGTCTATCGTTATTGCCCACAGATTGGCTACGATTCAGCAAGCAGATAAAATAATTGTAATGGATGCAGGACAAATCGTAGAAACGGGAACGCACAAATCACTATTGAGCAAAAAAGAGGGATACTATAAAAATCTGTATGAGGTTCAGTTTTTAAAAGTGGAAGCAGTTTAATACTTTCTATTTAGGTACAAAATCTGTAAGATTAACCACTCCTGTTACTACCATCACTATAAATAGTAGTATTGAAATTACAATATATGCAATGAAGAATATTGCAAAAAATATAAGTGATTTTAGTAATAAGGTGGCAAAAGACAACTTAAATATTCTTCTTAGAATATGACAATGGTATAAAAACATTAATGGCCATGAGAGTATGCTAAATAGCAAATAAGTGTTTGGAGCAATAATTAAAACAGCTTGAGCGGCAAATACCATGAGGACACTCATAAGTGACATAGAATACAAGTATATGATGATATGCTCAGTAAAGTTATATTTCTTTTCTAAAAAGACCACCCATGAAATTAAAGCAAACAACGGTACAAATCCAGAGTATATTAATGAGTTGTATTCTAAAGCAGAACCTGATGTAGCTTGAGCAATATTTTGTGAGGCTTGCATACCCTCAAATATCCCTGAAAAATCTAAATACTGAATGTAAAATTTTTTGATGATAAAAATAGAAAGTCCAGATAAGGTTAGTGATAAACCAAAAAAGCTGATTGGATTAATGTACTTCTTTCTAACTCCATTGATATAACCAACGATAACATCTTCAGGGGCTTTAAAAAGTTGTATAAATGTTCTTAATAGTTTATTGTCGTAATTGAAAAAGGTCTCACTTAAATGCTCAAATAGATTTTTAAAGCTGAGTCGTTTTCTAATGATTTTAGCACCACAATTTCTACAGTACTCATCCTGTTCATTTAAGGTAGTATGGCAGTTTTTGCAAATCACTAGGCTAAGTCTTCTTTAATCTTAGCAATAAGGTCATCGGTGTCTTTAAACATTATGAATTCTCCATTTTTTATATATGAAATCTGACCTGTTTCTTCACTTACTGCAATGGCTAAGGCATCTGTTTTTTCGGTGATTCCTACTGCTGCTCTGTGTCGCAGTCCAAAACGTTCTGGAATATTTTTTTCATTATTAACAGGTAGAATAACACGAGTTGCCTTAACAACGTTATTATCTACTATAATCGCACCATCATGTAATGGACTGTTTTTAAAAAAGATACTTTCTATGATGGGTTGCGACACCAAAATATTCATTTCATCTCCTGTATTGGTCAGGAAGTCTAGGTTGTTATTACGTTCTATCACAATCAGCGCACCAGTATTTGTAGCACCCATTTTATTACAGGCATTGATTATAGCATCAACATCTGTTGTGGTTTGGTCATCATTTTTAAGAAATTTAAAGTTCTTAAAAATGCCTTTTTTACCACCAATATTAGTAGATCCTACAAGTAGCAAGAACTTTCTAATTTCTGGTTGGAATACTACAATAAGCGCTATAATTCCCACCTTCATAAAGCCATCAAAAATACTGTAGAGCATCTGCATTTGCAGGTAATCGGTTAAGCGCCAAGCAAAATAGATGATAAGGATTCCAATGAAGATATTAATGGCAACGGTGCCTTTAACTAATTTGTAGATATAGTACAGCAGGATGGCAACGAGAAATACATCAACGAAATCTATAAATCTGAAATCCCAAAGTTGTAAGTTCTCCAAGGTTAGTGCTTTTTGCTAATTTAAGAATTTATGTTAATAAATGAATTCTTGTTTACTGAATTCAACTTCTGATCCAAAGAATCTGTTGAGGTTATTTTTTAAACTCACATATTTTTGAAAGTCATAACTACTTGTAAAGACTAACTGAATTTGAATATTCTTTCTATTAAATTGATTTAGATATTTATTTGTGAATAATGAGTCAATTTTTATGACATTTTCTTTCCGTGGACTACTATTAAAATCTGGCCATAGTGCTGCTACATAGTCTTCAGAAATAAAATGAACTAAAATAGGCTTAGTTTTATTAGCAGCTGAATCATATTTACCTACAAAACTCAAATCGGTTGAGTAATTCACATCCGTAAATTCAACAAAGCCCAAATTCTTAATGCTGGTATCATTATAAGTAAAATAATTTTTGGCGTTTTCATTGTTATGCATCGAGGCCTTTTTACGCTTATTCTGTAAAAATTGAATATGCGGAATAGCTTGCTCAAGTGTTAAGCGCTTATCTGCATTAACGAACCAGGTGGTGGTACTTATCAAATTTTTACCATTAAATAAGGTTGAATTTGGTTGCGTTTCATCATAAAAATTATAGGCTGTACTTCTGTGATTTCTGCATTTTCAATGTCAGGTAGTTGAATTACACGCTCATTATTACAACTTAAAACTACAAGTCCAATAATTAAAACAAACCATCTCTTCACTATGCGTGCAGTTTAATAAATAGGGTGATACATTCCATAGCCTCTTTAACATCATGAACGCGCAGTATTTTTGAGCCCTTATCTAAAGCAATCATATGCAATGCTGTCGTACCATTAAGGGCATTTGATGAGGTAGTATCTAGTGTTTTATAGATCATCGATTTGCGCGAAAGTCCAGCTAAAATTGGCTTTCCAACTATGCCTAAAAGTTCTAGTTGATTGAGTAGCTGGTAATTTTGTTCAAGGGTTTTTGCAAAGCCAAAACCTGGATCTATAATGATATCATTAATTTTTGCAGCGTGCGCTTCAGCTATTCTTTCGGCAAAGTAGAAATTAATATCCTTAATTAAGTCGTCATATTTTGTTTGCGCTTGCATGGTTTTTGGATTGCCACGCATGTGCATCATAATGTAAGGAACACCTAGTTGACCTACGGTGTTTATCATTTGTTCATCAAGCTGGCCAGCAGAAATATCATTTATCAACGCAGCACCAGCGTCAATGCTTTGCTTTGCTACTTCACTTCTAAACGTATCTACTGAAATGTAGGTCTCAGGAAAGTGTTTTAAAATAAGTTGTACTACTGGAATGACGCGATTCAGTTCTTCAGTTTCAGTAACATAATCCGCACCAGGACGCGAGCTGTAACCACCAACATCAATAAATGTAACTCTGTCATTTAGCATAGTTTCAACCTGATTTAGAATCGCAGATTCATCTTTGTATTGGCCACCATCATGAAAAGAATCTGGTGTTACGTTAAGAATTCCCATCACCTTTGGTGTGGATAAATCTATCAATTGGCCTTTGCAGTTTATGGTCATAAAACTTATTAAAAGAGGCTGCTTAAAACTTTAAACCTCAAACTTTGAACTTCTAACTTATTTATGCGAAATTTACGCAAAATAATAGAGTTTTAGATGCAAGACACTTCAAAACAATACGATGCTGTAGTCAATAAATGTCGATCACTTTTTGTAAATAAAATGAGTGATTATGGTAGCGCATGGAGAATATTAAGATTACCATCACTTACAGATCAGATTTTTATAAAAGCACAACGCATAAGAAGCTTACAAGAAAATGATGTACGTAAAGTTGATGAAGGAGAAGTGAGCGAATTTATTGGTATCATTAATTATTGTGTCATGGCGCTAATTCAACTTGAAAAAGGGGTGGTTGAGCAACCTGATTTAAATATCGAAGAAGCTACTTTACTCTATGATGAAAAGGTGGCACTGACAAAGCAACTAATGTTGGATAAAAACCATGATTATGGTGAAGCTTGGCGTGATATGCGTGTGAGTTCTTTAACCGATTTAATATTACAAAAGTTACTTCGAGTTAAACAGATTGAGGATAATGCGGGTAAAACTTTAGTTAGCGAAGGAATTGATGCTAATTATCAAGACATGATAAACTACGCGATTTTTGCAATGATTCATTTGGGTGAATCTAACCAATAAGACTTATAATTTATGAAGTATTTAGTTCAGTTAAGTAGAATATTTGTTGGAATACTGTTTATCATTTCAGGCTTTATAAAACTGAATGATCCATTAGGGTTCTCTTATAAATTACAGGAGTATTTTGGTGCTGATGTCTTAAATCTGGAATTTTTAATTCCTTATGCCTTATTATTTTCAGTCTTTGTGGTGGTCTTTGAGGTTGTTCTGGGAGTATTTTTATTAATAGGCTACCTGCCAAAATTTACAATCTACAGTCTTTTGGCTATGATTGTATTTTTTACCTTCTTAACCTTCTACTCAGCGTATTTTGATAAGGTAAAGGATTGTGGGTGTTTTGGAGATGCCTTGAAGCTTACTCCTTGGGAAAGTTTTACTAAGGATGTTATTCTATTAGTTTTAATCCTTGTCTTAGTTATTGGTTTAAAGCATATTAAGCCTATGTTTTCTAAGCTACCAACCTCGGTCATTGCATTATTAAGTTTTATCGTGTCTCTTTGGTTTGGTTATCATGTGTTAATGCATTTGCCTTCAATTGACTTTAGAGCTTATGCGATTGGAAAGAACATCCAAGAGCAAATGATTATTCCTGAAGATGCAGCAAAACCTGTTTTAGAGTATACATGGACGTTTGATGTTAATGGTGAAAAGCAAGAATTTGTAACTAATGGAAGCTATCCTAATGTTGATGGTGAATATATTGGGGTAGAAACTAAGACGATTGATGAAGGCTATATTCCACCAATTCAAGATTTTTCCATTGAATCTGAAGATGAAGACCTCACGACTTATTTCTTAGAAAAAGAAAAGTTAATGATAGTGGCTATGTATAACATCAACTCTTCTGAAATTGAAGGTGTTGTAAAACTGAAGGCTTTAACTGATGAGGCTGCAAGTAAAGGGTATACTGTTATTGGTTTAACATCTTCTGGAAATGATGCGAAACAAGAGGTAAAACAAAACTATAAGTTAGATTTTGACTTTTATTTATGTGACGAGAAGGTGATTAAAACCATTATTCGTTCAAACCCTGGAATTGTAATCCTCGAAAAAGGAACGGTGGTTAACAAGGCTCATTGGAACGATATTGAAGGTATTGAATTGATACAAGAAGAATCAAACATAGTTGTTGTTGATCAACCTGATAATGATATTCTTTACTTAATAGATGGCAAATTATCCACTAAAGAGGAACTTGAATCCTTATCTAATGATGAAATTGTAAAAGTGTCATTTTTAAAAGAAAGAAACAAAGGTGATGTATTGGACTCTATAAATGAGGCAAACAATACTAATTATTCTTCAATAGTAATGTTTGAACTAAAAAATGATTAGTTTTTGTTACGCTATTTAGTAAATAAACTCTTCTACGCATTCATCACCTTAATGGGTGTGATTACCGTTATTTTCTTTTTGTTTACAGTATTGCCTGGAGATCCAGCAAAAATGATGTTGGGTCAAAACCAAACTGCAGAGCAAGTAGAAGCTGTGAAGAAAAAGTATGGATTTGACCAACCTTTGGGTACCCAATATCTTTACTATCTTAATGATTTATCACCCATTTCTTTTCATTCTAATTCTTCTGATGATTATACCTACTTGCGAGACAATAAGTATAATGCTGCCGAACTGTTTACCATAGGTAATACAAGCACAGTTTTAAAAACTCCGTATTTACGTGAATCTTTTAATAAACAAGGAAAAAAAGTAACTGAGGTCATTGGAGAAACCATTCCTAATACATTTGTGTTGGCAGTATCAGCCATAATAATTGCTATAGTTCTTGGTATTGTATTTGGCATAATTTCGGCACTTTATAAAGACACTTGGATCGATAAGAGTATACAGGTATTAAGTACATTCGGTATGAGTGTCCCTTCGTTTTTTAGTGCTATTTTATTTGCTTGGTTATTTGGGTTTGTATTGCATAAATACACCAATTTAGAAATGACTGGAAGTCTTTACGAATTAGATGATTTTGGTGAGCGTATGACTATTAAATGGAAAAACTTAATTCTACCTGCTGTAGTACTAGGTATCCGTCCGTTGGCTGTGGTTATTCAATTAATGCGAAATTCATTGTTAGAGGTTATGGGTCAAGATTTTATTAGAACAGCCAGAGCTAAAGGCTTAAGTGAGTATCAAGTTATAAAAAATCACGCCGTAAAAAATGCGTTAAATCCTGTGGTTACTGCAGTTTCAGGCTGGTTTGCCTCAATGTTAGCTGGTGCTGTTTTTGTAGAATATATTTTCGGGTGGAATGGTCTGGGTAAAGAAATTGTAAATGCCTTGAATACGTTAGATCTACCAGTAATTATGGGGTCAGTGTTAGTTATTGCTATAGTATTTATTACCATAAATATTTTAGTGGATTTTATTTATGCGTGGTTAGATCCACGAGTCAAACTCTCTTAAATTACCTATTAAAAATATAATAGAGCAACTGGCTTTAATACCTTATTTTTGTAAATCATAATTTAGAATACAATACTTAAAAACCATGAGAAAACATATTGTTGCTGGAAACTGGAAAATGAATAATGATCTAAAGGCCACTAAAAAGCTGATAAAACAAATTAAAAAATCAATAAAGAAAATAGAGTTGAATACTACAAGAGTTATCGTAGCTCCAACCTTTGTAAACCTAGCATCAGCAGTAAAACGTTCCAAAAAGTCTAAATTAGAAGTAGCGGCTCAGAATATGCATCAAGCTAAACACGGTGCTTATACAGGTGAAGTTTCTGCTGAGATGTTAAAGAGTGTTGGGGTTAAGACTGTGATTTTGGGACATTCAGAAAGACGTGCTTATTTTGGAGAGACAGATGAATTATTAGCTGAAAAAGTAAATGCAGCTCTAGCTAATAAGCTTGAAGTTATTTTTTGTTTTGGTGAGGAACTTGAAGATAGAAAGGCGGGTAATCAAGAAGCTGTTGTGGAAAGCCAATTAAACAAGGCCTTATTTCATTTAGATGCAGAAGCATTTAGGCATATCGTATTGGCGTATGAGCCTGTTTGGGCTATTGGTACAGGTGAAACTGCTACTCCAGATCAAGCTCAAGATATGCATGCCTTTATTCGTAAAACCCTAGCAAATAAATATGACGCTGATACCGCTGACGGTGTAACTATCTTATATGGTGGTAGTGTAAAGCCTAACAACGCTAAAGAAATTTTTGGAAAGCCAGATGTTGATGGAGGACTTATTGGTGGTGCTTCTCTAAACCCAGAAGATTTCTTTGCAATAGTTAATGCGTTTTAAATGTCTCATGATGTGTACATAGGTTACGATTTTAAAGTTCAGCCACTTCAACCAGCTACTGAAATTTTGATTGCAGAACTAGGTTATGCTGGTTTTGAGAGTTTTGTAGAGAATAAAGAAGGAGTAACAGCCTATATTCAAAAAAATGATTGGAATGCCTTTATATTAGAGGATATTCAAATTCTTAACTCAGATGAATTTTCAATTACTTATGAATTTAATGAAATTGAGCAGACCAATTGGAATGCAGAATGGGAGCGGAATTTTAAACCTATAGTTGTTGATGATTTAGTTACGGTTCGTGCTCCGTTTCACGAGATTCCAAGCACTAAATACGACATCATTATAGAACCCAAAATGAGTTTTGGTACAGGTCATCATGAAACTACACATATGATGATTCAACATATTTTAAGAAATGATTGTCAGGGTAAGTCTGTTCTTGATATGGGATGCGGTACTGGAGTACTGGCTATTCTAGCGGAAAAAACAGGTGCCACTCGTTTAGATGCTATAGATATTGATAATTGGTGTTATATAAATAGTCTTGAGAATGTAGAGCGAAATCAATGCAAGAATATTTCTGTTTACGAAGGCGATGCTCAGCTTTTAGTCGATAAAGATTATGATGTAATTATAGCCAATATTAATAGAAACATATTGTTAAACGATATCCCAGTTTACCAAAAGGCTTTAAATGAAGATGGTATGTTATTTTTAAGTGGATTTTACAGCGATGATATACCTCTGATTGTAGAAGCATGCGAAGCTCACATGTTAAAATTGAAAGAAACTATACAAAGAGGGCAATGGGTAGCGTTAAAATTTATAAATTAGTGTAGTGTTAGTAGCGCCTTTTAATCCCTTACGACCATGACGAGAGAAAAGCAATCAGAAGAACTCTTATTAGAAGAAGAGGTTGTCAATCAAAATGAAATTGTATTATTTAATGATGATGTCAATACGTTTGACCACGTTATAGACACATTGATTTACGCCTGTGATCATACTCCTGAACAGGCAGAACAATGTTCCATTATTGTGCACTATAAAGGAAAATGTACAGTTAAGACTGGACCTTACGAAGATTTAAAACCGCGGTGCTCTAAATTATTACAAGCAGGATTAAGTGCAGAAATCGTATAATGCTGATATGAAGCATTATATTTTTATAATAACTCTATTTTTATTTACCTACTCATACGCTCAAGGGATTGTTTTTGATGAGAACACTTTAATTTCTAAAAGTGAGGAGATTATAACGGATGCGTTGTTGAGAATGGAAAATCCTGAAGAGCCAAATTGCACTTACAAGTTGGGAGCTTTTGAGATTAAACATTATTTGGATAGAGAAGGAAGTTTAGTTAAAACGACTAGAAAAGATATTTATGCTTCTGCAGCAATTTTAGGTGCACCAACTACTGAAATATACGATCTTAATGGCAATATTATTTTAAGAAGAAAGCAAGGATATGATGGCGAAATTTTCTTCTTAACCTTATTCAAATACAATTCTTTTAATCTAGTCGCTGAAGAATATCATTTAAGTACTTACTATATATACAGATTATTTCACAAGAATAATTCTAATTATAAGAACAATAAAGATATTTATTATAACTCTAAAGGTAAAAGAGTTAGTTCTTGGAAAAGGGCAAAAAGGAAAAGTCAAAAAAAACTCTATGCTATTTAGAAATCCTCCCAATAGCGCAGCTTACAAAAGACTTTGCCTTTTTTGGTAACGAATTAGATGTACCTTCAATTGGGTAACCTAATTGAGATAATTTATCTGTTACTTTTTCTAAAGCTTCTTTACTTAAATAGGAAAATTTTACCTGATTAGTGGCATTATCAACTTTAACCGTATCTATACCATCTAATTTTGACAATTGTGTTATAATCGTATTGGCACAACCACCACATTTTAGATTTTGTATTACTAAACGACCATCCATAATTATAAAGTTGAAGGACAAACAAAATCTGTAGTTGGTAAATCCGTCTTTTTAATAGCTCCGAATCCACCTGCTATATCTATTAGATTATTAAATCCTCGTGCTTTCAAAATTGAAATGGCAATCACGGAACGATAACCACCTGCACAATGCACATAATAGGTGTTATCATCGGCAATGGCATTCATGTTATCATTAATACAATCCAACGAAAAATGTTGAGCATTCTCAAGATGCATGCTGTTATATTCACCATCTTTTCTCACATCTAGAACATTAATATCCGAAGTCTTAGAAATATCAGCAAATGTCTCAGCTGAAATGGACTCTAAAGTCTCAATATCTTTTCCACAAGCTTTCCAAGCCTCAATACCTCCCTTTAAATATCCTAAAGTATTGTCGTAACCAACGCGAGATAGTCGTGTTACTGCTTCTTCAGACTTTCCTTCAGGCACTACTAAAACGATTGGTTGTTTAATATCTGTGATTAGGGCTCCTACCCAAGGTGCAAAGCCACCATTTAAGCCTATAAAAATAGAATTTGGGATATGCCCTTTAATAAAATCAGACTGTGTTCTTACATCTAAAACCAGAGCAGATTCATGGTTTGCTAAAGCTTCGAATTCTTCAGGACTTAATGGCACATCTCCGGTTTGTAAAATCATATCAAAATTATCATAACCCATTTTATTCATCATAGCATTTTTAGCAAAATACTGAGGGGGTGGAGCAATACCATCTAACACTTCTTTGATAAACTCTTGTTTGGTCATGTCTGCACGTAAGGCATAGTTTGTTTTCTTTTGTTCTCCTAAAACACCTACAGTCTCCTTACTTAAATTTTTACCACATGCAGATCCTGCGCCATGGGCAGGATAAACAATAACATCATCTGATAAGGTCATTATTTTATCCCGGAGCGAATCGTACAACATGCCAGCCAAGTCCTCTTTACTTAAATCAGATTTAATGGCGAGATCTGGTCTACCAACATCTCCTAAAAATAATGTGTCTCCAGAAAAAATAGCATGATCTTTTCCGTCTTCATCAATCAGAAGATAAGTTACAGATTCTAGCGTATGTCCTGGTGTATGTAGCACTTTAATAGTGAGTTTTCCTAATTTAAGTTCTTCATTGTCCACTGCAGCATGTATTTCATAATCTGTTGTAGCACCAGAGCCAAAAACGATAGCGGCTCCAGTTTTTTTAGCTAAATCAATATGACCAGAAACAAAATCGGCATGAAAATGAGTTTCTAAAATGTACTTTATTTTTGCATTATTGGCCTTGGCCTTATCTATATATTGTTGTGTTTCTCTTAGAGGATCAATTATAGCAACTTCACCATCAGACTCAATATAGTAAGCTCCTTGAGCTAAGCATCCTGTATATAATTGTTCGATTTTCATTCTTTAAATGTTTATTACAAATTTACAAAAGTTGAATTTTTGAAATGTGACTTTTGTCACATAGTTCATTAAAACAGTTCTTTATAAATGATATAAAGGGCCATGGTTATTGTAAAATACCCAAAACTCTTCTTTAATTTTTCTCCACTAATAAATTTTGACAGATAAACGCCGATCACAATTCCAATAATAGATAAGCCTGTGAATATGATGAGGAATAACCAATCGAGTTCAGGATTTGAAACGTCACCTAAAAACCCAATTAGTGATTTTACGGCTATTATGAGAAGGGAAGTGCCTATGGCTTTTTTCATAGGAATTTTTACGAGCAATACCAATGCAGGAATAATTAAAAATCCACCACCAGCGCCAACGATACCTGTTAGAATACCAACTAATATACCCTCAATAGCAATTAATGGATAATTGTATGTTATGTCTTCTTTAGGATTGAATTTTTCCTTTTGTTTCGTTGTGTTTTTAATCATAGCAAAGCCTGCAAAAAACATAACAACCGCAAAAAGAATCATTATGAAAACGGTATTGGTTACCTCAAATTTTCCGATTGAAAACAGTACTTCAGGTAGTCTTGGAACGATATAACTTCGGGTAATATAAACTGCAATAAATGAAGGAATAGCAAAGACAGTTGCAGTTCTTACATCGACCATACCTTTTTTTAAATTCTGAATCGCTCCAATTACAGATGTAATACCAACAACAAATAACGAGTATGCCGTTGCAATTAAGGGGTTTAATCCAAATAAATAGACAATGATGGGTACTGTTAAAATAGATCCTCCGCCACCAATAAGTCCGAGGACAATGCCAACAAGCAGTGCTCCGATATAACCAAGAAGTTCTGTGACTTCCATTAATGAGGGAGTTTATCTTTTAAAACTCCATACATATATGTTCCGAGCAATGCAGCTGCAATTACAATCAATATCGAAAATACTCCTGTTCCAGCTAAAATATACATTGGTCCGGGGCAAGCACCGCAAAGGGCCCAACCTAATCCAAATATTGTCCCGCCAATAATATATCGTGTTAATCCTTTTTCTTTTAGAGGCACTCTTAAGTTATTGCCTTCGGTGGTTTTAACTTTAAAGCCTTTAGAAAGTTGTAAAAGTAAAATGCCAGTTGTAATTGCAGTACCAATGATACCATACATGTGAAAGGATTGAAATTTAAACATCTCAAAAATTCGATACCATGAAACCGCTTCAGATTTGACTAAAACAATTCCGAAAAATAAGCCTACTAAAAAGAATTTGATGTACTTCATTTTTTTAGAATAAAATTGGATAAATAAGATGAATCATAATTAGTCCACCAGCAAAAAAACCAATAACAGCAATAAGTGATGGTCTTTGTAAACTGCTAAGTCCTGTAATGGCATGTCCAGATGTACAACCACCTGCATAGCGCGTACCAAATCCAACCAAGAACCCACCTATAATTAATATAGATATCCCTCTAAGTGTTAAGACATTTTCCCAACTAAAAAGTTCAGGTGGAAGTAAACTTTTACCAACGTTTTCAAAACCTAAAGTATTTAAGTCATTAACCGTCTTTTCGCTTAAATCTATATTAATTGGGTTGGATAAAAAATGATGTGCAATGAAACCACCAACGACAGCTCCGAGAACAACCACTAAATTCCAACGCTGATTTTTCCAATCAAACTTGAAAAATTCTACATTTTTCCCAGCACCGCCAATAGAGCAAAGTGTTCTTAAATTAGATGACATTCCAAATGTTCTTCCAAAATAAAGAAGTAGAAACATCACCAAGGCAATTAGTGGTCCTGAAACATACCAAGGCCAAGGTTGCAATATATATTCCATAATTAAATTTTTTAGCAAAAATAGAATTCCAATATTAATCTAATGTGACTTATGTTACTAAAATACCAAGACCGTAATACTATTTCTAGCAAGTTTTATTTTGTTTTCCTTCTCAAGCTGTTTTAATAGGCGTGAAATTACCACGCGAGAGGTATGTAAATCTTCAGCAATTTCTAGATGTGTTATCTCCAAACGTGTTGATGAAGCTAATTTCACTTTATCTGTTAAATATTTTAATAGGCGTTGGTCCATCTTCATAAATGCTAGCGTGTCTATGGTTTCAAGTATTTCATCAAAACGTACTTGATAACTTTGGAGAATAAAACTTCTCCAGCTTTCATTAGTATTAAACCATTGTCTCATTTGCGCTACAGGTATCATAATCACCTTAACATCTGTACCGGCGATAGCTCTAATTCTGCTAAAGGACCTAGACATACAACAGGTAAGGGACATGGCACATGTATCTCCAGATTCTAAAACATATAGAAGTAGCTCATCTCCATTAGAATCTTCTCTAAGGACTTTAATATTTCCCGTTAATAGTAAGGGGACAAAATTGAGCTCTTGGCCAATGTCTATAATTATATCGTGTTTCTGAAATTCTATTAACTTGGAAAACTCAAAAATATTTTGAAGAATTTCATCATCAAATAAATAACTAAATGGTTGTAGGAGTTCTTTAGAGACCATGGGCCAAAAATAATCAATAGAATTTTGAAATAAATAGTTTGCAAGTGTTTTAATAATTGTCTTATATTTGCAGCCACTTTAAAACGGCCTCGTGGCGCAACTGAATAGCGCATCTGATTACGGCTCAGAAGGTTGCAGGTTTGAATCCTGCCGAGGTCACTAAAAAAGAAAGCCAGCAATTTTGCTGGCTTTTTTATTCTATGAAGTGAATCTTTTCAAAGAATGACTCCTAAGATCTTAATTAACCAGACCATTGGTAGGCCCATAATCTAGAACCTTGTGATTTTTACTTAAAAGGTTTTTATTTTAATACTGAGAAAATTCACGGAGATGTAATTTTAAAGTTTCATCATCAGTTTTAGTATAGATTTCTACAGCCATAATAGGTTATCATTGATGGCTGAAGTTCAAAAACAGTTATGGTTATTATATTTTATACAGAAATGTTGAAAGATTAGAGGAAAACTTAGCCTCTAACAATTTCTAAAAAAAACTTAACAGAAAAACCTAAATATGATATAAACTCATACCTATAATTCGCGAAGAAAATAGTTTGGCAATCTTTTTGTTATTTATACTGCGGCTATAGTTTTATATCTATTTGTTAAAATTAAATTTATAAATTACAACCTAAAAGTTTTTATGATGAAAAAATTATTATCCTTTTTACTTATTTTATTTATGTGCTCGTGCAAAGTGCATCATAGATCTAATATAGAATCTGATGAAGAGTTTGTTGTAGTGATGAAAAGAGCAGATACTCGAGGTGGGCTCGTAGAAACCGTACTTCAAGGCGTGTTTTTTGGAGCTTCGTATTTAGCAGAGAAAACCTCAAAATCCTTAGTTAGTACTTATTCACAGTCCATTTCAATAAATAATTATTACAATACAGATTTGGGCGAGGTTGAGAAGACCTACAAAGAAATTCATATTAAAAAATATTCAAAACCTGAGAGCCCTGAGAAGAAAGCTCAAATAACAACATTAGTTGAAGATGAAATTAATGCAATGCCAAAATCCAGAGGTAATAATGCGGCCTTGAATGTTCAAGACGTTATAAGGCTTGAACAAGACGATTTGTTGAATTTTTATGCAGTTATAGAATTAATTAGCGATCCGCAGAATCCTGGTGTAACAAGATTGAGTTTTAACGAACTAAGGGTGTTCTTTTCAAAAACGAAGGTATATACTGATGAGAATCTTAATGCAAGGATCTCAATTGCAATTGAAGGGCAATGGAGAGGTGAAGATGGTACACCAAACAGTGCAACTTTGATCGAACAGGAATACGATTTTAAAAACCTCAAATATGGTGCTGACAACCTCATTGATAAGCCATTATTATCGCCTTGGTATTACGATATTCCCATCACCACCCAATTAGACGATAATGATAATTATGGTGTAGTTAAAATAAATGTTAGGTTAGAGGAATATGAAGGTAACAAGAGTAAGTATATTAATAAGCTTCCGAGTATGCTGAGTGATAATAAAGACGCCATCATTTCTGATGGAGCATCAGCAATTGAGAAAATAACAAACTAGTTTAATGAAGATAGATAAAATTCTCTTTAGAGATGCATTTTTCTGTACCATAATGACATTTATTGTAGCAGGTATTCTGTATTTTACATTCGTTAATCTATCATTTTTAGACCCATTTGAAAATACTTTTAAGGATTTTAAGTTTACAGATTATTACTATTCTAAGCGTTTTAATAAAGAACAGAGAAGCGATAAAATAATACTAGTAAATATAAAACATGCTGATCGATATCAACTGGCGCAAGCAGTAAATAAAATTAGCGCTCAAAGCCCTAGGGCTATTGGGCTCGATATTATTTTTAAAGACCGTAAGTTGGCTTTTACAGATTCAATATTGAAAGCATCAATTGCTTCAAATAATCATATAGTAACAGCGTATTTTCATGAAAATGATTCTATAGTTAATAGTGATCCATATTTCAGAACGGACAATGCCAAAAAAGGCTACATCAATCTTAATTTAAAAGATCAGAACTCGGTAATTAGAGATTTTATTGGGGTTAAGGATAATCCTAATGAAAAGGAATATGCTTTTACCACCAAACTTGCTTTGGAAGCAGGTTTGATTGATGAGAGCTATGCTGAAAAGGAATTGAAAAAGCGAATACCCATAAATTATATAGGCAACAAAGACGTGTTTTTAAATTTTGAGATTGATGAAATTTTAGAACTAGATGATATTCCTGCATTAAAGGATGCAGTTATATTAATGGGATACCTTGGTGATGGTAATACCCAATTTGATATTGAAGACAAGCACTTTACGCCATTAAATTCTAAATGGGTTGGCAGAGCAGTACCAGATACTTATGGGGTTGTGATACATGCGAATATTTTAAATATGCTGGCCAAGAAAAATCTTATTTACAGAGTCTCTGTTTTCCCAACGTATGTTCTAGCATTTATGAGTTGTTTTTTAATTCTGGTATTTTCAATTCGTTTGTATAAACGCAATAGTTTTGTATTTGATATTACAGAGAAAGTTGTACAGCTATTTTTGTCTGTTGTGTTGTTGTACGTGGCCATATTATTGCTACAGACCAATATATATCTCAGTGTTATGCCTATTATTTTATTAAGTCTTTTAGGTATAGAGATGATAGATTCTTACGATTATTTAGTTACTTATCTTAATAAGAAG
>NZ_JABSST010000054.1 GCF_013213975.1 Winogradskyella sp.
ATTACCTACTATTGTTTCTGAAATCGAAAAACTAGAAATTTCGACCATTTCTGAAGATCGCAAGAAAATTTTACGAAAAGTCATAGATTTTGTGCAAACTAAGAAGGACATTAACGCAATAATCAACCTTAACTTTATTTGTACACATAATTCAAGACGTAGTCATTTATCTCAAGTCTGGGCACAAACTATGGCGTACTATTATAAGATAGATAATGTATATTCTTATTCTGGTGGAACAGAGGCTACAGCACTTTTCTCTTCTGTTAAAGAAGCACTTAAAGGGTCTGGATTTCAAATTACACAACTGTCATACGAGTCAAATCCAGTCTACGCTATAAAAAATTCAAATGTTTTACCACCAGTAATTGGATTTTCCAAAACTTTTGATGATTCGTTTAATCCAGCTACGAATTTTGCAGCAATAATGACCTGTAATTCTGCAAATGAAGCCTGTCCTTTAGTTCCTGGATCTGAAAAACGAATTCCATTAACATTTGAAGATCCAAAGGTCTATGATGGTTCAGACGAACAAGCCGAAAAATATTTGGAACGAAGCCTACAAATTGCAACAGAGTTAAAATATGTCTTCTCAAAAATAAAATAGAAATGAAAAGAGAAATTGCAGAGCTAATTGGAACCTTTAGTATGGTTTTTTGTGGTTGTGGTGCAATGACAATTAATGAAATTACAGGAGGTTCAATAACTCACGTGGGAGTTGCTATAACATGGGGATTAATCGTTATGGCTATGATTTATGCTTTTGGTGAAATTTCAGGGGCACATTTTAATCCTGCTGTTACCATAGCGTTTGCGGTTGCGAAAACCTTTAATTGGTCGGATGTTCCAAAGTATATTTTATTTCAAATTATTGGTGCTTCCATAGCTATTGGAATTCTTTGGGTCTTATTTCCTGAAAGTAATAGTTTCGGTCATACTTATCCTGCGCATGGATTCGAACCCTACAAGGCTTTTATTCTAGAATTATTACTCACCTTCTTTTTAATGGTCGTCATTATTAATGTCTCTACAGGAAGTAAAGAAATAGGAACTATGGCGGCTATCGCAGTAGGATCTGTGATTCTTCTTGAAGCTATGTTCGCAGGACCAATGACAAAAGCGTCGATGAATCCAGCACGATCCTTAGCGCCTGCAATTATTTCAGGGCATTTAAATGATTTATGGCTATATCTAATTGCACCAATTATCGGAGCAGTATTGGCTGTTCTCAGCTGTAAATTAGTTAAGGATGATAACTGTTGCAATGAGGACTGTTAAGCTGTAAAATAAGCGACTTGTTAAATTTTGTTTAAGTATTTATAAATATAGTTAAACATTTTGTACCTTTACCATTATTAAACGAGTATAATGGCTAAGAAAAAAACAGTATCGCAAATGGACATCATCAGTGCCTACATGGAATATGTCCTTACCTACGATGAGCAACCCAAAACAGTATTTGCATTTGCAAAGAATAACAATATGGAAGAACAAAAATTCTATGAGTTCTTCACATCTTTTGATGCTCTTGAAAAAGATATTTTTAAAATATTCTTTGATAACGCTCATGACATTTTAGAAAAGAGCGAAGACTATTTAAGTTTTGACTCAAGAAATAAATTACTAAGCTTTTATTACACCTTTTTTGAGATTTTAACTGCGAATCGCAGTTATGTAATTTATGCGTTAGACGGTCATAAAAATTCATTGAAGACACTCAGAACCTTAGCGCATCTTAAAAGTCGTTTCGCAAATTATATAGAGCACTTAAACATCCAAATGATTGATCTTAGGCAAGAGCAACTGCAAAAGCTTCAGAACAGAAGTTTAAAAGAATCCGCATGGCTTCAGCTCTTAGTCACCATGAAATTTTGGATGGATGACACCTCGCCTTCATTTGAAAAAACAGATGTTTTTATAGAAAAATCTGTTCGTGCAAGTTTCGATTTAATTGATACGACTCCACTTAAGAGTTTAGTTGATTTAGGGAAATTTTTGTACAAAGAAAAAATGCATATGAATTAAATGAAAACTATTGATACCATACCAATAACAAAAATATCTAGAGCCTCAAAATTAGTATCCACAGGGGCAAAGGTTGGCGTGAATTATTTGAAATACTATGGAGATAAAATAGTTAATACAAAAGAAGAGGCAAAAGAACGTTTAGACAAGAACAATGCTGAAGATATTTACGATAGCTTAAAAAAACTAAAAGGTAGTGCATTAAAAGTAGCTCAAATGTTGAGTATGGAAAAAAGTATACTTCCTAAAGCTTATGTAGAAAAGTTTTCACTGTCACAATTCTCAGTGCCGCCACTATCGCCCCCATTAGTGGTTAAGACCTTTAAAAAATATTTTGGTAAAAACCCAAATGAACTATTTGATACTTTCAACGCAACTTCAGTAAACGCTGCAAGCATTGGTCAAGTACACCTTGCAGAAAAGGATGGGAAAAAATTTGCTGTGAAAATCCAATACCCTGGGGTTGCGGAAAGTATCTCTTCAGATCTTGCTTTAGTTAAGCCTATTGCAATTAAAATGTTTAATATAAAAGGTAAAGACTCGGATAAATACTTTAAAGAAGTCGAAGATAAATTGATTGAAGAAACTAATTATTTACTCGAAATAAAACAGAGTGAAGAAATTGCCGAGGCATGCAGGCATATACCAAACCTGAAGTTTCCTGATTACTACACAGAGTTCTCTTCCGAACGTATCATTACTATGGATTACATGACAGGTGAACACCTTTCTGAATTTGTGGCACACAATGATAATCAAGAATTATCAAATACCCTTGGCCAAGCCTTATGGGATTTTTATATGTATCAGGTTCATGTATTAAAAAAGGTACATGCCGATCCACATCCTGGTAATTTTTTAATTTCTAAAGATGGTGATTTAATTGCGTTAGATTTTGGTTGTATGAAAGCGATACCAGAATCCTTTTATCAGCCTTATTTTGAACTTGCCGATAAAAAATGTATTGATAATGCTAAACTATTCAATGAAAAACTGTACGAATTAGAAATATTACGTACCGATGATTCTCAAGAAGAGATGCGTTTTTTCACAGATATGTTTTATGAGTTACTGAGCTTATTCACCCAACCATTTCAAAGTGAAACGTTTGATTTTTCTAATTCAGAATTCTTTGAACAAGTTGCAGAAATGGGGCAGAAATATTCTAAGAGTACAGAATTACGAAACATGAATGGCAACAGAGGATCTAAGCACTTTATCTACATCAATAGAACATTCTTTGGACTTTATAACCTTATGTTCGATTTGAAGGCTGAGAATATTAAGGTTAATAACTTTATAAACTTTTGATATGGCGGTTTTTAGTCTTAATGATATTAATCAAATGCACCACTTGTACCGCATCAATCTTATAAACAGTTGTAGTGGGTACAAGTCTGCTAATCTAATAGGCTCTAAAGATGAGTTTGGTACATCCAATGTTGCAGTATTTAGTTCTGTTACACATTTAGGTTCAAACCCTGGCCTCTTGGGCTTTTTCTTAAGACCAACAACCGTTATAAGAAATACATACGATAACATTAAAGCTACAGGAAAGTATACCCTTAACCATATTCACGAGGGGATAGTAAAAGAGGCACATCATACTTCGGCCAAATATGATGCCTCTATTTCCGAATTTGATGTAACTGCTTTAGAAGAAGAGTACAAAGACGATTTCATTGCACCTTTTGTTAAGGGCTGTCCAGTACAGTTAGCCATGAGTTATGTAGAAGAGTACTCAATTAAAGCCAATAATACAGTTTTGTTAATTGGTAGAATAGAAAAATTATATGTTCCTGATGAGCTGTTAGAAAAAGATGGATTTATTAACCTCTCAAAAGGGAAAGTTGCGACCATAAATGGATTGGACGGTTATGCAGTTCCAAGTTTAAAACACCGATTAGAATACCAACGTCCAAAAGCAGAATTTTCAGTTACTAATGACTAATGCGCATATTAATCACAGGCACAACGGGCTACATTGCCAAACGACTTGCACTTCAACTTGTTGAAGATGGGCATGAATTAATTTGTTGTGTTCGTGACTTAAACCGCATACCTGACGAGATTGAAGAACACCCAAAATGTTCCTTTATTAAAATTGATTTCTTAAGTCCTAAAGAAGCGGTAATTCCAAAAGACATTGATGTTGCTTATTACCTGATTCATTCCATGGCAACCAATTTCTATGATTTTGAAAACTTAGAACGTAAGTGCGCTCAAAATTTCAAAGATTTAATTGAAAAAACGACTATTAAACAAGTTATTTATTTAAGTGGTATTGTTAATGATGATTCACTTTCTAAACACCTAAAATCTAGACTACAAGTAGAGCAAACATTACATTCAGATCAATATGGCCTAACAACATTTAGAGCTGGTATTATTGTTGGTAGCGGCAGTGCCTCTTTTGAGATTATTAGAGATATCGTTGAAAAATTGCCTATAATGATCACACCAAAATGGTTAAATACAAAATCACAACCTATTGGAATTAGGGACGTGTTAACTTATTTATCAAATGCCATTGGTAAACAAGCACTATACAATCATTCTTATGATATCTATGGTCCTGAGATTTTAACATACAAGGAGATGCTTTTACATTTTGCTGAGGTCCGAATCTTAAAAAGGTATATTATAACCCTACCCGTTTTAACGCCAAAGCTCTCATCATATTGGCTGTATTTTGTTACCTCTACATCATTTCAATTAGCACAAGCTCTAGTCGACAGTATGAAGGTTGAAGTCATTGGCAAACCAAGTAATATCAATAAGCATATTCAGATAGAGCCTATGACCTATAAAACAGCCGTTAATCTTGCTTTTCAGAAAATACAACAAAACTCTGTAATTTCAAGTTGGAAAGATGCAGTGAGCAGTGGTGTATTTAAAGATCAACTCTCTAAATATATTGAATTACCTCAGTTTGGCTGTTTTAAAGATGTTCGCTCAAGAAAGGTAAATAATGAAGATATTACCCTAAACAAGATTTGGAGCATTGGAGGACGAACAGGCTGGTACAGTTTTAATGGGTTATGGAAAATCCGAGGTTACGTAGACAAATTGTTTGGAGGTGTTGGTTTACGCCGAGGCCGAACCCATGATACGTACTTAGAACCTGGTGATCCATTAGACTTTTGGCGTGTCCTTTTTGCTGATAAAAACGAAAAACGACTACTGCTCTTTGCTGAAATGAAATTACCAGGTGAGGCGTGGCTAGAATTTAAAATTGTTAAGGATAAACTTTACCAACGTGCGGTATTTAGACCAAAGGGTGTTTGGGGAAGATTATATTGGTACATGGTCCTACCTTTTCATGCATTCGTCTTTAAAGGTATGATAAACGCCCTAGTCGAAACAAAATGAAAGGAGTAAAAAAGTACCATTTACCTGAAAAAATATGTCCTGTTTGTGAGCGTCCTTTTAGCTGGCGTAAGAAATGGGAAAAGTATTGGAATGATGTCAAATACTGTAGTGACAAATGCAGAAAACAAAAATAAATAACCTCGTTTGGTTCAGAAATGATCTAAGAACTATAGATAATACTGTTCTTGCAGAAGCATGTATAGACAATCATGCTGTGATTGGCATATATTGTTTCGATCCAAGACACTATAAGTTCAATAAATTTGGTTTTAGAAAAACAGAAAAATTCAGAGCTAAGTTTCTTATCGAAACCATTAATGACTTAAAAATACAACTCGACAAATTAAATATTGATCTTTTAATATATAATGAGTTACCAGAAATAGTTATACCTAAAGTCTGCAAGGAGTTAAGTATTGATTCCGTTTTCTTTCAAAAGGAATGGACAACAGAAGAATATTATTCTGAAAAAAAACTCAAAAAAGAACTACCAGATATTACATGGAAATCATTCTACAACCAATTACTGTTTCACCCTGAGGATATAAATTTTGACATTTCTAAGACGCCAGAAGTTTTTACGGTTTTTAGAAAAAAATTAGAAAAATATGTAGCTATAAGACCAGTAGCATCTATTGATTATCAAAAGGATAATATTCGTAAAGACCATAAAACAAATACTCCTACCCTAACCCAATTAGGATTCAAGGAATTTAAGAGTCATCCACATTCTGCATTTCCATTTCAAGGAGGTGAATCCCAAGGTATGAGCAGACTAAACGATTATTTCTTTAATACTAAAAACATAGGAGTTTATAAGAAAACAAGAAATGGGTTAGTTGGCGTTGATTACAGCTCTAAATTTTCACCTTGGTTGGCAAATGGAAGCCTATCACCAAGACATATTTATTGGAAAGTAAAAGCATTTGAATCCGAGTACTTTAAAAACCAATCAACGTATTGGCTCATTTTTGAATTGATTTGGCGTGACTATTTTAAGTATGTTTCAATGAAACACGGCAATCAGATTTTTAAGCTAGAAGGTGTCCTTAAAAAGAATTATCACTGGTCCACAGATAGTAATCAAATCCAAAAATGGATTCATGGAGAAACGACTTCGGATTTTGTTAATGCCAATATGATAGAATTAAAATCTACAGGATGGATGAGTAACCGAGGTCGACAAAATGTGGCTTCCTATTTCGCTAAGGATTTAGAACTAGATTGGCGCATAGGTGCAGCCTATTTTGAATCGTTACTCGTCGATTATGATGTACATAGCAATTATGGTAATTGGATGTATGTCTCAGGTGTAGGTAATGACCCGAGAGATAGAAAATTTAATGTTCAATTACAAGCAGAGCGCTACGACACTAAAGGTAAATTCAGAAAATTATGGCTTCAGCCTAGTTTATTTTAAGCGGCAGAACTCATCTAAAACAAGAATTTAAGTGTATATAATATAAAAAAGATAATGTTGGAAATATTAAACAAAATATATCCTATTTTTCTGTCAGAGAATACTAAAAAACGAACTGAAAAGTTGATTTTATATGTTGCTTTGCTTGGTTTTTTTGTGCACTTGTTACTAATATTACTATCTAGATATAACATCCAAGGTTTCGAGTTTAAATCTGAATTTTTTCAAAATCCCATCTCTGCAGTTTATACACCATTTTCATTTATCCTTGTTTATGAGGTCTATCTCTTAATTTATTATTTACCAAAATCCTTTACAACTTATATCACCAAACAATATGAAATTATAACCTTAATAATTATACGTAAGTTATTTAAGGATTTATCGAATTTAGAGCTCAATTCAAGCTGGTTTGAGATTAAAGGTGACCTTCAGTTTACCTACGATATTTTAGCAGCTGTTATTTTGTTTTATTTGATTTATCAATTTCAAAAACAAGGTGTAAGAAAATCTGATCAGAAAAGAAGAAATCATTCAAAAATTGAAAGATTCATTAACAGAAAAAGGATAATAGCTGTCCTTTTGGTACCAACATTTTTCTTAATGGCAATAGTTACATTTTCGGATTGGTTGACGAGTATTTCATTTGCAGAAGAACTATTACCAAGTTTTGAAACCATTAATAACTTATTCTTTGACGAGTTCTTTACAGTACTCATTTTAGTAGATGTTGTATTACTTTTAATATCCTTTTTTTACACGGATAAGTTTCATAAAATTATCAGAAATTCTGGATTCGTTGTTTCTACAATTCTAATTCGTTTATCCTTCAGCGTCAGCGGTTTAGTTAGTACAGTTTTAATCGTATCTGCAGTTTTATTTGGATTGTCGATTATAATCATTCACAATATGTATGAAAATAATTCTTTAAGAGAAATCAACAATATCTGATAAGTAAATGAATCAAGAAGTAGCCCTCATATTCCCAAACCAACTATTTAAGAGTTCACCGATTCTTAATGTAGATATTGATATCTATTTAGTTGAAGAATTCTTATTCTTTACACATTACAAATTTCATAAACAAAAAATAGCGTTTCATCGTGCCACAATGAAAGCCTATGAAGATTACTTATTGTCGAAAAACAAACGGGTACAATACATAGAGGCGATTTCAGAATTATCGGACGTACGGCAACTTATACCAAAGTTAATATCTCAAGGATTTGATAAATTACACATCATTGATCCAACCGATAATTGGCTAGAAAAACACATTAATTCAGTTGCCAACAACATTGATATTGAATGGTATGAAAGCCAGCTATTCATAAACACTAAAGACGAATTAAGTTCATTCTTTAAGCCAACAAAGACGAAGTTTTTTCAAACCTCATTTTATAAACAGCAGCGTCGAGATAGAAACATTTTAATGGTTAATGATGAACCGCAAGGCGGAAAACTAACTTATGATGCCGAAAACCGTAAAAAATATCCAAAAGATAAATCGGCACCATCGATTCAGTTTCCTGAATTATCAAGACACCATAAAGAGGCCAATAATTATGTTGCCAAGTATTTTGAAAAGCATTATGGCGAATTAAATGATTTTATCAATTATCCTATTGATTATGACAGTGCTGAACAATGGTTTGAACAATTCTTGGAACAACGGTTTAATGAGTTTGGAGCCTATGAAGATGCTATAGTTAAAGAAGAACATTTCTTAAACCATAGTTTACTTTCACCATTAATCAACGTCGGATTGTTAGATCCTATTGTTGTGGTTAATCGAGCGATTTCTTTTGCATGTAGTCACAAAGTTCCCCTTAATTCAACCGAAGGATTTGTTAGACAGATTTTAGGATGGAGAGAATTTATTAGGGGTATTTATGAAACAAAAGGTACTGAAGAACGCACAAAAAATTTCTGGAAATTCAATCGCAAAATCCCAAATTCATTTTACGACGGTAGTACAGGAATTAAACCTATTGACGACGTTATTAAAAAAGTAAATAAAACTGCCTATGCGCATCATATCGAACGCTTAATGGTTCTAGGTAACTTTATGGTGCTCTGTGAGTTTGATCCAGATGATGTTTATCAATGGTTTATGGAACTGTTTATTGACGCCTATGACTGGGTAATGGTACCTAATGTATATGGCATGAGCCTCTATGCAGATGGTGGGCTCATGTCTACTAAACCTTACATAAGCAGTAGCAATTATATCATGAAAATGAGTAATTATTCAAAAGGAGATTGGCAAGCCACTTGGGACGGTTTATTCTGGACGTTTATGGATAAGCATAGAGAATTCTTTTTAAGCAATCCAAGACTTGGAATGCTTATACGCACTTTTGATAAAATGAAGCGAGAAACAAAAGAAAAGCATTTTAAAAATGCGCAACAATTTTTAGATTCACTGTAATATGATAGAAAGAGAACATATTAATGTTGTTTGGTTAAAACGTGATTTAAGGTTATACGATAATGAGGCAATAGCTAATGCCTTAAAATCAGGTAAACGCACATTAATCCTTTATGTTTTTGAGCACATACTTCTTAATGACGATCATTACAGTGAGCGACATTTTAATTTTATTAAGGAGTCTTTAGTTGATATTAACTCCATTCTAAAAGCTTATGAATCAAAGGTGATGAGCATCACTATTGATATCCAAAGTGCTTTTAACCTAATACAAGAATTCTATAAAGTTGACAATATTTATTCTCATGTAGAAACCGGATTGTTAATTACATACAACAGAGATAAAGAATTTACACGGTATTGCAGAAATAATTTTATCGATTGGAATGAAAGTAAAAATAATGGTGTGGAACGTGGTTTAACCAATAGAGACAATTGGTTTGAAAATTGGGAAGATTACATGTATCAGCCTATAGAAGAATTCGAACCTAAAAAAGGTCAACTTCTTAATTTCGATGAAATTACATCTTTAGAAAGGGTGTTTAATGTAACTAATTTAAGTACACCATCGAACACAAATTTTCAAAAAGGGGGTAGTACAATGGCATGGAAATATGCCAATTCATTTTTTGAAAGTCGCCATACCGATTACATGTTCAACATTTCAAAACCTGAGGCTTCTCGCACCAGTTGTAGCAGACTCTCTCCATACATTGCATGGGGAAACATTTCTATTAGACAAGTTTTTCAAAAAGGACAAGAACTAAAACATAAAACTAAAGAGAAACAACATATTGGAGCTTTTATTTCGCGTTTAAGGTGGCAAGCCCATTTCATACAGAAGTTCGAAATGGAACACACCATGGAAAATTCAAGTGTTAATAAAGGCTTTCACAAGCTTAAAAAAAGTATCTCAGATGAATATCAAAAGGCCTGGAAAGAGGGCCAAACAGGATTTCCTCTGGTGGATGCAAGCATGCGATGCTTAATTGAAACTGGATATGTTAACTTTAGAATGCGAGCCATGCTAGCATCATTTATCACACATATTTTGTGGCAACCATGGCAAGCAGCTACCACGCACCTATCACAACAATTTCTTGATTTTGAACCCGGTATTCATTTCCCACAATTACAAATGCAAGCAGGTGAAACTGGGATAAATAATTTAAGAATATACAATCCCACAGTTAACAGTTTAAAGCATGATCCTGATGCAGTTTTCATCAAGAAATGGGTTCCAGAATTAGCAGAATTAGACACCGCCTTTATTCATGAGCCCCACCTAATGACAGAGATGGAGCAAGCTTTTTACAACTTTAAATTAGGAGAAAACTATCCAAATCCCATTGTAGATATAAAAGAAAATCGAAAACGGGCAAGCGAAATTCTATGGAATATGAAGAAGGATCCTGAAGTGGTGCGTGAAAGTTTTAGAATATTAAAACGACATACCATAAAAGATCGTAATCGCATGTTGCGCAACGAATGAAGCACATTGTTTTCTACATTCTTAATACTGTGTTAATTTTTGTTTAACTTTCAATGCAAAAGGTTAAACATTTTGTATCTTTACTTTATAAAGATAATTAACACAACACATCATAATCCAGAGCATAGGCAAATTATTGCCGATCTTATTGGCGGTCCTTTCAGTTTGGTACAAAAGTTGAAAATGAAAGGAGTGGGTTCTAAGCGTATGATTATTGACGAAGTTAGTCCTAATATGCAGAGTATGATGAACAAAGTATCAGATCTTAATTATGCAAACATAGAATTGAGACCTAAAGGAGTATTGGTTATGATTAATCAAGGATTGAAAAACTTCACTTGGATTATTCCATACTACCAATTAGTTATTTACAAAATAAATGGTTCAAGCCTTCATGCACAAGGGAGATTTATACACTTCAGAAACAGTAAGACGTTTAGAGAAAATAAGAAGTTTTTTGACAAATTACTTGATCTAAAGGTAAAATACGATATGCAGGTTTCGATGCCTCAAACATTATGAAACGAGATACGAGAGACATTGATAGAATAATAGAAATGGCTTGGGAAGATAGAACACCCTTTGAAGCAATAACATTTCAGTTTGGATTGAAAGAGCAAGACGTAATAGAGCTCATGCGAAAAGAAATGAAACCTAGTAGTTTTAGAATGTGGAGAGAACGCGTGCAAGGTAGAGCAACTAAACACAGGAAACTCAGGGGGCCCCTAAAAAATTGGACGAATATTAATGACCTTGATTATGATGGTCAATTAAATATAAATACATCTCGATTATCGAGAAAAAAAAGGACATTTGACAAGGGTAGATTTAAATGCTCGCGTCAAAGAACAATAACAAATAACTCTATTTCAAAACGATAACAGGTGCTTTGATTTAAACTAGGAGTATTTAAAAACAGCACATTAAAAAGATAACTATGAACACAACGACGTCCACAAAAAATGGAAAAACACTAAATGCATTTTCAATAGAAGAAATAGGTGATGACCACTTATTTTCAGGATTAGACACACCAATGAAGGCAAATGCTTTTGATATGTCTAGTGAAGAAAAAAAACAACGAATTTCCATACTATTTTCCGAGATAATGGATGTGTTAGGATTAGACCTAACAGACGACTCCTTAAAAGGTACACCAGATCGTGTGGCAAAAATGTACGTAGAAGAAATTTTCTCAGGTCTAGATCCTGAGAACAAACCTAAAGTGGCATTATTTGATAACAAGTATCAATACAATCAAATGCTGGTTGAAAAAGATATTACCTTTTATTCCAACTGTGAGCATCATTTTGTACCAATTATTGGCAAGGCGCACGTTGCTTATAAATCCTCAGGAAAGGTAATTGGTTTATCAAAGTTAAATCGTATTGTGCAATATTATGCCAAGCGTCCTCAAGTGCAGGAGCGACTAACCCAACAGATTGCTAATGAATTAAAAACAGTCTTAGCAACTGAAGACGTTGCCGTAATTATAGATGCAAAACACCTTTGTGTTTCGTCTCGTGGTGTAAAAGACGACACGTCTGCAACGGTCACAACATATTATGGTGGGATTTTTAATAGCCCAGAACGTATTGTAGAATTACAAAACTATATAAATAATTAAGCTATGGATATATTACAAAGAGCAAACGAATTTGAGAATAGAAAGCATTCGTTTAAAACTACAAGCGACAGAATTTTAGCTGCTAGAGAAGCAAAAGAAATTATTCTTGGTATCAATGAGATCTATAAGCAGAAGAAAGATACTAAGTTAATGGACCTAATGAAGCGTCTTACAGTTATTAAACAAAAAATTGAAAAACGCCTTAAAGGCCGTCCTCTTACAGCAGCATAAAATGAATAGATTAATAGTTATTGGTGGAAGCAAAGGTATTGGCAACGCAATTGTTAAGTCTTTGCTTTCTTCTTACGATGAAATTATAAATATAAGTCGTACCGCTCCCGAGACAGCAGACGTAAAGCTTAAGCATTTTAGTTGTGACGTTACAATTGATGAATTACCAGATATTGATATGGCTAATGGTCTGGTCTATTGCCCAGGTAGCATCAATTTAAAACCAATTAATAGATTAAGTTTGGATGACTTTAAGCGAGATTTTGACATTAATGTCATTGGAGCAGTCAAAGCCATTCAAACATACTTACCAGCATTAAAAAATGGTCATAAACCGTCTATAGTTCTCTTTAGTACGGTAGCTACTAAACTAGGTATGCCATTTCATGCTAGCGTTGCAGCATCTAAATCTGCTGTAGAAGGATTAACAAAATCTCTAGGTGCAGAACTTGCACCAACCATAAGAGTAAATGCAATTGCGCCTACAGTAACAGACACAGATTTAGCCTCAAAATTATTAAGAAATGAAAGGATGATTGACAACATGAACGCTCGACATCCATTGAAAAAATATTTACAACCACAAGAAGTTGCTGATATGGCTGGATTCTTACTTTCTGAAAAAGCAGGATCATTGTCCGGACAAGTATTTGAAATGGATTGTGGCATTGTAAGCTTCAAAATTTAATACCATGAACCCAATTAAAGCTTTTGTCGGTACGCTTAGTACAACAGACAAACACATTGTGAATACTGCGAAGGAGTCCATTTATGACATTGAAATTAATAGCCTCAAAGGCGATGCAGTAATGTTAAACGATTACAAAGGCAAATACATATTATTTGTGAATGTAGCCTCAAAATGTGGCTTTACACCTCAATATAGAGAACTACAACAATTATTCGAGAAATATAATGATAAACTCGTGGTCATAGGCATTCCTTGCAATCAATTCGGCAGGCAAGAACCAGGTAATGCCAAAGACATCGAAGAATTCTGTGAACTTAACTACGGTGTTTCTTTTTTAATAACAGAAAAAATTGATGTTAAAGGAAGCAATCAACACCCATTATACAAATGGCTTACAACTAAGGCACTTAATGGAAAGCAAAATTCTACTGTAAAATGGAATTTTCAGAAATATTTAGTTGATAAGGACGGTGAATTCTTAGATTATTTTTTTTCGATCACTAAACCAACAAATTCAAGAATTACCAAATACATTCAGTAAATATGTTCGGATTATTTAAAAAGACTTCAGAGATAGAAAAGCTTCAGAAAGCGTATGAAAAGCTAATGGCAGATTGGCATAAACTATCAACGACTAATCGAGCTGAAAGTGATAAAAAATATAGCGAAGCTCAAAATATCCTAGATAAAATAGACAAGCTCAAAACCCAATAAATTGAAAAAGATTTATTACATCATAATCTTTCTTATCCTCAATTTTGGTGGTCTTGCCCTTGGTAATTTGTTCATGGGTGATGCTGTAACTGGTGACTGGTATTCGAATTTAAATAAAGCACCTTGGACACCACCTGGATGGGTGTTCGGTTTTGCATGGACCCTTATCATGATCTGTTATTCATGGTACTTAGCGGAGCTCTTTATAGAAAGAAACACCCTTACCCTTTGGCTAGTTTTTATATTTTCTTGGGGACTAAATGTCTGTTGGAATTGGTTTTTCTTTAATCAAGAAATGGTAACTGCAGGTCTAGTAGTTTTAATAGTATTGATAATGACCATTTTTTATCTCTTTATTACTTTCAGACATGATCGATTAAAGATGGCCAAATACTTATTATTACCATACCTGATTTGGTTATGTATTGCCAACTCATTGAACGGTTATATTTTATTTAATAACTAAGCATGAAAATATACACTTTACATAAAAAGCAAAATCTTCCTATAACGGTTGATGAAGCTTGGAGATTTTTATCAAGTCCAAACAATTTAAAGACCATAACACCTGATTACATGGGATTCCATATAATTTCAGGTGCAGATCGTCCTATGTTTTCAGGACAAATAATACAATATATGGTTACACCAGTACTGGGAATAAAAACAAAATGGGTCACAGAGATTACACATGTTAAAGATAAAGCATATTTTGTTGATGAACAGCGTTTTGGACCTTATGCGCTATGGCATCATAAACATTTTATAAAAGAAATTGAAGGGGGTGTTGAAATGGAAGATATTATAGATTATAAAGTTCCTATGGGTATTTTAGGACAGATGGTGCATCCATTCTTGGTGAAACCAAAACTTGAAGAAATATTTAATTACCGCACTCAAAAGTTAGAAGACTTATTTGGCAAGTATGAATAAAATTGTAAATGTATTTTGGTTTAGGCGAGATTTAAGACTCGACGATAATAAAGGTTTCTTTGAAGCCTTGAAGGGTGAATATCCAGTTTTACCAGTATTTATTTTTGACTCAGAAATACTAAACAAACTCCCTAAAACTGACGCTCGTGTTACTTTTATTCATGATACTCTTCAGAACATGCGAGTGCGCTTGCAAAATGATTATGATAGTAGTCTAGCCATTTACCACGGAAAACCAATAGAAATTATTAACAAATTAATTAAAGATTATAAGATTGGTTGTATCTACACCAATAGAGATTATGAGCCGTATGCTTTAGAAAGGGATAATGCTATACAAACTTTACTAGAGGAGAATGGCATTGCATTTAAAACATTTAAGGATCAAGTCATATTTGAAAAAAACGAAGTTGTAAAAAATGATGGCAATCCCTATGTGGTCTATACACCCTATATGAAAAAGTGGAAGGAACAATTTAAAAGTATACCTTTAAAAACTTTTAAAACTTCTAGCTCACTAAGCAATCTGATTAAAGACGTTAATCTTCCTAACATAAGTCTAAACGCAATTGGTTTTGAGGAGTCTGAACAAAAAATTGCTTCATATTCTGTTTCTCCAGAACTCATTCAAAATTATGAGGCAACACGCAATTTTCCCTCTAAAGATGGCACCTCCCGTTTAGGACCTCATCTTCGCTTTGGAACCGTGAGCATAAGAGATATGGTTAAAAAGGCTATTGCGGAGGAAAACGAAATATTTTGGCAAGAATTAATTTGGCGCGAATTTTTTATGCAAATTCTATGGCATTTTCCACATACCAAAGACCAAGCCTTTAAATCGAAATACGATAGAATTGAATGGAGAAATAATGAAGAAGAGTTTAAATTATGGTGTGAAGGTAAAACTGGCTATCCTTTAGTTGATGCTGGTATGCGAGAACTAAACGAGACTGGTTTTATGCATAATCGTGTACGAATGCTTGTTGGTAGCTTTTTATGTAAACACCTATTAATCGATTGGCGTTGGGGCGAAGCCTATTTTGCAGAGAAACTTCATGATTACGAAATGGCAAGTAATGTTGGTAATTGGCAATGGGTTGCAGGATCAGGAGTCGACGCCGCACCTTACTTTAGAATATTTAACCCTACTTCACAAATTCAAAAATTTGATAAAGCTCATAAATATATTAAAAAATGGGTGCCAGATTATCAACAACTCACATATCCGCAACCTATCGTAGATCATAAAGCTGCCCGAGAGCGTTGCTTAGACACATATAAATCTGCACTAAATTAACAGATTTTATATTTTTTTTATTTTTTTTTAATAAAATATATAATAAATCAATATGCTTGGCGTTACTAAGTTATAAGACGTGCACGTCTTAAGCGAAATAACCATTTCAATAAACAATTTAGAAAGCTCTGAAATACTTATCAGAGCTTTCTTTTAAAAAATTATCAATTACCTTCTAAACGTTCAATTTTAGCACCAATAGCTCTTAAACGCTCATCAATATTTTCATATCCTCGGTCTATTTGCTCGATATTATGAATAATGGATGTCCCTTTTGCCGATAATGCAGCAATTAATAACGACACACCTGCTCTAATATCTGGTGAGGTCATTGTAGTGGCTTTTAACTGTGACTTAAAATCATGACCAATAACAGTTGCTCTGTGAGGATCACATAATATAATTTTAGCACCCATATCTATCAACTTATCAACAAAAAACAGTCGACTCTCAAACATCTTTTGATGCACTACAGCACTACCTCTAGCCTGCGTGAGTACGGTTAAAACGATACTGAGTAAATCAGGGGTAAATCCAGGCCAAGGTGCATCTGCGATAGTTAAAATTGATCCATCGATGTAATTTTGGATTTCATAACCATTAATATGTGCTGGGATATAAATATCATCTCCTTGACGCACAATATTAATACCTATTTTTCTAAAAACACTTGGAATAACTCCTAAATCATCCCAGCTAACATTAGTAATCGTGAGTTCACTTTTTGTCATTGCCGCAAGACCAATCCAACTTCCAATTTCAATCATATCTGGAAGCATTTTATGTTCTGTCCCACCAAGTACCTCAACTCCTTCTATTGTAAGCAAATTAGATCCAACACCTGAGATTTTAGCACCCATTCTATTAAGCATTTTACACAATTGCTGTAAATAAGGCTCACATGCCGCATTATAAATCGTGGTTACACCTTTTGCTAGAACCGCTGCCATTATAATATTAGCAGTTCCCGTAACCGATGCTTCATCTAAAAGCATATAAGTACCCGTAAGTTCATCTGCTTCTACTCCATAAAATAGGTCATCTCTATTATAACGAAATTTTGCACCTAGATTAATAAAACCTTCAAAATGCGTATCTAAACGACGACGTCCTATTTTGTCACCACCGGGTTTAGGTATATGTCCCTTACCAAATCTTCCTAAAAGTGGGCCAACAATCATGATAGACCCTCTTAAGCCTCGTCCATCCTCTTTAAATTCAGCTGATTCTAAATATTTTAAATTGATATCATCTGCTTTAAAGGTATAAGAACCCTTTCCCAGTTTATTCACCTTTACACCGAGTTTTTTAAGTAACTCAATAAGCTTATTAACATCAATAATATCTGGTATATTATCAATTTTAATTTCTTCTGCAGTCAACAATACGGCACATAATATCTGTAATGCTTCGTTTTTTGCACCTTGTGGCTGGATACTTCCTTTAAGTTGGTGCCCACCTTCAATTTTAAATGTTCCCATACGTTTTAGTAACGTTTTCTATTGTTGGAATATTTCTTTTTAGATTTTTTAGAATTGCCTTTTTTGCCGTACTTAGACTTTGCACGCATTAAATCCGAAGCATCTGTGAGGTCTTCGTCGCCATTTTTTAAATTTATCTTTCCGTTTGATAGTTCAAATAAATGATCAAAAATTGCCCTATCCTCAACGGTGTCTTTATTCCAATTGAGGTAACATTTTTTCATATGATTGGCAATTGTATAAACTAATGCCTCTTTCATTTCACCATCCTCCCAAGTGCACGCCACATCAATCATCGTTTTGATGTTATTGCCATAAAAGCGATACTTTGGATGATTCTGAGGATAATCTAATGATTTTGGTCTTGCCGCTAATTCTTCTTTAGACGGTTTTTCATAAGGAGAGTCCGCATCCAGTTCAAAATCAGACATTATAAAAAGCTGATCCCAAAGTTTATGCTGAAAATCTGGAACATCTCTTAAATGAGGTTGTAGATTGCCCATTACAGAAATAATGGCCTTTGCAAGCTTGTTGCGTTCTTCTTTGGTCTCGCGAGTCTTAGCATGGTTAATCATTTTTTGTAAATGACGTCCATACTCTGGTATAATTAAATGCTCGCGTTCTGTGTTGTATTCTAAGTTGTCAATCAAAATTGTAAAATGTGTAGTAAATTATTCTAAACCTGAAGTTTTTCGGTTTTGACGCAAAGTACAAAATTTATGTAGGTATCGCCAAATTTTAAAGAGAAATTACACCCTCAACGTTCGCGGCTACTTCTTTGTATTTAACAATAACAGCATCAGGATTTTTCATCCTAACATTAACCGATACACTAGTGTATTTCCCATTTTTTGATGGTGTAGTTTTGATCACTGCGCCTAAATGATTAAATAAGGCTTTTATTTGGTCTATTTTGTCCCCTTCTGATATCACAATGAATTTATACAAATACTCTGTTGGCCATAATGCCGTATCTTGAAGTTGAGCACGAAGCTTGGTGTAAAACTCTTCTGATTTTTTTGAACTATCCATCATATATTTTTTCAGTTGTAAAGATACGTTTAACTTTACACTTTTAATTACTTATACTTTAGCAAAAACTTTGCCAATTTGAATCCTAAGAAAATCGTCATCGCAGGAGGTCCAGGAACAGGAAAAACCTCAATAATTGAACATTTAAAATCCCTTGATTTTGTTTGTTATGACGAAATATCTAGACAAGTTACTTTGCAAGCACGAAAAGAAGGAATCGAGCAGTTATTTCTAAAGGAGCCATTATTATTTAGCAAAAAACTTTTGGAAGGACGCATTTCACAATTTAGGAACGCCCAACTAGAATCTAGATCTGCTATTTTTATAGATAGAGGTTTGCCTGATGTTTTGGCTTACATGGATTATATCGGAGATACATACCCTCAATATTTTGTTGATGCCTGTACAAAGTATAAATATGACTACGTGTTTGTTCTAGCCCCATGGCAGGAAATCTTTACCAGTGATAGCGAGCGTTATGAGAATTTTGAGCAAGCTATAGAAATACACGAACACCTTTTACAAGCCTATATGCGATTTGGTTATCAGCTTATTGATGTTCCTTTTGGAAGTATTGAAGATAGGTCAGATTTTATTTTAGAAGAATTACATATTAAATGATGCATCCTATTGAAGTCTTAGAGCGTTATTGGAATTACACGTCATTTAAACCACTACAAGAAGACATAATCACATCTGTTTTAGAAAATGAAGATACTTTTGCTTTATTACCAACTGGTGGTGGAAAGTCGATCTGTTTTCAAATTCCAGCACTAATTAAGGATGGAATTTGTGTTGTAGTTACTCCTTTAATTGCTTTAATGAAAGATCAAGTAAAGTCATTAAAACAAAAGGGAATTAAAGCTATAGCTATTAATTCCGGTATTTCTTATAGTGATCTAGACACCCAATTGGATAATTGCATATATGGCAATTATAAATTCCTTTATCTTTCACCTGAACGGCTACAGCAATCTCTTGTTATGGAGCGTATTCAGCAAATGAAAGTTAATCTTATTGCAGTAGATGAAGCGCATTGTATTAGCCAATGGGGTAACGATTTTAGACCTGCTTACAAACATATCTCCACATTAAGGCAAATCCACCCTCATATTAATTGCATTGCTTTAACCGCAACTGCAAAACAAGATGTCGTTGAAGATATTATAAAAAATTTAGATTTTATTTCACCCAAGATTTTTAAAGGATCTTTCGAGAGATCTAATATTTCTTATAGCGTCATTCATACGGATGACAAGCTATTTCAATTAACGCAGACGCTAAAATCTTTTACAGGATCATCAATTGTTTATGTAAGAAGCAGAAAGGCTTCTGAAGAGATTCATAATTATCTAGAATCAAAGAACGTCTCTTCTGCTTATTATCATGGTGGTTTAACCAATAAGGAAAAACAAATACGATTAGAGCAATGGCTTAATAATCAAAAGCGTGTTATGGTGGCTACAACCGCATTTGGTATGGGAATTGATAAAGCCAATGTAAAAACAGTTATTCATTTCAATTTACCAGAGAGTATAGAAAGTTATTATCAAGAAGCAGGAAGAGCAGGACGTAATGGAGAAGAAGCATTTGCCATACTATTAAAACAGCATATCGATGAAGATCGCCTTCGAAACCAATTTTTAGGTGCTTTGCCAACAGTTGATTTTGTTAAAAAAGTATATTTGAAATTATGTAATTATTTTCAGATAGCCTATGGCGAAGGTGAAAACTCTACCCACCAATTGGCATTTAAAACCTTTTGTTCTAACTATAGTTTAAGTTCTAAACTTACTTTTAATGCACTTGCCATATTAGATAGAAACTCTATTATCTCTTTAGAGCAGCATTTTAATTTTAGAACTAAAATTCAATTCTTGATTTCAAATACTGCCTTATTTCAATATTTAGAGAAAAACCTTAAACTTAATATCCTTGTAAAGGTATTGCTTAGAACTTATGGTGGCATCTTTGATTTTGAAACTAAGGTGAATCTGGATTTAATAATTGAAAAATCTAATCTCGAAGAAAAAATTGTAATCAATCAACTACGCCAATTAGAAAAAGATAGTATTATAAGTCTACATATAGCCAATACGGATTCTGAAATTACATTTATAAAGCCAAGAGAGGATGATATTACAATAAATCCAATTGCAAAAATAATTAGGCAACAACATCAATTAAAATATAATCAGGTTAATGCTGTTATTGAGTTTATCAATAACGAAGGAACTTGTAAAAACAGACTCTTACTTAGTTATTTTGGCGAAAAATCGAATAAGGATTGTGGCAAATGTTCAAACTGCATTAAAAATAAAAGAATTAATACAGTATTAGATAGAGAGATATCAAAAGAAATACTTCAAGCATTACAATCAGAAGATTTATCTTCGCGACAATTATTACAAACTTTAGAGTGTTCCAATACAATGCTATTGAAGGTACTCTCAGAACTTTTAGAGTCGAAACTTATATATATAACAAATAAAAACACCTATTCGCTTATATGACAACAAAACGCGACTTGAGAATTGTTTTTATGGGTACACCCGATTTCGCGGTTACTACATTAGAAGCACTTCTTAAAAGTAATTATAAAGTAGTTGGAGTAATTACAGCTCCAGATCGAAAAGCTGGTCGTGGTCAAAAAATAAAGACCTCTGCAGTAAAACAGTTTGCGTTAGAACATAATTTAAATATTCTTCAACCTAAAAATTTAAAAGCTGATTCTTTTATTGAAGAATTGAAGGCGCTAAATGCAAATCTTCAAATTATAGTAGCATTTAGAATGTTACCAAAAGTGGTTTGGCAAATGCCAGAATACGGCACCTTTAATCTTCACGCGTCTTTACTTCCTCAATATCGCGGTGCAGCACCAATTCACTGGGCAATTATTAATGGAGAAACTAAAACTGGTGTTACCACATTTTTTATAGATGAAAAAATCGACACAGGAGCTGTAATTCTTAAGGAAGAAACTGAAATTACAGAAGATACCACAGTAGGTATACTTCATGATAAGTTAATGCTGCTTGGAAGCAGCCTTGTTATTAAAACAGTGGAATTAGTAGAAAATGATAAAATTTCTACTCAAATTCAATCCAATCACGAAGATTTAAAGACGGCATATAAACTAAATCGAGAGAATTGTAAAATTGACTGGAATAAAGATGTAAATACGATTTATAATAAGATAAGAGGATTAAACCCATTTCCAGCAGCTTGGTGTTATTTAGAAAACAACAACGATTTAAAACCTATTAAACTGTATAACGTCGACAAAACAGAAGCATTACATAATTACGAAAATGGAAGTATTATAATTGAGAATTACGAAATGAAAATAGCTTGTAATTATGGATATATTAAAATTGAAGAATTACAACTTCCAGGTAAGCGAAAAATGGATGTTAAATCACTTTTGAATGGATTTGAGTTTTCCAAAACTGCAAAACTCCTGTAAACCCCTACCACCATTGACCTAGCAAAATATCCGATAAAATACATACCTTTATTAACAAATGCTGTGATTTATTAACAAAATTACCTATTTCCCTTGCTATTACTTGCGTAGCTTATTATTACTGATAAATTTGTCTACGGATTTTTGAGAATTATTTCTAAAATTCAAATTTTTAACAATTTAAATTTAAAATTTATGAACAAAACAGATTTAATCAATGGTATGGCAGAAAATGCTGGAATTACTAAAGCAGCTGCTAAGAAAGCATTAGACTCTATGTTAATCGACATCGAAGGAGCATTACAAAAAGGAAATAGAGTTTCTTTAGTAGGTTTTGGTTCTTGGTCAGTTTCTAGAAGAGCTGCTAGAGATGGAAGAAACCCACAAACTGGTAAGACCATCAAGATTAAAGCTAAAAATGTAGTAAAATTTAAAGCAGGTTCTGATTTAAGTAACGCTGTAAACTAAGACATTTTTTCTTAAAAAAAATACAGAGCCTGCTTAGTGAGCAGGCTTTTTTTGTCTCTCTTTTTTAAAACTTTAGTTGTTTAATTCCCGAAAAAACGATAACTTAGAAAAGGTAAAGATCAATTATCTCATGGCTAAACCAGAAAAAGGGAGTTTACTTATAGCAGAGCCTTCCATTATTGGAGATATCTCATTTAATCGTGCGGTTATACTGTTAGCGGACCATAATGCGCTCGGCTCAGTAGGTTTTATTCTTAATAAACCGTTAGATTATAATCTCAGAGATCTTATTGATGGTACAGAGTCTGAATTTAGAATCTACAATGGCGGACCTGTAGAACAAGATAATCTTTACTTTATTCATAAATCGCCAGAATTAATACCGAATAGTATAGAAATATCAAATGGAATATTTTGGGGAGGTGATTTCAATGTAGTATTAGATCTCATCAATGATGATAAAATCTCAAAAGATGATATTCGATTTTTCCTGGGCTATTCTGGCTGGGCCGAACAACAACTGGCTAATGAGTTAGAATCTAATGCTTGGGTAGTCTCAGAAAACATTTATCATAATAAAATTATATCCAAATCATGCAACTCTTTCTGGAGAGAGAAAATGTTAGAAATGGGTGGTGATTACAGTATTTGGTCCAACGCCCCAGAAAATCCGAGCTACAATTAAGACATTAAACGTAGTTTAGCATTTAATTTTCCCACCAAAGATTGCGCAAATTCATTTTTAAATGTCTTTTTACGATACTGAGCTATTGAAACAACTCCTTTTATAACATTGGTAATAAACAATTCATCAGCTTTCTGAAGTTCGAATGGACTAATTGAAGCCTCTTCGATAAATAGGTTAACATCTTTAGAGATAATCTCTAGTATTTGCTTTCGCATGACCCCTTTTAAACATCCATCTTCTAACGGTGGAGTCTTTATTTTATCACCTTTAACTAAAAATAAGTTACCATTAAGAGCTTCAATAACTTGCTTATTTGTGTTTAATAAAAGGCAATTATCAAAATCGTTTTCTTGAGCATAAATACTACCAAGAACATTAATGGCTTTATTATTTGACTTAAGGCCAGATAATAATCCAGGCGCAACAAAATAGTCCTTATATAAGTCTACTACATATGATGACTCTTTATTGAGGGAATAAAAAGGGTCGTTATGCTTTTCTACTTTAATGTTAAATGCTAAGGCGTTATTTTTATTTGGTAAGTATTTGCCACCATCGCCTCTATCAACATTTACTCGCACTCTCGCAGAAGTTTTACTTAAATTGTGAGCTTCAATTGTTTTAAGTATTTCTGATTCGAGATATTCCATTGTAAAATTCATTGGAATATCCATACGCAATATACGCATCGACGCCATTAACCTAAAATAATGATCCTCCCAAAAAAAGATTACTCCATTTACAACTTTTAATGTTTCAAAAAGTGCATCACCATATTTATATCCACGATTCTCAGAATTAAGTTTAAAATCCTCTTCTGAAACGATTGTACCGTTAAAATTGATCATAAAAAAATGTCCCGATTTAGGTTAAAATAAATCGAGACAAAGATATAATAGTTGAGTTAGTTACTTGTTACCTTGAGCCTAAAACTTGTTTGAGACTTGAGATTTGATTATCCCATAGCATTTTTCCTTCTTCTATTTCATCATCCTCTGCAAAATCAGTAATCATTAATGATACGTCCTTAGTTATTTCATCAACTTGTATGCGTATTTCAAAATAATAACTTGCACCATCTTCATCATCACCGAGCCATCTGAACTTAACCCTTTCACCACTCTTCTTTGTTAATAATTTTGCCTGCTCTTCGGAACCATCCCAAATAAATGTAAACATTTCTCCTCTTGAATTTACATTATCTGCAAACCACTCAGAAAGTCCAGAGGGTGTAGAAATATATTGATATATTAGAGAGGGAGAAGCTTGAATTACAAACTCCATTTCATATTTTTCTTTGTCGTCCATATGAGCATTAAATTATTGCCTCAATATATACAATTATGGTGCAATTCAAAACTTTAAACTAAAATTATTTTTTTATATTGTTATGTTTGTTGTCGTTGATTTTGTTTTTATATTTGCAGCCGCAATTAAGGCGAGGTAGCTCAGTTGGTTAGAGCGTCGGATTCATAACCCGGAGGTCTCGAGTTCAAATCTCGATCTCGCTACAAAATGGTAAATCCCACCATACAAACGGTTTAGTTCACACTAAACCGTTTTTTTATGCTTATGTTTAATCAAATTCTGACTTCTGAATACGAAAGTGCATAGGATTTGACCAAAAGAGGTTCTTACTATATACAGAAAATCATAAATTAAACTTCTCAAATTAGGGTACAGTACATTTAAGGATCATACAAAACTATTTGAAAGACTTAATCAGTCTAAAAAGGATAGTGAGTTAGAACCTAAACCTAAGATGGATTCTGTTGACACCGCTGAACCCATGAAAAGGGAATCAATAGACGAATCTATTGAAATACCTATAATGGATGCCTTATTTATGGGTTTAAAACTTAAAGAAAAGATTGTTGAAAACCGCACCTGTAAGGATTACAAAAACAATATTGAGTTATTTTTAAATTGGTTGGCTAAAACATATCCAAATACAACAAACTTAAATGACCTTAAAAAGGTACATTTCATAGGATTCTTAAATTCGATTTTAGAAAAATCATCAGCGAGAAACAGAAATAATTACTGAACCAAAATCGGCAGTATCTTACAAGTATTGGAAGATAATGAGATCATTGAACAGAACTATTTAAAGAATATAACCAAAGTTAGGAATAGATTATGGCTTTTACAGTTTCAGGCGCACCTACATAACGAAGTTATATCGAGCATTGGGTTTGGCAACTATAGATTTTGCAAAACGGTTATTAACCCCAGAAGCAAAAAGGAACGTAACCAAGGAAGATATTAGGTAGTTATTTTCCATAATAAAAAGGCAACGCTATTTTCCCGTAAGGAATATGCAAAACGATGCTTTTGGTAGATAACCTTATTATGATATTGAATCTGAAAACATTGTTTATTTTTAAATATTTCTTCACTTAGATTTGGGTAGTGGTCTCTACTCCTATTATACTATTTATTAGCTTAATTCATGTAATCTTGCCACTGAATTAGCACATACTTACGGTTATCATTTTCTCTCTTTTTCAAAAACCCATATTCATAG